>NZ_JBFAPT010000029.1:0-136648 GCF_040676845.1 Nonomuraea sp. NPDC049504
GCGGCGGGGCGCCCGTGCTTTACACCCCCCCCCACCCCCCCCCCCCCCGGGGGGGGGGGGGGCCCCCCCGGCCCCCCCCCCCGCCCCGGTGACTTTCGGGCGCCCGCAATCCTGCCCATTGACAACGCCACAAATCGGACTTTAGGTTTGCGAAACGTTTCGACTTCTCACATCGACCGTTGGAGCGCCATGACCTCGTTGCGCGACGTGGCAGCACGCGCGCAGGTGGCCGTCAGCACCGTCTCGGCCGCGCTCAACGGCACCCGCCCCGTGGCGGCGGCCACGAAGCTGCGCATCGAGCAGGCCGCCCGCGAGCTCGGCTACCGGCCGAATCTGCTGGCCAGGGGCCTGCAGAGCAAGCGCACCCGGATCCTCGCGCTGCTGTTCCCCGCGCCGATCGGCGGCTTCGGGCCGACGGAGATGCGCTTCGCCACCGGCGCCGCCGAGGCGGCCAAGGAGCTGGGCTACCACGTGCTGCTCTCGCCGGAGAGCGCGGGACCCATCGAGGAGCTGCGCCACCTGACCGGGCTCGGCCTGGTGGACGGCGTGCTGCTGATGGAGGTGCGGCTCGACGACGAGCGGCCGGCGTTCCTGACGCGGGCGGGGGTGCCGTTCGCGATGATCGGGCGGACCCGCGAGCCCGGCGGCATCGACTACGCCGACATCGACTTCACCGCGACCGCGCGGCAGGCCGTGGCGCACGTGGCCGGGCTCGGCCACCGGGTGCTGGCCTTCGTCAACCTGCCCGCCGCCGCTTTCGCGGCCGGGTACGGCCCCGCCGTCCGCGCCTCGGCCGCGCTCGCCGCCGCCGCCCGGGAGGCGGGCCTGGCGTACGTGGACGGCGGCCACGCGGGCGCGCCCGAGGAGGGCGCGCGAGCGCTGGACGCCCTGCTCGACGCCCGCCCCGACGTGACCGCGCTGGCCGTGATGGACGACCGCGCGGCGGCCGGGGTGCTGGCCGCCGCGGCGCGGCGCGGCCTGCGCGTCCCCGACGATCTGACCCTGCTGCTCGTGCTGTCGTCCGCGCGGGTCGCGCAGATGTTCCACCCCAGGCTGACCACGCTCGAACCGCCCAGCGCGGAGCTGGGCAGGCTGGGTGCCCGCATGCTCATCGACCGGTTGGGCAGCGGCGGGCCGCCCCGGCAGCGGCTGGTGCCCTGCCGGCTGGTGGCCGGCGACAGTTCAGCACCACCACGTACGGGAGCCGCTTCGTGAAGCTCGGAATGCACACCCTCACGCAGAAGAGGGGGCTGCTGTTCGGCGGGGACTACAACCCCGAGCAGTGGCCCGAGGAGGTGTGGGCACAGGACGCCGCGCTGATGCGCGAGGCCGGGGTCAACCTGGTCACGGTCGGCGTGTTCAGCTGGGCGCGGCTGGAGCCGGAGCCGGGCAAGCACGACTTCGGCTGGCTGGACCGGCTGCTCGACCTGATGGCCGGGCACGACATCGCCGTTGACCTGGCCACGCCGACGGCCTCGCCGCCGCCCTGGCTGGGCCACCGCTGGCCGGAGACGCTGCCGGTGGACGAGTCGGGCACCACGCTCTGGTACGGCGCGCGGAACCAGTTCTGTCCTTCTTCGTCCGTTTATTGGGAGCGCTCCCTCGACATCGTGACCGCCCTGGCCGACCGCTACGCCGGCCATCCCGCGCTGGCGATGTGGCACGTGGGCAACGAGTACGGCCAGTTCTGCCACTGTGACGAGTCGGCCGCCGCGTTCCGCCGCTGGCTGCGCGAGCGGCACGGCGACCTGGAGACGCTCAACGAGGCGTGGGGCACGACGTTCTGGAGCCAGGGCTACGGCGACTGGGAGGAGATCCTGCCGCCGCGCACCGCCCCGTACATCATCAATCCCGGCCAGCGGCTCGACTGGCGGCGCTTCTGCAACGACCAGCTGCTCGCGCACTTCCGCGCCCAGCGGGACGTGCTGCGCGCCCGCACCCCCGAGGTGCCGGTCACCACGAACTTCATGGGCTTCTTCAAGCCGGTCGACGCCTGGGCGTGGGCCGCGGAGGAGGACGTGGTCGCCAACGACTGCTACCCCGAGCCGGGCGACCCGCTCACCCCGGCGCGGACGGCGCTCACCCACGACCTGATGCGCGGCCTGGCCGAGGGCCGGCCGTGGCTGCTGATGGAGCAGGCCACCACCGCCGTCAACTGGCGGCCGCACAACCTGCCCAAGCCGCCGGGGCAGTTCCGCTTGGAGTCGCTGCAGGCGCTCGCGCGCGGCGCGGACGGGCTGTGCTACTTCCAGTGGCGGGCCTCCCGCTTCGGCGCCGAGCGCTTCCACGCGGCGATGGTGCCGCACGCCGGTCCTGAGACGCGGCTGCACGCCGCCGTGCGCGCGCACGGCCAGGAACTGCGCGGGCTCTCCCGGGTGGCGGGCACCGAGGTGCCGGCGCGGGTGGCGATGGTGTTCGGCTGGGACAGCTGGTGGGCGCTGGAGGATCGCGGGCGGCCCAGCGACCGGCTCAACGCCGACGAGCAGCTCCTGAACTACTACGTGCCGTTCTTCGAGCGCGGCGTCGCCGTGGACGTGGTGCCGCCCGGCGCGGACCTGGACGGCTACGCGCTGGTCGTGGTGCCGAACCTGTTCCTCGTCAGCGACGAGCAGGCGGCCTGGCTGGACGCGTACGCGCGAGGCGGCGGGGTGCTCGTGGTGGGGCCGTTCTCGGGGATCGTGGACCCGCGCTCGCACGTGCGCACCGGGCGCTTCCCCGCGCCGCTGCGCGAGGTGCTGGGCGTCTCCGGCGAGGAGTGGCTGCCCGTGGGCGGGCCCGTACGGTGCCGGTGGAGCGGCGGCGAAGACGGATTCGCCGCCGGCACCTGGACCGAGTTGCTGGCCGCCGAGGGCGCCGAGGTGGTGGCCGAGTTCGCCGACGGCGACCTGGCCGGGCACCCCGCGATCACGCGGCACCGGCACGGCGACGGCCTGGCCTGGTACGTCGGCACGATGCCCGAGCAGGCCGCCCTGGGGGCGCTGGCCGAGCGCGTGCTGGCCGATGCGGGCGTGGCGGGCGAGTTGCCCGATCTGCCGCCAGGCGTGGAGGCGGTGCGCCGCGGCGAGGTGCTGTTCGTGCTCAACCACGGGACGCGGGACGTACGGGTGGAGCTGCCGGGCCGCGCCGACGACCTGCTGACCGGCGCGCCCGCCGAGGGCGCGATCACGCTGGCGCCGCGCGAGGTCGCCGCCCTGATTACTACCTGACTTTCACCCTGAATCCACCATTAATCACCCCAAGGAGTGACATGTCCGTCTTTCCCGACAACTTTGTGTGGGGCACCGCCACCGCCGCCTACCAGGTCGAAGGAGCCTGGAACGAGGACGGCCGCGGCCCGTCCATCTGGGACACCTTCTCCCACACGCCCGGCCTGGTGGCGGGCGGCGACACCGGCGACGTGGCCTGCGACCACTACCACCGCCTGGAGGAGGACCTCGACCTGCTGGCCGCGCTGCGCGTCGGCGCCTACCGCTTCTCCATCTCCTGGCCGCGCGTGCAGCCCGGCGGGACCGGCCCGGTCAACGCCGCCGGGCTCGACTTCTACCAGCGGCTCGTCGACGGCCTGCTGAGCAGGGGCATCGCGCCGGTCGCCACCCTCTACCACTGGGACCTGCCGCAGGAGCTGGAGGACGCGGGCGGCTGGCCGCATCGCGACACCGCGGAGCGCTTCGGCGAGTACGCGAGGCTCATGGGCGAGGCGCTCGGCGACCGCGTGCACACGTGGATCACGCTGAACGAGCCGTGGTGCTCGGCCTACCTCGGCTACGCCTCCGGCGTGCACGCCCCCGCGCGCACCGAGCCGGCCGCCGCGCTGGCCGCCGTGCACCACCTCAACCTCGGCCACGGCCTGGCCGTGCAGGCGCTGCGCTCGACCGCGGCCAAGGACGCGCAGATGTCGGTGACGCTCAACCTGCACCACGTGCGCGGCGTGTCGGAAGCCGACGCCGACGCGGTGCGCCGCGCGGACGCGCTGGCCAACCGGGCCTTCCTCGGCCCGATGCTGGAGGGCGCCTACCCGGCCGACCTGCTCGCCGACACCGCCGGGGTGACCGACTGGTCGTTCGTGCGCGACGGCGACGAGGCGACCGCCTGCCAGCCGCTCGACGTGCTCGGCGTCAACTACTACAACCCCACGCTGGTACGCCACTGGGACGGCAGCGGCCCCAAGGAGACCGCCGACGGCCACCAGGACGGCGCCGCCTCGCCGTGGATCGCCTGCGAGAGCGTGGAGTTCGTCCGGCAGCCGGGCCCGTACACGGAGATGGGCTGGAACATCGACGAGACCGGCCTGACCGACCTGCTGCTGCGCCTGCACCGCGACTACCCGGACCTGCCCACCATGATCACGGAGAACGGCGCGGCCTTCCCCGACCCGGTCTCCCCCGACGGGCGCGTCCGCGACCAGGACCGCGTCGACTACCTGCACCGCCACCTGACGGCGGTCAGCGAGGCCATCGCGCAGGGCGCGGACGTGCGCGGCTACTTCGTGTGGTCGCTCATGGACAACTTCGAGTGGGCGCACGGCTACGCCAAGCGGTTCGGCATCGTCCGGGTGGACCGCGAGACGATGGAGCGCACCTGGAAGGACAGCGCCCACTGGTACCGCGACGTGGTCACCTCCGGCAAGCTGCCGGTCGGCTGACGTCCGGGCTCAGGGTCAGCGGGCTCAGGGTCAGCGGGCTCAGGGTTTGCGTGCCACGCCGCCGACGAAGGTGTGGTACGTGATCCCCGGCGTCGCCTGGTGGTCCCCGGTCTCCGGGCGCCATTCGGGCAGCGGCACCAGGCCGGGCTCCAGCAGCTCGAGCCCCTCGAAGTAGGCGAGGATCTCCTCCCGGGTGCGCCAGCGGCCGGTGCCGAGGTTCTCGTTGAAGATCTTCTCGGCGCTCCTCGCCTGCTCCGACACCTCGGGCAGCGCCGCGCCCGGGTTGTGGAAGTGGGAGATCACCACGTGGCTGCCGGGGGCGAGCCTGCTGATGTAGCGGGCGGCGACGCCTCCGGGGTCCTCCTCGTCGTTGAGGTGGTGGAGGATGCCGAAGAGCAGCAGCCCGACCGGCTCGGAGAAGTCGATGAGGGCCTGCGTCCTCGGGTCGTCCATCACCTTCTCCGGCTCGCGGGCGTCGGCGTCCACGATCGTGGTGGTCTCGTCCACGGCCAGCAGGGCGCGGCCGTGGGCGAGCACGATGGGGTCGTGGTCGACGTACACGACGTGGGCCGCCGGCGTCACCGACTGGGCCACCTCGTGCACGTTGCCCTGGGTGGGCAGGCCGGAGCCGATGTCCAGGAACTGGCGGAGACCGGCCTCGGCGAGGTAGCGCACGGTGCGCCGCAGGAACTCCCGGTTGGCCATCGCCGCCTGCGGCGCGTCGGGCGCGACCTGCAGCGCGGCTGCGGCCACCTGGCGGTCGATCTCGTAGTTGTCCTTGCCGCCGAGAAAGTAGTCGTAGACGCGGGCGACGCTGGGCTTGCTCGTGTCGATCCCGCTGGACGCGCTTTCCCGCTCGCTCTCGGGCACTGTCGGCTCCTCGTGGATGATCGTCAAGGGGGTATGGCGATGATCCTAAGATGGAGCACCTGGCAAGGCGCGGCAATCCGGGAAATATCGGGTTTGCGGTGAATGGTCACCATTGGTCGATGTGTAGCACCTCGTCCAGCGGCTGCCGCTTCGCCCGCCCGAACGTCTCCCCCGTGTAGTACGCGGTCGGGATGAGCACCCCCTGCCGCACGTCGTCCGGGATGCCGAGCAGCTCGGCGATCTCGGCCTCGTACGCCAGGTGCAGCGACGTCCAGGCGGTGCCCAGCCCCCGGGCGCGGGCGGCCAGCATGTAGCTCCAGGCCGCCGGCAGCAGCGAGCCCCACAGCCCGGCCTGGTTCCCCTGTGGCAGGGCCGGCACGGTCAGGCAGCCCAGCACCAGCACCGGCACCTCGCCCATGTGCTCGGCCAGGTAGGCCGCGCTGGCCGAGACCCGCTGCTGGGTGGCGACCCTGGCCGGGTCGTTCTCGTACAGCCGCTCGGGCGACGCCTTCGACTCGTAGTAGCGGCGCCACGAGCGCCCGTAGTAGTCACCGATGGCCTTGCGCTTGTCCTCGTCGGTGACCACCACCCAGTGCCAGCCCTGCGCGTTGCTCCCGGTGGGCGCCTGGAGCGCGATGTCCAGGCACTCCCTGACCAGGTCGAGCGGGACCCGGCGGGTCAGATCGAGGCGCTTGCGGACGCTGCGGGTCGTGGTGAGCAGCTCGTCTGCTGAGATCGTCATGCGCTTCATCATGCCCATCCCGGACGCCGCGGACCCCGCCCGGCCCCGCCCGGCCGCGTGCGGTCAGCCGCGGCCGAGCACCGTCAAGGCCGGGAGCGCGCGGCCCGAGTAGTCGAACAGCGCCTGGTTCTCCCAGCCGTTGCCGGACGACGGGTCGGCCGGGTCCCAGCCGTTGCCGCGCACGCCGGTCCAGGTGGCCTCCCAGGTGTAGAGGCCGAGCCCGCGGCCGTTCGGGACGTTGCGCACGATCTCGGCGACCTTGGCCAGCATCGCCGACTGGCCCTGCGGCGTGGCCCGGTAGCCGGGGTACGGCTCGCCGGCGGTGATGATGTTGGGCCAGCCGTCGGCGTCGGCCGTCGTGAACGGGTACGCGGTCTCGACGACCAGCACCGGCTTGCCGTACCGGGTGGCGACGTCGTTGATGTTGGCCCTGAAGGCGTCCAGCGTGCCGTGCCAGTAGGCGTAGTACGACAGCCCGATCACGTCGTACCGGATGCCGTGCGCGCCGGCGTTGTCGAACCACCAGCGGTAGAGGCCGTTGTCGCCGCCGTCGGCCAGGTGCAGCACGACCTTCGTGCTCCCCGAGACGGCCTTGACGGCGTCGTAGCCGGCGTTCAGCAGGGCGGCGGTGTTCGGCCAGGTGGAGTTGGAGCCGTCGGGCCACAGCAGGCCGCCGTTGATCTCGTTGCCGACCTGCACCAGGTCGGCCGTGGTGCCCTGGCGGCGCAGGGCGTCGAGCACGTCGTAGGTGTGGGCGTACACCGCCTGCTTCAGCTGCTCGAACGACAGCGACTGCCAGGCGGCGGGCTTGACCTGCTTGCCGGGGTCCGCCCAGCTGTCGGAGTAGTGGAAGTCGACGAGCAGGCTCATGCCGAGCGCCTTGGCGCGCCTGGCGACGGCGAGCACCTGCGTCTTGGTGTTGTAGCCGTCGGCCGGGTTCACCCAGACCTTCAGCCGGATGGAGTTGAGCCCGCCCCGCGCGAGGATGCGCAGCGCGTCGCCGGCCCGCCCGCTCGCGTCGCGGTAGACGCCGCCGAGCGCCTCCGACTTGGCCAGGCTGGAGACGTCCGCGCCCCTGATCGCCAGTCCTCCCGGACCCTTCGCGGCGTGCGCGGGCTGGGCGACGACGAGGGCGCCGAGTAACAGCAGTGCGGTGAGGATGCGTCTCATGACGGTCTCCCTAGGGGTGGGGGGTTGTTTCCTGGGTCTCTTCGATGACCGTGACGGCCCCGGCCGCGACGGTGACCGGCCCGTCGTGCCGTACGCCGTCGAACACGCTCACGCCGCTCACCCCCTCGACCGTCACGGGCCGGTCGCCGTGGTTGATGAGGAACAGGTGGCGGCCCCTGCGCACGCGTTCGAGCGTGTCGGGCAGGCCGCGCGGCCGGGTCACCCCGGCGTGGTCGAGCACCTGGCCGAGCAGGCCGGGCAGGCCGGTGACGGGGGCCGTCGCGAGGTACCAGGCGGTGCCGGCGCCGAGGTCGTGACGGGTGAAGGCGGGGTGGCCCGCGTCGGGCCCCGCGCCGAAGCGCCGCACGGCCCTGGCCCCCGCCAGGCGCACCCGCTCCGACCAGACGCGTGCCTCCTCCTCGGCAGGACCGTCGATGGAGCCGTCGATGAGGGTGACCGTCTCGTGCTCGCGCAGCGGGTGGAACTCCTCGATCGACAGGCCGAGCAGCTCGCGCAGCGCGCCGGGGTGGGCGCCGGGGTGGATGGTGTCGTGCTCGTCCACGATGCCGGAGAAGTACGACACGAGCAGGTTCCCGCCGGACTCCACGTACCGGTGGAGGTTCTTGGCGGAGGCTTCGGTCAGCAGGTACGAGCTGGGCGCCACCACCACCCGATATCCCGAAATATCGGCGGAAGGGTGGACGAAGTCCACCGTGACGTGCTCCCGCCACAACACCTCGTAGAAGGCGTCCATCCGCTCTCTGAACCCCAGGTCGACCGACGGCCGCCAGTCCAGCTCCAGCGCCCAGTACGACTCCCAGTCCCACACCAGCGCCACCTCGGCCCGCACCCGGCTCCCCCGCACCCCGGCCAGCCGCCGCAGGTCGGCGCCCAGCCGCACCACCTCGCGCCACTGCTCGGAGTCGGTCCCGGCGTGCGGCACCATCCCGGAGTGGAACTTCTCGGCCCCGAACCGCGAGGCCCTGAAC
Source organism: Nonomuraea sp. NPDC049504 (assembly GCF_040676845.1). NCBI lineage: Bacteria > Bacillati > Actinomycetota > Actinomycetes > Streptosporangiales > Streptosporangiaceae > Nonomuraea > Nonomuraea sp. NPDC049504. The sequence goes on from NZ_JBFAPT010000029.1 coordinate 8,414, forward strand.
TGGAAGAACAGCACGCTGTCGGAGCCGCGCGCGACGTGCGCGAGGCTGTTGCGGCGCATCTCGCCGGGCCGCTTGGCGAGGTTGCGCGGCTGCCAGTTGACCGCGCCCGCCGAGTGCTCCATGAGCATCCACGGCGCGCCGCCCGCCACGGACCGGGCGAGGTCGGCCGACATGGCGAGGTCGATGTGGTTGTCGGGCCGCTCGGCCTGCAGATAGTGGTCGTTGGCGACGACGTCGAGCTCGCGGGCCCACTGCCACAGGTCGGTGGACTTGCAGTTGACGGTGCCGGCGAAGTTCGTGGTGACCGGCAGGTGCGGGGTCAGCTCGCGCAGGATGTCGCGCTGCAGCGCGTAGTGCGCGCGGTGCTCGCCGTCGCTGAAGCGGGCGTAGTCGAGGCGCTGGGCCGGGTTGACCGCCGTGTGGTTGGCGCGCGGCGCGTCGATCTGCGACCAGTCGGTGTAGGTCTGGCCCCAGAACGTGGTGCCCCAGGCGTCGTTGAGCGTGGCGAGGTCGAGGTAGGTGTGCCGCAGCCACTCCCGCCAGGCGGCCACGCTGTGCGCGCAGTAGCACTCGCCGAGCGGGGCGCCGTACTCGTTGTGCACGTGCCACATGACCACGGCAGGGTGGTCGCGGTAGTGCTCGCCCAGCGCGCGCACCAGCCGGGCGGTGGCCGCGCGGAAAGCCGGGGCGCTGGAGCAGGCGCTCTGCCGCCCGCCGAACCCGATCCGCACGCCCTCCCTGCTCACCGGCAGCACGTCGGGGTGGCGGGCGACGAACCAGGCGGGCGGCGCGGCGGTCGGGGTGGCCAGATCGACCGCCACGCCGGCCGCGTGCAGCCGGTCGATGATCTCGTCGAGCCGGCCGAACGTGAAGCGCCCCTCCTCGGGCTCCATCAGCGCCCACGAGAACATGCCCAGGCTGACCAGGGTGACCCCGGCCTCGCGCATGAGCGCCACGTCCTCCTCCAGCACTTCGCGCGGCCACTGCTCCGGGTTGTAGTCGCCGCCAAAGGCGATCCCGGCTGGACGCTCCGGATACATCCGTTCCCCCCGCAGACTTTTGTGTGAACGTGCACAGTAAAGCCGACGTGCCCCGGGGAAGAACAGTCACCTCTGCGCCCAATTTTTCCAGGCACGCAACGAGAACGTAACGACCTCTTGACGCCTATTTCCGGGCTGTTCCACTCTGTGCACGTTCACAGAACCCTCTGGAGGTACGCATGCGCGCCCACCGCCTTGGAGCAGCCCTGGCCGTCGCACTCACGGCCACACTCGCGAGCTGCGCGTCCGGCGAGCCCGCCGAAGCGCCCGAGGCGGCGCAGAGCCAGGCGACCGCCGTCCAGGGGCCCGTCAAGCTCACGTACTGGACCTGGGCCCCCAACATGGACAAGATCGTCGAGGTCTGGAACGCCGCCAACCCGGACATCCAGGTGACGGTCAGCAAGCAGGCGGGCGGCGACGACGCGGCGGCCAAGTTCCTCACGGCGGCCAAGGCCGGCAACCCGCCGGACGTGGTGCAGGCCGAGTACCAGCACCTGCCGTCGTTCATCGCCGCCGACGCGGTGGCCGACCTCAAGGCGGAGACGGCGTCGATCAAGGGCGAGTTCACCGACGGGCTGTGGGGCCTGGTGACGCTCGGCACCGACGCGGTCTACGGCATCCCGCAGGACAGCGGCCCGATGATGCTCTTCTACCGCAAGGATCTCTTCGACAAGTACGGCATCGAGGTCCCGAAGACCTGGCAGAAGTACGGCGAGGCGGCCCGCACGGTCAGGAAGAAGGACTCCAAGGCTTACCTCGGCACGTTCTCCAGCAACGATCCGGGAGCGTTCACAGGTCTGGCGCAGCAGGCGGGCGCGCAGTGGTGGTCGATCAGCGGCGAGTCATGGAAGGTGAACATCGCCGACGAGGCCACCACCAAGGTCGCCGACTACTGGGGCGGCCTGGTGAAGGAAGGCGTCATCGACGACATGCCGTACTTCACCCCCGAATGGAACAAGGCGCTCAACGACGGCAGGCTGCTCACCTGGCCGTCGGCCGTGTGGGCGCCCGGCGTGCTGTCCAGCAACGCGCCCAAGGGCAAGGGCAAGTGGGCCGTCGCGCCGCTGCCGCAGTGGAACGCCGGCGAGAGCTTCAGCGGCTTCTGGGGCGGCTCGTCCACCGCCGTGGCGGCCAAGTCGCCGAACAAGGCGGCCGCCGCCCGCTTCGCCACCTGGCTCAACACCGACCCCAAGGCCATCGACCTGCTGGTCAAGGAGGCCGCCATCTACCCGGCCGCCACCAAGGCCCAGTCGGCGCTGGGTGCGGCCCCCGGCTACTTCTCCAACCAGCCCGACTTCTGGCAGCAGGCCGCCGCCGTCTCCGCCGGGGCGCGCGGGTTCACCTTCGGGCCGAACGTGGGCGTGGCGTACAACGCGTTCAGGGACGGCTTCGGCAAGGCGCTGCAGAACGGCACCCCGTTCGCCGACGCCGTACGCGGCATGCAGGAGGCCACGGTCGCCGACATGCGCAAGGCCGGCTTCCAGCTCGCGTCATGACTCGCCCTTCCATGAGGCGGCCCGAGCAAGGGCCGTGGCCGTACCTGTTCCTGGCCCCCGCGATGGTGCTGTTCACGCTGTTCCTCGCGGTGCCCATCGGCTACACCGTCTACCTGGCCCTGCACAGGACCCGCGTGTCAGGGCTCGGGCTGGGCAAGGGGGCGCGCAGGGAGGTGTACGTCGGGCTCGAGAACTTCGCCGCCGCCCTCGCCGACGCCGAGCTGTGGGCCGGGTGGCTGCGCGTGCTCGGCTACGGCACGCTGGTGCTGGTCGTGATGCTGGGGCTGGCGCTGCTGTTCGCGCTGCTGCTCGACTCGGCGCGGGTGCGGCTCGCCCGCTTCTCCCGCATCGCGATCTTCCTGCCGTACGCGGTGCCCGGCGTGGCCGCGACGCTGCTGTGGGGCTTCCTCTACCTGCCCTCGCTCAGCCCGATCCGCGACGTCCTCGACGTGGACTTCCTGAGCGCCACGACCGTGACGTACTCGATGGCGAACGTGGCGGTGTGGGGCGGCACCGGCTTCAACATGCTGGCCCTCTACACCACGCTGCGCGCCATCCCCCGCGACCTGTACGAGGCCGCCCGCCTCGACGGCGCGTCCGAGCTGCAGATCGCGATCCGGGTGAAGATCCCGATGCTGACCCCGGCGATCATCCTGACCACGGTGTTCTCGATCATCGCGACCGTCCAGGTGTTCACCGAGCCCACCGCGCTGCGCCCGCTGACCAACACCATCAGCTCCACGTGGAGCCCGCTGATGAAGGTCTACCGCGACGCGTTCGTCACCGGCGACCTGTACTCGGCCGCCGCCACCTCGATCGTCATCGCGGCGATCGCGCTCGTGCTGTCCTTCGGGTTCCTGCGGGTGGTCCGCGACCGCGCCTTCGGGGAGGGCTGATGGCTCCGCTCACCGTCTCGCACCGCCGCCCGCGCACCGGCCGCACGGCGGGGCTGGTCCCGACGGCGCTGCTGCTGATCGGCGCGCTCTACTGCCTCTTCCCCGTGGTGTGGGTGCTGATCGCGGCCACCAAGTCGCCCGGCGAGCTGTTCAGCACCTCCACGCTGGCCTTCGGCACCGGCTTCCTCGACAACGTGGGCGAGCTGTTCGCCTACCGCGACGGCGTGTTCTGGCTGTGGGCCGCCAACACGCTGCTCTACGCGGGCGGCGGCGCGCTGCTGTCCACCGCCGTGTCGGCCGTCTCCGGGTACGCGCTGGCGAAATACCGCTTCCCCGGCCGGGCCCTCATCTTCAACCTGCTGATCGGCGGCATCCTCGTGCCCAGCGTGGTGCTGGCGGTGCCGCAGTATCTGCTCTTCTCCAAGGTCGGGCTGGCCGACAGCCACTGGGCGGTGCTGCTGCCGCAGATACTCAACCCGTACGGCATCTACCTGGCCCGCGTCTACGCCACCGCGTCCGTGCCCGACTCGCTGCTGGAGGCCGGCCGCATCGACGGGGCCGGCGAGTGGCTGCTGATGCGGCGGGTGGCGCTGCCGCTCATGGTGCCCGGCATGGTGACGATCTTCCTGTTCCAGTTCGTGGCGATCTGGAACAACTTCCTGCTGCCGTTCATCATGCTCGGCGACGACGGCAAGTTCCCGCTCACGGTGGGCCTCTACACGCTGCTCGCGGCCGGCGCCAACCAGCCCGCCCTCTACAACCTGATCCTCACGGGCGCGTTCCTGTCGATCCTGCCGCTGATCGCGCTCTTCCTCACCATGCAGCGATACTGGAAGACCGACCTGTCCTCCGGAGCCGTGAAATGAAACGCCCTACGATCCACGACGTCGCCGCCGCCGCGGGAGTCTCCCGCGGCACGGTCTCCCGCCTGCTCAACGGGGACAGATACGTGAGCCCGGCGGCGCGCGTGGCCATCGAACGGGCCATCTCCGAGACCGGCTACGTCGTCAACCGTGCCGCCCGCAGCCTGGTCACGCAGCGTACGGGGTCGGTCGTCATGGTGCTGTCGGAGCCCCACGAGAAGCTGTTCGAGGACCCCAACTACAGCACGCTCATCAGGGTCGCCATCCGCATGCTGGCCGAGCGCGACCTGTCGCTGGTGATGATGCTGGCCGGCGACGAGGGTGACCGCGAGCGGGTGGTCCGCTACGTGCGCGGCGGCCACGCCGACGGGGTGCTGCTCGTCTCGACGCACGCCGGCGACCCGCTGCTCGACGCTTTGCGCACCGGCCCGCCCGCCGTCTCGTGCGGGCCGGTCATCGGGCGCGAGACCGTCATCCCGTACGCCGCCGCCGACGACCGGCTCGGCGCCCGACAGATGACCGAATACTTCGTCGGCCTCGGCCGCAGGCGCATCGCCATGATCACCGGGCCGATGGACACGCCGGGCGGCATCCAGCGGCTCGAAGGCTTCGCCGACGTGCTCGGCCGCAAGGCCACCAAGCGGCTCATCGCCCACGGCGACTGGACCCAGGCCAGCGGCGAGCGGGCCATGACCGAGCTGCTGGAGCGCGCCCCCGACATCGACGCCGTGTTCGTGGCCTCCGACCTGATGGCGGCGGGCGCGCTCGCGGCGCTGCGCGCGGCCGGCCGCCGGGTGCCCGACGACGTCGCGGTGGGCGGCTTCGACGACTCCTCGGTGGCCCTCTCGACGCACCCGCCGCTGACCACCATCCGCCAGCCGCTGGCGGAGATGGCCCAGGAGACGCTCCGCCTGCTGCTGGCCCTCATCGACGGCGCCGGCCACGTCGACCCGGTGGTCCTCCCCACCGAGCTGGTCATCCGCGAGTCCGCATAGGGACGAACGGCACCCGCGCCACCGGGAGCCGGAAGCGTTCGCTGGTCAGACGACGCCGGCGTAGACCCAGCGGCCGTCCAGGCGGACGAAGCGGCTGTGCTCCTCCATCTCGCCCGGCCGCCCCCGCTCCAGGTAGTGGGCGCGGAAGCGGACGGTGCCCTCGGTGTGCACGACGCTGCCGCCGGTGGTCTCCAGCACCTCCAGCCGCACCCACTTGACCCGCCGGTCGATGCCGGCGCGCTGCGGCCGGTCGGACGGGTGCCAGGTGCGCAGCAGGTAAGCCTCGTCGCCCACGCCGAAGGCGCTGAAGCGGGAGCGCATGAGCTGCTCGGCGGTGGCGGCCGCCGCCTCACCCCGGTGCAGCCTGCCGCAGCAGTCCTGGTAGGAGGCGGGCAGGCCGCAGAGACACGTACGAGGAGGCATGGCCCCTATTCTGCCCCGAGCAGGGCGGTGAGGTCGGTCAACGCCGGCCCGAGCGGCGCGTCAAGCGTGAGCGAGGCGTCGCCGTCACCGCCGGTCGGGCCCTGGTTGACGATGGCGATGGGGATGCCGAGCTCCGCCGCCCTGGTGACGAAGCGCAGCCCCGACTTGATGGCCAGCGACGACCCGAGCACGAGCAGCGCCCGCGCGCCGCCCACCACGGCGAAGCACTCGTCCACCCGCGGCCTCGGCACGTTCTCGCCGAAGAACACCACGTCCGGCTTGAGCACCCCGCCGCACCCCGTGCAGTCGACCAGGTTGAACCCGGCGATCTGCGCGTCGGTGAGCACCGCGTCGCCGTCGGGGTTGATCGCGGCGCCCGCCTCGTCCCAGCCGGGGTTCGCCTCCCGCAGCCGGCGCTCCAGCTCGGCGCGCGGGGTGCGCTCGCGGCACGACAGGCAGACCACGCGGTCGAGCCCACCGTGCAGCTCGATCACCTGGCGGGCGCCCGCCGCCTGGTGCAGGCCGTCGACGTTCTGGGTGACGATGCCGGCCAGCAGGCCGCGCCGCTCCAGCGCGGCGACCGCGCGGTGCCCCGCGTTGGGGCGGGCCGCGCCGATGTGCCGCCACCCGACGTGGCTGCGCGCCCAGTAGCGCTGCCGGGCCTGCGCGCTGCCGACGAACTTCTGGTACGTCATCGGCTCGGCCCGCCTGGACCGCCCTGTCGGACCCCGGTAGTCGGGGATGCCGGACTCGGTGGACAGCCCGGCCCCGCTGAGCACGGCCACCCCGCCCCGGGCGACGAGCCCGGCCAGCTCCGCCACCTTCGTGGTGCTCGATATCACCCTTCTATGGTGCCTTCCGTTCCACGCTCTTCGTCCCGCCGGGCCTCGCCGAGGTCCGCGCGTTCCCCGCCCTCGGCGAAGCCGAGGTCCGCGCGTTCCTCCGCCTCGGCGACCAGCTCGGCGTGCCACAGCCGGCGCATCTCCGGGCAGCTCTCCAGCAGGTCGGCCAGCCGCCCCCGCCCGGCGACGCGGCCCCGGTCGAGGACGATCACCTGGTCGGCGCGTTCGAGCGCGGCCTGCCGGTGCGAGACGACCAGCACGGTCTCCGGGCCGCGCCCGGCGATCCGCTCCCACAGCAGCCGCTCGGTCTCGACGTCGAGCGCGGACGACAGGTCGTCCACCACCAGCAGGTCGGGGTCGCGGACGAGGGCGCGGGCGGCGGTGACGCGCTGGGCCTGCCCGCCCGACAGCCGGGTGCCGCGCGGCCCGACGACCGTGTCGAGGCCGCGGGTCAGCTCGGCCAGGTCCCGGTCGAAGACGGCCAGCTCCAGGGCCCGCCGCGCGTCCTCGTCGCCGGCGGCGCGGCCGAGCAGCAGGTTCTCGCGCAGGGTCTCGGAGAACAGGCGGGGTACCTGGCCCGCGTACGCGACCCGGCCTGGGACGAGGAACGTGCCCGGGTCGCGGATGGGGACGCCGTTCCAGGCGATCTCGCCCGCGTCGGCCCGCAGGAGACCGAGCAGGGCGCGTACCAGGGTGGTCTTGCCCGCGCCGACCGCTCCGGTGACGACGGTGAAGGAGCCGCGCTCGACGCGCAGCTCGACGTCGTGCAGCACGCCGCGCACGGTCAGTCCGCGCGCCTCCAGCACCCGCAGCCGGTCGTCGTGCGGCGGCGGCTGCGGCGCGGGCGGCGGGTCGCCGCGCAGCCACACCCCGGAGCCGCGCACCAGATCGGCGGCGTCCTCGTGCGGCGCCATGAGCCTGGTCAGCCGCTCCGTGGCGACCGCGGCCTGCGGCAGCCGGGAGAGGAACACGCCGATCGACCTCGGGAACGCGGTGAGCCAGCCGATGTAGGTGGTGAACAGCGCGAGGTCGCCCACGGTGAAGTCGCCGCCGCGCATGGCGGGCGCGGCGAGCAGCAGCACCAGGCCGGTGCCGAGCTCGACGGACGCGGTGGTGGCGGCGCCCAGCAGGTCGGTCGCCAGCCGGTCCTTGACCGCGGCGTCGCGGCGCCGCCGGTTGTGGGCGCGCAGCCGGTCGAGCACCGCCGCCTCGGCTCCCGCCGTCTTGATGGCGAGCACACCGCCGAACACCTCCCCCACGTACGCCGTCACGGTCGCGCCGAGCCGCCTGGCCCGCCCGTGCAGCCGGGCGACCACCTGCCGCATGGTCCTGCTCAGCACGCCCGCCGCGATCATCGGGACGACGAGCACCAGCGTGATCAGCGGATCGACGGAGGCCAGGATCGGCAGCGCCACGGCGGCGAACACCGCGGTGCCGAACAGGCTGACGCTCTCGTCGGTGAAGTCCACGGCGTCGGCCACGTCGTCCCGCATGCGGGCCACGGCCTCGCCGGAGGAGTGCGGCAGCCGGGCGGCGGCGGGCCCGCGCGCGGTCAGCAGGGAGCGCAGCACGTTCGAGCGCAGCAGCGAGGCCGCCGCCGCCCACCAGTAGACGCCGTACGTCCACGCGACGACGATCATCACGCCCCGCACGACCTCGACGCCCACGAACGCCGCACACCACCACAGCACGCTGTCCAGCCCGGCCGCCCGCTGCCCGCTGATCTCGTCGAACACGCGCTGCAGGACGAGCCCGCCGCCCAGCGGGATCACATGCACCGGAAGCCACAGCAGCGCCCCGACCAGGAACCGCCGGAAGTCGAACGTGGCCAGCCGCGTGGCCACCACCGTCACGGGCTTCACCGGCTCACCCCCGCCCGATCGCACGGCCGGGCGGCCATCGCCGTGTCGCGCCTCATCGGCTCACCCCCGCCAGGTCGAGGAGGTGGCCGAAGCGACTGTGCGGGTCGGCGGCCAGGTGGGCGCGGGGGCCGTACTCGACGATCTTGCCCCGGTCGAGCACCGCGATCGTGTCCACGCGGGCCAGCGACGACAGCCGGTGCGCGATGATCACCCCGGTCCTGCCCTCCAGGAGCCGCGCGACGGCCGCCTCGGCCCGCCGCTCGGTGGCCGGGTCGAGCCGGCTGGACGCCTCGTCCAGCACGACCAGCCCGGGGTCGGCCAGGAACACGCGGGCGAACGCGAGCAGCTGCGCCTCCCCCGCCGACAGCTCGGGCAGCTCGGCGTCGAGCCCGCCGGACAGGGAGGCCGCCCACGCGCCGAGCCCGACCTCTCCGAGCACCTCCAGCAGCCGCTCGTCGCCAGGCGACGGCCGGAACAGGGTGAGGTTGTCGCGCACGCTGGCCCGGAACAGCTGCACGTCCTGCGTCACCACGCCGGCCCTGCGCCGCAAGGAGTGCGGCTCGGCCTCGCGCAGATCGACACCGCCCACCCGGACGGCCCCCTGCACGGGATCGTGCAGCCGCAGCACCAGCCTGGCCAGGGTGGTCTTGCCGCTGCCGGTCCGCCCGACCAGCCCGAGCGTCTCGCCGGGCGCCAGGCGCAGCCGCACCCCCGACAGCACCTGCTCGTCGTCACCGGGGTAGGTGAAACCGACGCCGTCGAGGTCGAGCCCGAGCGGCCCTGTGGGAGGCAGCGGCCGGGTGCCGGGCGTGAGCGCCGGCCGCTCGGCCAGCAGCCCCGCGATGCGGGCCACCCCTGCCAGCGCCGCCTGATACTGCCTGATCTGGTCGATCAGCCGCTCGAACGGCGCCCGCACCATCATCGTGTACTGCAGGAGCAGCACGGCGGTGCCGACCGTGAGCGCCCCCGACCGCATGGTCCACGCGGCCAGCCCCAGCATGATCGCGGTTCCCGCGGCGAAGGCCACGGAGGTGCCCGCGAGCAGCACGGTGCCGATGCGGGCGTCGCGGTGCTCGGCGCGGAACAGCGCCGCGCTGACCTGGTGGAAGCGGCGTACGGTGTGCGCGCCGGCGCCGTTGGCCCGCAGGTCCTCTGCCCCGGCCAGCCGCTCTTCGAGCGCGCCGAACAGCGCGGCGCTCGCGGCCCGCGACCTGGCCGCCGACGGCACGGCCAGCCGCTGGGCGCGCGCCATGCCGTACCCGATGACCAGGCAGTACGCCAGCAGCGCCAGCCCGATCCGCCAGTCCACGAGGAGCACGGCGACGACCACGCCGGCCAGCAGCAGCACGCCGGCCACGACGTCGAGCAGGAACGCGACGACGAAGTCGGCGACGGCCACCACGTCGCCGTCGACCCGCTCGATCAGCTCGCCGGGCGTGTGCCGGCCGTGGAAGGCCAGGTCGAGGTGGAGCGCGTGACCGGTGAGGCGTTCGCGCAGGCGGTTGGAGCCGTCCCAGGCGAGCCGGCCCGCCAGCCACGCGGTGACGGTGCGCGCCGCCTGTCCGGCGACGGCGAGCACGAGGTAGCCGGCGGCGATCAGCGTGAGGTGGCGGATGCTCGCGCCGCCCATCGCGTCATCGACGAACCACCGGGTGACCTGCGGCGCCGCCAGCGGCAGCGCGGTCGCGGCGGACACCGCGCCGATCAGCGCGGGCGCGGCCCGCCAGGACGGCAGGAGCAGGCGGAGGACGGAAGAGGTGTCAGGTGAGAGATTCCCGGGTGTGGAGGGAGTCAAGAAGCGTCATGCCCTTTGCGTCGGAGGATTCGGTGAGCTGAGGGATCACGGACGCTTCGCGCATCGTGGGCCTCCTCCTTCGACGGGCGGTCAACGCCCGGGAGTACACCAGCCGCGCCCCGCCGGGCGCAACCGGTTTATCCCGGGGGCGGGGCTCAGCGGCTCTGGCGGGTGGTCTCGCCGGGCCAGGGGTAGGGGTGCGCGGACATCCTGCCGAACAGGCGCCTGACCGGCTTCGGGGCCGGTGCGGGCGCGCGGCGGGCGCTCGTGCCGGAGGGGCGGCGCTCTCCCCCGGCCGGGCGCAGGTAGACGCAGCGCAGCTCGGCCGCGAACCGGTGCTCGCCGTCGCGCAGCCAGCACCCCTCGGGCCCCGGCAGCACCTCGCTCACCGTGACCCCGTCGCCGCCCGCGGCCAGGCGGGCGAGCCCTTCGAGGAGGGCGGGCGAGCGGGTGTCGACGTAGACGCGCTCGCGGGCGGTGGCGGCGAAGAACACGACGGGCAGCTCGTACGCCTCCCGCAGCCGGGCCATCGCCACCAGCAGGTCGCCGTCCCCGCCCGCCTGCCCGAACCCCTCGAACGCGGCACCGCCGACATGCCAGCGCCGCCCGGCCAGGACCACGTTGTCCCAGGTCAGCCGGGGCATGCGGGGCAGGTCGCCGAGCCTCGGCAGCCGGAGCCTGGGCAGGGCGAGCGCCGTGTGCAGCGCCGTGTCGTGCTCGCCGTCGTGGAACAGCAGCGGCTCCTCGAACCCCTTGGCGTGCAGGACGGCGCGGTGGCCGTCGCTGTGCACGTACAGCTCGTCGAGGCCGATCCTGCGCCGGTCCTCGCCCGCGGTCGCGCCGCCGAGCTCCAGCACGGGTCCTGGCAGTTCCGGCCTGGGCACGCCGTGCTCGGGGCGAGAGACGACGTTCAGCACCGTGAACCCCGACAGCGCCCGCCGCACCTGCGCGTCGCGCTCGGCCAGGCAGGCGGCCTCGTCGTCGTGGAACTGCAGCGCCCACGGCGTGAGCAGCACCCCGTCGTGCAGGGCGGTGAGCACCAGCGGGGTGACGCCCGGCTCGTACGCCTCCAGCGACGGCGCAGCCACCATCACGTCCGCCGAGCACAGCACGGGCGCGGCCGGCGGAGCGGGCTCGTCCAGCAGGTTCGCGAGGTTCAGCTCGGCGGTGCCCGGCTTCGCGGCGCGGACCAGCTCCGCGATGCGGGCGGGCAGCCGGTCGCCGTGGTCGATCTCCAGGTCGCCGGTCATGCGCAGGGCGTCGGACAGCGCGTACGTGCCGGGCCCGAGCCGCCCGGCCAGCAGCCGGTTGGTGCGCAGCCGGGTCAGCTCCGCCTCCTCGGCCAGCAGATCCAGCACTCTCGGCACCCGCTCCCGCAGGTCGGCGGCCAGCGCGTCGCCGACGCCGACCCGCAGCGTGCCGGCGGCGGCCTCGTGCACCGTCACCCGGTCGTCGCGGTGCCCGCCGACGCCCGCCAGCGCCTCGATCCTGCGCTGCACGGCGAGCTTCACGTCGGGTGAGGCGGCGGGATATTGCGCGAGCAACTCGCTGATCTCCCCGACCCGCCGCCCCACCGGCAGCTCGGACCTGGACGCCTGGCCGGCGCCCTTCAGCCCGCGCTGCACGGGCACGCCCGCGGGGGCCACGAACCCCCGCCTGGACGCCCCCGACGCTGCACCCCCGGCCTCCCTGACCGGCCTCCCCCCGAAGCCTGCCGGCCCCGCCCCGCCCCGAATCCCGGCGTCGGGCCCGGGCCTGGGCCCACTCTCGGGACCGCCTGCGGGGCCGCTCTCGTGGCCCGCTACGGGGCCCGCTACGGGGCCCGCTACGGGGCCCGCTACGGGGCCCGCTACGGGGCCGCCCGCGGCTTCACCGGCACCCCCGTGCCCGGTGAGGCCCGCGCTGCCGCTGGAGGCTCGTCGCGCTGCGGCGGCGGGAGGAAGGGAGCCGGGGTGCGCGGCGGGAGGAAGGGAGTCCGGGTGGGCGGGGTGCGGCGTCAGCCCGCACTCACAGGGCGCCGGCGGCTGCACCCGCTCCCTGTGCGGTGCGGTGCCGCCGTCCTCCGTGGGCCGCCCATGGGTGGGACCGTCGCCGTGGGTGAGGGGGATGGCGCGGGTGGTGAGGCGGTCGCGGAGCCAGGCGAAGGGGTCGGTGACGCCGGCGGGCGGGCACAGGTCGTGGGTGAGCAGGCCGCGGCGGACCGCCACGGTGAGCGCCGCGGCCGCGCGTTCCATGTCGGTGCCCGTCGCGGCGGCGATCTCGGCGAGCGTACGGGCGCCGTCGCAGTGGCCGGTGAAGGCGGCCCCCTCACGTACCTCGCCCACCAGGGTCCTGCGGCGCGGCACCAGGCCGGGCACCAGCGCGGGGTCGGCGAGGATGCGCTGCTGGAGCGCCTCGTTCACCCGCCCGGCCGGGTACGCCACCCGCTGCCGGTAGACCCGGTGCCCCTTCCACGTGTGACCGGAGGGGCCGGGCCGGACGGCGCCGTAGTTCAGCGGCCCGTAGCAGCCGTCCGTCTCGCACGAGGTGGCCAGCCGCTGCAGGTGCGCGGCCAGCTCCCGGCGGGTCCTGCCGCCCTTGGCACCGTGGCGCAGGTCGCGGTAGAGGGCGGGCGCGGAGCAGACGAGCGCGTCGAGGAAGCGTTCGTCGGCGGTGAGCCGGGACACGGCGGCCCTGGTGAGGGCGGCGTCACCGCCGACGAGCGCGGTGAGCGTGAGCTTGGCGCGCTCCAGCATGCTGGTGACCTCGTTCCAGGCCAGCACCCAGTTGCCCGCGCCGGCGGCGTCGGAGACGACGGCCCCGGACGGCAACGGCCGCAGGTCGCGCAGGCGCCCCCGCAGCCCGCGCGACGTCCGCCCCGTCTCCGCCCCCGCTCCTGCCCCGGCTACTGGACCCGTGCCCGTGTTCGCCCGGCGGTCAGGCGCGCCGGCCGGGCGGGGGCCTGTCGCGTGGGCGGGAGCGTCGGCGAGCAGGTCGAATGCCTTGCGCTCCAGTTGTACGACGACCGCGGCCGCCTCCGCCGCCCTGAGGTAGGCGAGTGACAGCACCAGCTCCCACGGAAATCCGGCGCTGCGGACGACCACGGCCGGCAGCAGGGTCCAGTCGTGCTCGATGTCCATATGGACCGCTCCCTTTCCTGACATGAATTCACCGCCGCACCGCGTCTCAACTCAGATGCTTACAAGATCATTTATTTCTGTCAATGCGTTTGGCCAGGAAAAGAAAATGAGAATCAGTGACGCCCTCTTGTCCCTCCCATCGAAAACACCCAACAATGCCAGCAAACCACTCCAAACAGGACGCGACTGTTTACTTTCCGTAGTCACTGGGCCTATCCTTCCCGCACACAGAGTCAACGATCCACACACATCCACCACCTGAAACGACCCGGAAAAGCATTAAGGACGGCCTTGCCAGGCCGTCGTTTTCCCGCCATTGAAAACGCGGGCGAGCGGCGCGGAACAACGTACGCGGCCGGTCGGATAAACGCGTGAACGCACCCGTGCGAATAACTCTCATTTACCCGCGCGGGGCAAGGTGGGGTCAAGGACGCGCGCCGTGGGCCGGGCAGGCGAAACCGCCTGATAGAAGGTGACATGGGGGGTGCGGGCGACAGTGACGGGACAGGCGCGGCGCAGGCGCGGGAGGCCGGTCGGCGGCGGGCGCGGCAGCAGGGCGAGCCAGGTGCCGAGCGGGGGGCGCTATCTGTGGACGCCCCTGTTCCTCGCGGGGCTGTTCCTCGTCACCGCCGTGGTGATCGCACTGGACCTGACCACGGGCACGGCCATCAGGCTGTACCCGCTGCTGATCTTCCTGCCGGCCATCGTGTCGGGCCTCGGCGACGTGAAGCAGACGATCGCCGCCTCCGTCTGGGTGGTGCTGGTGGAGGTCGGCACCGGCGCCTACCTGGGCGCGCAGGTCGACGACCTGCTGCTCGCGGCCGGGTTCACCACGATCTTCGGCGTGGTGAGCGTGCTCGGCTGCCGTTACCGCGTACGCCGGGAGGAGGAGGTGCACCGGCTGCGGTCGGCGGCCTCGGCGCTGCAGCGGCTCATCGTGCGCCCGCTCCCCCTGCGTACGGCCGAGGTCGCCGTGGACGGCCTCTACCACCCGATCGAGGAGGACGCCCTGGTCGGCGGCGACGTGTACGACGTCGCCGTGTCCCGCCACGGCACCCGGGTGCTGATCGCGGACGTCCAGGGCAAGGGCCTGCCCGCGATCGGCACGGCGCTGGCCGTGCTGGGCTCGTTCAGGGAGGCCGCCTACCGCGAGGACACGCTGACCGGCGTCGTGGCCGCCCTGGAGACGACGGTGGTGCGGCAGAACGTGTTCGCCGCCATGACCGGCGAGCCCGAGCGGCTGGTCACGGCCCTCGTGCTGGACATCGCCGGCGACACCGAGGTGGAGGCGATCAACTGCGGCCACATCGCCCCTTTCGTGCTGCACGACGGCGAGGCGTACCAGGTGGACCTGGGCGAGCCCGCCCTGCCGCTCGGGCTCGCGTCGCTGACGGCGACGCCCCGCCGCGGCACGCGCTTCGCCTTCCCGCTGGGCGCGACGCTGCTGCTGTGCACCGACGGGGTGACCGAGGCACGTGACCCGCGCGGCGCGTTCTACCCGCTGGAGGAGCGGCTGCGCGCGTGGGCGCCGGACCCGCCCGCGCCGCTCGGCCGCGCGCTGGGCGCCGACCTGCAGGAGTTCACGGGCGGAGACGTCCGCGACGACGTGGCCGTCCTGACGCTGCGCCGCATGGGCCCGCCGTCGATCCCACCGTGAAGAAGATCACATCGGGAAATCTCCTGAACCGTGTCCCGGATCGGCGCGTACCTCCACACATCGGACACGTGGTCCATGGAGGTGTCGTGGAGCTCAGTCTCTTGCGGGCCCAAGCGCACAGCCCGTCGTACTTCTCACTCATGCGCGGCTCGGTGGGAGAGCGCGCCCCGGTGGACTTCTGCATCCCCTGTAATCCGTACTTCCCCACGCCGGACATATTCGAGCACCTCGGGAGGAACCTGGAGACGATCCTGAAGTTCTATCCCAGCGACGCAGGGACGATCACCGAGGAGCTGTGCGCCACGCTCGGCCTGCACCCCAAGACGGTCGCCATGGGCAACGGCTCGACGGAGCTGATCACCTGGATCGACCACCTGCTGGTCCGCGAGAGCCTGGCGGTGCCCATCCCCACCTTCGGCCGCTGGACCGACCAGCCGCTGGAGACCGGCAAGCGGGTGGACATGTACCCGTTGCAGGAGAGCCGCAACTTCGCGCTCGACGTGGACGACTTCGTGTCGTTCATCCGCATGCGCGGCTCGCGGGTGGCGGTGATCTGCAACCCGAACAACCCCGACGGCGGCTACCTGCCCAAGCACCAGGTCCTGTACCTGCTCGACCAGCTCATCGACCTCGACCTGGTGATCGTGGACGAGTCGTTCGGCGAGTTCGTGGACGCCGAGCCGTACCCGGGGGTGGCCGCGGAGGCGGCGGTGCGGCCGAACGTGATCGTGCTGCGCAGCCTGGGCAAGAACTTCGGCCTGCACGGCATCCGCTTCGGCTACATGGTGGCCAACCCCGCGCTGGCCGGCCGGGTGCGCGACGCGCTGCCCAAGTGGAACCTGAACTCCTTCGCCGAGGTCGTGGTGTTCATGATGCGGGAGTTCATGAACGAGTACCAGGACAGCCTCAGGCGGCTGGGCGCCGACAGACGGGCGATGTTCCAGCAGCTCAGCACCATGCCGGGGCTGTCGGTGTACGCCTCGCAGGGCAACTTCCTGCTGGTCAAGCTGCCACCGGGGCACGACGGGGTGCCGCTGCGCGACCACCTGCTGACCGAGCACGGCGTGTACGTCCGCGAGTGCGGCAACAAGCTGGGCACCACGAGCCAGTTCCTGCGCCTGGTCGTGCGCCCGCAGGAGGACGTGCGGCGGCTGCTCATCGGCATGACGCAGTTCCTGTACTCAGGCAGCCTGCACGAGATCCCGGTGATCGGGGTGCACCACCGCCACGTCAACCCGCTCTCGGCGTAGCGCACGAATCCGCCTGAACCGGCCCGTACGAGAGCACCGGCGGGCCGGTGTAAGCTGTCTCGGCCAAATCTCCTTACAGCATAAACAGTCGGCCGATGACGAAAGGATCCCGTGCTCCCCGAGGCAAGCACCGACCCCGGCGTTGATCACAGCACCGATCACAGCACTGATCACAAGGCAGCGGACAGTCACGACCACATCCAGGTCCGCGGCGCCAGGGAGAACAACCTCAAGGGCGTCTCCCTCGACGTCCCCAAGCGGCGGCTCACCGTGTTCACCGGCGTGTCCGGTTCCGGGAAGTCCTCGCTCGTCTTCGACACGATCGCCGCGGAGTCCCGCCGGCTGATCGACGAGACGTACACCGCGTTCATCCAGTCGTTCATGCCGAGCCTCGGCCGGCCCGACATCGACGCGCTGCACAACCTCAGCGCGGCGATCATCGTCGACCAGGAGCGCATGGGGGCCAACTCGCGCTCCACCGTGGGCACCGTCACCGACGCCCACACCATGCTGCGCATCCTCTTCAGCCGCATCGGCAGCCCGCACGTCGGCCCCGCCTCCGCCTTCAGCTTCAACCGGGCCGAGGGCATGTGCCCCGAGTGCGAGGGCCTCGGCAAGGCGTCCGAGATCGACGTGGACGAGCTGGTCGACCGTGAGCTGTCGCTCGACGACGGCGCCATCAAGATCCCCGGCTTCCCGGTCGGGAGCTGGCAGTGGCAGGTCGTGGCCGGCTCGGGGCTGTTCGACCCTGGCACGAAGCTGAAGGACTTCACCGAACAGCAGTGGCAGGACCTGCTGTACAAGCCGGCAAGCAAGCTGAAGTACGGCACCAACAACTTCACCTACGAGGGCCTGATGCTGAAGGTGCGCAAGTCGTACCTCGGTAAGGACCGCGAGTCGATGCAGTCGGCGGCGCGCGCGTTCGCCGACCGGGCGATCAAGTCCGCGACCTGCCCCTCGTGCGGCGGCACCCGCCTCAACGAGGCCGCCCGTTCGGCCCGCGTCCAGGGCCGCGGCATCACCGACCTGTCGGCCATGCAGATCGACGACCTGGCGGCGTTCGTCCGCGGCATCGGCGACCCCTCGGTCGGGCCGGTGCTCGAAGGGCTGCTGTCCACGCTCGACTCCCTGGTCGGCATCGGGCTCGGCTACCTCAGCCTCGACCGCGAGTCCGCCACGCTCTCGGGCGGCGAGGCCCAGCGGGTCAAGATGGTGCGCCATCTCAACTCCAGCCTCACCGACGTCACGTACGTCTTCGACGAGCCGACCGCCGGGCTGCACCCGCACGACATCCAGCGGATGAACAGCCTGCTGCTGCAACTGCGCGACAAGGGCAACACGGTGCTCGTCGTCGAGCACAAGCCCGAGCTGATCACGATCGCCGACCACGTGGTGGACCTCGGGCCGGGGGCGGGGACCGCCGGCGGCGAGATCTGCTACCAGGGCGACCTCGCGGGCCTGCGCGCCTCGGGCACGCTCACCGGCCGCTACCTCGACCACCGGGTGGGCCTGCGCGAGGAGGTGCGCAAGCCCACGGGGCAGCTGCCGATCAGGAACGCCACCCTGCACAACCTGCGCGACGTGAGCGTGGACATCCCGCTCGGCGTGCTCACCGTGGTCACCGGCGTCGCCGGATCGGGCAAGAGCTCGCTCATCCACGGCTACGTCGCGGGCCGCGACGGCGTGGTGGTGGCCGACCAGTCGCAGATCCGCGGCTCGCGCCGGAGCAACCCGGCCACCTACACCGGGGTGCTCGACCCGATCAGGGCGGCGTTCGCCAAGGCCAACGGGGTCAAGCCGGGCCTGTTCAGCGCCAACTCCGAGGGCGCATGCCCGGCCTGCAAGGGCATCGGGCTGATCTACACCGACCTCGCGATGATGGCCGGGGTCGCCTCGGTGTGCGAGCAGTGCGAGGGGCGGCGGTTCACGCCGGAGGTGCTGACGTACCGGCTGCACGGCAAGAACATCAGCGAGGTGCTGGAGATGCCGGTCGCCGAGGCCAGGGAGTTCTTCCCGAAGGGGCAGGCGGGCGTCATCCTCGACCGGCTGGTGGCCGTCGGGCTCGGCTACATCGGGCTGGGGCAGCCGCTCACGACGCTGTCGGGCGGCGAGCGGCAGCGGCTCAAGCTGGCCATCAACATGGCCAGGAACGGCACCACGTACGTGCTGGACGAGCCCACCACCGGCCTGCACCTGGCCGACGTCGACCAGCTGCTGTCGCTGCTCGACCGGCTGGTGGACGACGGCAACTCGGTCATCGTGATCGAGCACCACCAGGCGGTCATGGCGCACGCCGACTGGATCGTGGACCTCGGGCCCGGGGCCGGTCACGACGGC
The DNA here is from genome assembly GCF_040676845.1 of Nonomuraea sp. NPDC049504. Taxonomy (NCBI): domain Bacteria; kingdom Bacillati; phylum Actinomycetota; class Actinomycetes; order Streptosporangiales; family Streptosporangiaceae; genus Nonomuraea; species Nonomuraea sp. NPDC049504. The sequence continues at coordinate 26,989 of NZ_JBFAPT010000029.1, forward strand.
GGCCAGGTGGTCTTCGCCGGCACGCCGGGCGAGCTGGTCGCCACCGGCACCTCGCTCACGGCCGTCCACCTGCGGGACTACGTCGGCATGAGCTGAGCGTCAGCCCGGCGCGCGGTTTCAGACCCCGGGTGTCAGACCGCGAGCCGGGCCAGCACGCGCGCGAACTCGGGCGGCGGCGCCACGACCAGCCTGGTCTGCCCGTCCTGGGCGACGATGTCGGCCCTGATCAGCGTCAGCTGCCCGTCGTGCCACCAGTAGACCTGCGGGCTGAGCCCGTCGGTGCGGACGGCGTGCACGCGCAGCCGTTCGAGCGCGCGTACCACGCCGATGCCGTCGACGGGGTGCACGAGCAGCGTGTACGGGTCGGGCAGCACCACGAGCACCCCGTCGGCGGGCACGGTCAGGTGCTCGTCCAGCCAGCGCAGGTGGGTGGCGGCCGACGGGCTCTCGGCGGTCAGCCGGATGATCGGGGTGCCGGACAGCGCGATGTTCTCGGACGTCAGCGAGCCGTGCCTGCGCACGTTGGCCACCGCCCGGTCGAGCGCCTGCCCGCCGGAGACCGGCCAGCAGCCCGACTCCTCCGGCCTGACCAGCCGCGCGCCCACGGTGAGCAGCTCGACCAGGTCGGCGTTGAGGTGGCGGCCGACGACGCGGGTCAGGTCGGGCACCGCGTCCACCGACTCGACCCTGATCCGCAGCAGCGGCCCGGCCTGCTCCAGGTCGGACACGTCCACGCGCTCGTCCGCGGTGGCGACGGCGTGCGCCAGGTGCTCGGAGACCAGCACCGGCCAGTCCTCCCTGGCCCGGCGCGCGGCCTCGCGGCGCAGCCCGGTCAGCTTGACGACCAGCTCGGGGGTGGGCCGCCCTGCGGTGGGTCGCCCTGGGGGTTGCTCGGCACGTTCAAGGGTGAGGAGCGAGCCGTCGCCGGAGAAGGCGAAGGAGTATCCGAGGGACTCCGCGACGAGGGCCAGCAGCGAGTCGAGATCGACGTCCTCGACCGGACGGCGCGGGGCCTCGCGGTCACGCTCGTACCAATTCACGCCGCTGTGTCCCTTTCTGTCGGATTCGTCCCTCTACCTTGCCTGCTCTCCCATTCCCCACGAGCCAGTCAGGGAGCACGATTCGGTATCGATAACACCAAGTGCCCCAAACCACACACTCATCTGGGGTGTCCCGTGTCCCACCGGCAACCCGGCGACGATGGGCACCCCCAGCGGGCGCAGCCGGTCTTCGAGCACCGGATAGGGGTCGCCGCAGCCCACCCACGAGCCGAGCGCGATGCCCCGCACGCCGTCGAACGCGCCCGCCTGCAGCAGCTGCGTGAGCATGCGGTCGATGCGGTACGGCTCCTCCCCGACGTCCTCGAGGAACGCGATGCCGTCGGCGAACGACGGCTGCCACCGGGTGCCGCACATCGAGGCGAGCAACGACAGGTTACCGCCGCGCACCACGCCCTCCGCGCGGCCCTCCGCGCGGCCCTCCGCGCTCCCGGGCGCCAGCACCCGGTCACCGGCGACCGGCGTCACTCCTTCGTCCGGCCCGAACAGCGCCTCACGCAGGCTCTCCCAGGTCAGCGGCTCTGGCCCGGCGTCGTCGCCGGCGATCACGTCGCAGGCGATCATCGGCCCGTGCAGCGTCGGCACGTCCAGCTCGATCGCGAACGCGTTGTGCAGCGCCGTGATGTCGCTCGACCCGAGCAGCGTCTTGGGCCCTGCCGCCCGCCCTGCCGCCCGCATCGCGTCCCAGTCGAGCAGTTCCAGCAGCCGGCCGGCGCCGTAGCCGCCGCGGCAGCAGAAGACCGCCGAGACGGCCGGATCGCACCAGGCGTCCTGCAGGTCGGCCGCCCTGGCGGCGTCGGCACCCGCCAGGTAGTCGAGGTCCTGCCGGTCGAGCGCGTGCGCCCCGACCACGACCTTCAGGCCGAGGCCCTCCAGCCGCTCGACGCCGCGGCGCAGCAGCTCCGGGTTCGGCGGTCCTGACGGCGAGACGATGGCGACGGTGTCACCTGGCCGCATCGATCAACTCCTTGACGAGCGTGGGTAGTGCGTTGCCGATCGGCTCGTTGACGACCCGGTCGGCGAAGGGGTCGTAGGGGGTCGGCTCGGCGTTCACGATCACCAGCCGGGCGCCCGCGTCGAGCGCCTCGCCGCACAGCCCGGCGGCCGGGTGCACGGTCAGCGACGTGCCGACCGCGAGGAACAGCTCGCACGTACGGGCCGCGTCGAGCGCCGCGCCCAGCACCTCCGGCTTGAGCGACTGCCCGAACGAGATCGTGTTCGCCTTCTGGATGCCGCCGCAGCGGGGGCACGGCGGGTCGTCCTCGCCCGCGTCCACCCTCCCCAGCACTTCTTCCATCGGCGTGATCAGGTCACAGGAGAGGCACTCGGCGCGGCGCATGGTGCCGTGCAGCTCGATGACCTTCTCCGGCGACGAACCGGCGCGCTGGTGCAGCTCGTCGATGTTCTGGGTGATGAGCGCGCGCAGCAGCCCGGCGTGCTCGAGCTCGACCAGCGCCTGGTGGGCGGCGTTCGGCTGCGCCCGCCAGGCCGGCGAATCGCGCCTGGAACGCCAGCTCGCCCGCCTGACCTCGGGGTCGGCGAGGTAGCGGTCGATCGTCGCGTCGGCCTCGGCGCGCGGGTTCTTCGTCCACACGCCCTGCGGCCCCCGGAAGTCGGGGATGCCGGAATCGGTGGACACACCCGCTCCGGTGAGGACCGACACTGAGGATGGCGCGTTCACCTGGCAAACGGTGTCACACTTGGCTGCTGTATGCGACTTCCGCCCCACATCCTCGTGGTCAACGGCATCAAGGTCCGCCGGCCGGTCTTCCTGCTCGGAGCGCCGCATTCCGGCGTGGACCTGCTCGCCCGCGCCCTCAAACGGTCCCCCGGCTTCCACGTGACGATGGGCCGCGCGAGCGTGGCGCACGTGGTCTACGCCTTCGCCCGCAAGCCGTCGCTCGCCGCGACGCCCGGCTCCGTCCGCGTGCTGCGCGACGCGCTCGCCGAGTCGTGGCAGGTGCTGCCCCGCTCGTGCGGCGAGTGCGCCGAGCCGTGCAGGGACGCGGGCGGCGTCACCGGCGCGGGCCCGTGCGTCAGCGCCGCCGACGTCACCCGCTTCGGCGACGGCAGCCCCGACCTGCTGTACAGCGCTCCCGTACTGCTGCAGGCGTTCCCCGACGCCCGGTTCGTGCAGCTCATCCGCGACGGCAGGGACGCCGTCGCCGGCATGCTGGCCGACCCCGCCTGCCTGGCCTGGTTCAAGCCGGCCATGCTGGCCGAGCGGACCGAGTTCCCCAGCGCGTTCCTCGGCGTCGCCAAGGAGGAACACCTGGAGCGCTGGAAGGCCATGCCGGCGGCGGGCAAGAGCGCGCTGCGCTGGCGCGGCGCCGTCCGGGTCAGCGCCGAGCTGCGCCGCACCCTGCCCGAGACGCACCTGCTGACGCTGCGGTACGAGGAGCTGGTCGGCAGGCCGCAGCAGGCGGTCGCGACGCTCGCCGAGTTCCTGGAGACGCGCGTGTCCAAGGTCGTCATGTACGACCCCGCCGTCCCGAAGGTCGGCGCCTGGCGCACCGCCCTCGCCCGCGACGACCTGGAGCTGGTGGAAAAGGTCGCCGCCAAGGAACTCACCCGCCTCGGCTACCTGCCCGCCTGACCCCCGCCCGACCCCACCTGACCCCACCTGACCGCCCGACCCCACCTGCCCGCCCGAAGCTCCGCTCGGCCACGCCCCGGCCTTCGGCCGCCCGCTCAGCGGGCGTCAGGCGGCCGGGTTGCTGTCGGAGGAGCTGAACTGGGTGCGATAGAGCTCGGCGTAGAGGCCGCCGCGGGCCAGCAGCGCCTCGTGCCTGCCCCGCTCGGCGATGCGGCCGTCCTGGACGACGAGGATCTCGTCGGCCTCCCTGATCGTGGACAGCCGGTGCGCGATCACCAGCGAGGTGCGGCCTTCGAGCGCGGTCTTCAGCGCCACCTGCACCGCCGCCTCCGACTCGGAGTCGAGGTGCGCGGTGGCCTCGTCGAGCACGACCACGCGCGGCGCCTTGAGCAGCAGCCTGGCCAGCGCGAGCCGCTGCTTCTCGCCGCCCGACAGCCGGTAGCCGCGATCGCCCACCACGGTCCCCAGCCCGTCGGGCAGACCCGCGACCAGGTCGGCGATCTGCGCCGCCCGCAGCGCCTCCCACATCTCCGCCTCGCTCGCGTCGGGCTTGGCGTAGCGCAGGTTGGCCTCGATCGTGTCGTGGAAGAGGTGGGGGTCCTGCATCACCACGCCCACGGTGTCGCGCAGCGAGGCGAGCGTGGCGTCGCGTACGTCGAGGCCGTTGACGCGTACGGCGCCCTCGTCGACGTCGTAGAGCCGCGACACCAGCGAGGTGATCGTGGTCTTGCCCGCGCCGCTCGGCCCGACTAGCGCGATGAGCCGCCCGGGCTCGGCGGTGAACGACACGCCCTTGAGCACCGGGTGCGAGGGCCCGGTGTCCTGCCCGGCCACCGACTCCAGCGAGGCCAGCGAGACGTCCTCGGCGGCCGGGTAGCGGAAGTGCACGTCGTCGAACTCGATGGTCACCGGCCCGCCCGGCGCCGGCACGGCTCCGGGCCGCTCGGCCACCATGGGCTTGAGGTCGAGGATCTCGAAGACGCGGTCGAAGCTGACCAGCGCGGTCATCACGTCGACGTGCACGTTGGACAGCGAGGTCAGCGGGCCGTAGAGGCGCATCAGCAGCGCGGCCAGCGCCACCAGCGTGCCGAGCTCGAACGCGCCGGAGACCGACAGCACGCCGCCGATGCCGTAGACCAGGGCCGTGGCCAGGGCGGCGATGAGGCCGAGCGCGACGCGGAAGACCGTGCCGTACATGGCGACGGTGACGCCGACGTCGCGCACCCTGGCGGCCCGGCCGCCGAACATGGCGGCGTCGTCCTCGGGGCGGCCGTAGAGCTTGGCGACCGTGGCGCCGGCCACGTTGAAGCGCTCGGTGGTGACCGAGCTCATCTCGGCGTCGAGCTGCATCTGCTCACGGGTCAGCGCCGACATGCGGCGGCCGACGTATTTCGCGGGCACGATGAAGATCGGCAGCAGCACCAGCGCGACCAGCGTGACCTGCCACGACAGCGCCAGCATCGCGCCCAGCACCAGGATCAGGCTGACCACGTTGGCGACGACCGAGGACAGGGTGCTGGTCAGCGCGCGCTGGGCGCCGATCACGTCGGTGTTGAGCCGGCTGACCAGCGCGCCGGTCTGGGCGCGCATGAAGAACGCCACCGGCATGCGCTGCACGTGGTCGAACACCTCGGTGCGCAGGTCGTAGATGAGGCCCTCGCCGATGCGGGCGGAGAACCACCGCTGCACCAGCGTCAGCCCTGCGTCGACGAGCGCGAGCGCGGCGATCGCCACCGCCAGCCAGATGACCACGCCGGTGCGCTTGACGAGGATGCCGTCGTCGATGATCGCCTTCATCAGCAGCGGGTTGGCCACCACGATGACCGCGCCGGCCACGACGAGCAGCAGGAACGCGACGATCTGCCGGGTGTAGGGGCGGGCGTAGCCGGCGATGCGCCGCGCGATGCCGGGGCGCAGCCGCTGCTTGGTGACCGAGCCGTCGCGTCGCAGGGACGCCCACACCTGGGGCCCGAAGCCGCCACCCATCATCGCCATCCGGCAGATCCCTCCTCCGTCGCCGGAGACAGCGCTCCGGCGGCGCCCGGAGATTCCCCGATCAGCTCACCGCGAAACCCACCCCCGAAACCCACCCACTCAACCCGCCCCGCAACCCACCCACGAAACCCGGGGCTCCGCCCGGCCCTCTCCGCGCCTTTCGACGGTTCCAAACCGGGACGGGCCGCCGTGAACCGGGGCTGATCGCCGCTCTGCGTGCCGCTGAGCGCCCGTGACGGCCTCGCCGGACCATCGGGGCCACCCCGCCCCCTCAGAACGCCTCACAACGGCTCAGAGCGCGCCGGGGCGCCGCCGTCCCGCCGAGCGACGCACGTCAGCGGGACGACCCTGATCTCCGGCTCAGCCGGCACTGATCCCCGACTCAGCCGGACCCCACCCCGATCGCGGGTCCGGCTCCCGAGCCTGCTTCAGCCGAAGAGCGCCTTGATGCGTGCGGCCTGTTCGATGCCCTCGGCCACACTCTGCTCCTCCAGGGTGCGGTGGCTCGCGCCCTGGAGGAGCCTTTTCGTCGCCACGGCCGCGTCCCTGTCGGTGGACAGCAGCTGGGCGATCTTGTCCTGTACCGCTTGCTCCAGGTCGCCACGGGCGACCACTTGCTCCGCGAGGCCGATGCGCATGGCCTCGTCGGCGTGCACGGTCCTGGCGGTCAGGCAGATGTCGATGGCCTTGGCCAGGCCGACCAGGTCGACCAGGGGCTTCGTCCCGGTCAGGTCGGGCACCAGTCCCAGTGCGGGCTCTTTCATACAGAACGCGACATCCTCGGCCACGATCCGGAGGTCGCAGGAGAGCGCGAGCTGGAACCCCGCGCCGATCGCGTGCCCCTGCACCGCCGCGATGGAGACGATCTCCGGGCGGCGCAACCACAGGAACCCCGCTTGGGCCTGTCTGATGCGCTGCTCGAAGCCGGCGTCGCCGATCTTGGCCGCCGTACTGAACGAGCCCTGTCCGGGAACCCCCTCAGGTTTGAACATTCGCAGGTCGATGCCTGCCGAGAAGGACGGTCCCTCACCTTTCACGACGACGACGCGCACCTGCTCGGGCAGGCTCTCGCCGATGCGAGCCAGTGCCGACCATGTCGCGAACGTCTGTGCGTTGCGCTTGTCCGGCCGGGCCAGCGTGATCGTCGCTATCTCACCGTCCACCTCGTAGCGGACTCCGTCCTCCGCCGCAGCGGAGCCGTCATCCGCGTTCCCCCCGCGCTGCCGCGCCTGCGCTTCCGCCATCGCCCGCTCCCTCCGCTTCCGGGATGCCCGGAATGCTGATCGTCGCGCCCGAGCCTACAGAATATGATTCTGGCTCGGGCGCGACGCCGGCTGACTTGGGACGGGCGGCTGCGGTCGCACGTTCCGAGGCGGCCGTCAGCGCTTGGACTTGCCTCGGGTCGCCCCTCCGCGCCCGCGCAGAGTCACGCCGGACTCGCTCAGGATGCGGTGGATGAACCCGTAGGACCGACCGGTCGAAGCGGCCAGGGCGCGGATGCTCTCACCCGCGGCGTAGCGCTTCTTGAGATCGCCGGCCAGTTTTTCCCGGTCGGCCCCGGTGACCCGGGTGCCCTTCTTCAGTGTCTCGGCCACGAGTACCTCCTGTAGTGCCGGACTTCCGCAGCGTTACTCCGCCATGATCAGTCATTTCAGCGGGATCGGCTACCTACTCCACGGGAAAAGATCCGTACCCACTCAAATTAAGATCAGGCGAGTGCCACAAGATCGGAAAATTCGTCGCTCCATGCGTCTTCAGTTCCGTCAGGTAGCAAGATCACCCTATCCGGTGACAGGGCGTCAACGGCACCCTCGTCGTGCGTGACTAGGACGATTGCTCCTGAATACGACCTCAGAGCATTGAGAACCTGCTCGCGGCTGACAGGATCGAGGTTGTTCGTGGGCTCGTCGAGAAGCAGGACATTAGCGCTGGAGAGCACCAAGATCGCAAGTGCGAGACGGGTCTTCTCCCCACCGGACAACACCCCGGCGGGCTTGTCGACGTCGTCTCCGGTGAACAGGAACGACCCGAGCACCTTGCGCAACTCGGTGTCGGTGAACTCGCCACCGGCCGAACGCATGTTCTCCAATAGCGTACGGTCGGCGTCAAGGGTCTCGTGTTCCTGGGCGTAATAACCGATCTTGAGCCCGTGTCCCGGCTTGATCTCCCCGGTGTCGGGCTTTTCCAGACCGCCCAGCAGGCGCAGCAGCGTGGTCTTGCCGGCGCCGTTCAGGCCCAGGATGACGACCCTGTGACCTCGGTCGATGGCCACGTCGACGTCGGTGAAGACCTCCAGCGACCCGTACGACTTCGACAGCTCCCGCGCCGTCAGCGGGGTGCGCCCGCACGGCTGCGGATCGGGGAAGCGCAGCTTCGCCACCTTGTCGTTCTTGCGCTCCTCCTCGGTGCCCGCGAGCAGCCGGTGCGCGCGGCGCATCATGTCTTGGGCCGCCTTGGCCTTGGTGGCCTTGGCGCGCATCTTGTCGGCCTGCGCGAGCAGCGCGCCCGCCTGTTTCTCGGCGTTGGCGCGCTCGCGCTTCCTGCGCTTCTCGTCGGTCTCGCGCTGGGCGAGGTAGGCCGTCCAGCCGACGTTGTAGTGATCGATCGCGGCCCGGTTGGCGTCGAGGTGGAGGACCTTGTTGACCGTGGCTTCAAGAAGGCCGACGTCGTGGCTGATGATCACCAAGCCACCTTGATGACTGCGCAAAAAATCACGAAGCCACCCGATTGAGTCCGCATCTAGGTGGTTTGTCGGCTCGTCGAGAAGGAGAGTTTCCGCCCCGCTGAAAAGAATTCGCGCCAATTCCACCCGGCGCCGCTGACCGCCGGAAAGCGTTTGCAGCGGCTGACCGAGCACGCGGTCGGGCAGACCGAGACTGGAGGCGATGGAGGCCGCCTCCGACTCGGCCGCGTAACCGCCGAGCACGTGCATCTGATCTTCGAGCCGCCCGTAGCGGCGCACGGCCTTCTCCCTGGTGCGGTCGTCGGCGGAGGACATGGCCAGCTCCGCCTCGCGCAGCTCGCGGATGACCTCGTCGAGGCCGCGCGCCGACAGGATGCGGTCGCGGGCCAGCACCTGCAGGTCACCGGTGCGCGGGTCCTGGGGGAGGTAGCCCACGCTGCCGGTGCGCGTCACCGTGCCTGCGGCGGGCAACCCCTCGCCCGCCAGCACCTTGGTCAGCGTGGTCTTGCCCGCGCCGTTGCGGCCGACGAGCCCGATCTTGTCACCGGGGTTGACCCGGAAGGAGGCTTTTTCGATGAGCAGGCGCGCGCCCGCGCGCAGCTCGATATCATTGGCGATGATCATGTGACCGGACACTCCCGAGCTAGGAAACAAGGATTGGGCGTGCGACGCCGGTCAATCGGGAGTATGCATACCGATCAGTGTAGAGCCCCCAGCAGGGGCTCCACCTCTGCTATTTCTCCGGCAGGTGCTCCCCTATCAGGGCCAGGTTGTGGATCGCGGCCAGGCCGTACTGCGCCGCGCTGTTGGTGCTGACGAACGCCGCCTCGCGCACCGCGTGCGGCACCCGCGGGCCGTCCACCGTCGTCAGCGCCCACTCCTTCTGCTCGGTCAGCGGGTTGTCGTTGAGCTGGTCGCCCTCGCCGGTGAAGAACTTGCGCCACGCCAGAGCCGCGAGCCCCGCGTCCCCCGTGCGCGCCGCCGCGTACGCGGTGAGCCTGCTGTGCGCCTCGATCAGCGAGATCCCGGTCAGCGGCCGGCCCACCGCCGCCTCCTGCTGCTCGGGGGTGGCGAGGTAGAGGCGGCAGTACTCCAGCCAGGCCTCCTCGAAGCCGGGCACGTCGATGCCGAGCCCGATCAGCTCGGCGCAGATCTCCGGCAGCCCGAACAGCGACGACAGGTGCGAGATCGAGATCTGGTCGCGCGAGGTGTCGAAGCGGCCGGTCTCCAGGTCCAGCCGGCCCTCCCCGGTCAGGAAGCGGCGCGGCATCGCGGCGATGCCGGCCATGGTGCCGAGCAACCGGTCGCGGGCGCGTTCGTCGCCGTGCCGCTCCCAGCGGGTGAGCCAGGCGGCGGCGAGCGCGCCCCAGTCGGTGCCGAGCCCGACCGACAGGGCGGAAGGGTCGGGCGTGTAGACGTCGTCGCGCACCTTGCGCAGCGGGTCCACGGCGAGGAACGTCCGCTCGGGCGCACTCTGCTCGTCCAGCAGGTCGCCGGTGCGCTCGTCGGCGGTCAGGTAGTAGTGGAAGCGCCGGTAGGCGGCGTTGGAGATGCGCACCTGCTTGCAGCTGCAGCCCCAGTGCTGCACGTTGTGCCTGCTGCCCATGCCCTGCCACCTGCCGAGGTGGTAGACGTCCACCTCGCCGGTGTGGCGGGTCATCGCCTCGGCGAAGCGGAAGACGTCGGCCCTTCCCGTGCGCAGATACTGCAGCCAGAGCCACAGGTCGGGCGACAGCTCGGAGTTGTCCCAGGCGTAGCCGCCCACGTCGTAGCGCCAGGTGTGCCGGTCGGCGTCGTAGGTGTGCATGACGTCGCCGTAGTCCCAGAAGCCGTACCAGCGGCGCTGCTCGCGTTCGCGGGCGTACAGGTCGAACAGGAAGTCCAGGCGGTCCTCGATGGCGGCGCGGGCGGGGGTGGAGCGGTCGGGCAGCTCCCAGACGCCGAACACGCCCGCCTCGCGGATCCGCTCGGGGCTCGCGGTCAGCAGGCCGGGCTCGTTCATCGCGGCGGCGTGCGCGGCCAGCTCGCCGGCGGCCGGCGTGCTCTCGTGGAAGCGCAGGCTCAGCTCATGCGTACGCGCGATCCCCCGCGGGTCACCGAACCCGGGCTCGTAGTCCTCGTACGTGACCTCCAGCCCTTCGAGCTGCTCGGCGAAGGTGTCCTGGCCCATGCCGTCGTGGTAGAAGCGCAGGTCCATGGCCGGGGCGGAGGGCGACCAGAGCCAGACGGTGGCGGTGGCGAGATCGGTGGCGGCGTTCCTGACGTCGAGGCGGGTGGGGTGCAGGCGCCAGAAGTCGCGCAGCCCGAAGCCGAGGCCGCCGCTCACCCCGCCGACGTAGCCGTAGCCGGCCGAGCGCGTCCCCGACGGGATCGTCACCCAGGCGTGGCCGTCCTTGGTGCGCTTGCGCAGCGTGTAGCCGTCGGCCGAGCCCTGGTCGAGGGTGTAGTCGCTCCAGGTGGGGATGAGGTGCAGCCGGGTGGCGACCCCGGGGGCGAGCGGCCCGGCGGGGCGGCCCTCGACCTGGTTGCGGCGGGCCGCCTCGCCCGGGTCGATGCGCAGGCCGGTGAGCCCGCGTACCGCCTCGGTGAGGAAGCCCGTGGCGCCGGCCAGGCGGACGTGCCGGTCGTGCGGCTCGTCGCGCATGACCACGTCGGCGCGCACTCCGAGCCCGGCCAGGAAGTCGCGGTCGGGGTCGCCGTCCCAGACGAAGGTGTGCATCAGCCGTACGTGCTCGGCGCCGGCGTGGAAGTAGAGCCGCACGGTGAACGGCAGCCAGTCGCCGTGCCTGCCCTCCAGCCGCACGACCGCGCGCACCGGCCCGTCCTGCTCGACGGTGACGCTCTCGACGACGCCGTCCGCCCGCTCGCGGGCCACGTGGCCGCCCTCGTCGGGCGCCGGCTCGCGCTGGCGCAGGCTGACCAGGCGCACGTCCCTGGCGATCTCGCGGCCCGCGCGCGTGACCGACCTGGCCAGCGTGCCACCGCCGATCCGCCAGGTGATCACGCCGGTGCTCACCACCAGCTCGCGGCCCTCGCGGGCGACCGTGACGGGCGTCGCGGTGGCGGCCGGCTCGGGTCCCGGCTCCAGCCGGTACGCCTCCGCGTGGGGCCCGGCCCCGATCGTGTGCGCCGACCACTTGACCGAGCCGTCCGGCCAGGTGGCGCTCACCCAGCTCTGCACCGGCACCGCACGCCCCCCGGCGTCGGCCAGCGCGAACGGCGTGCCGGACGCGACCGCGCCGCGCGGCCACGGCACTCCCCAGGTCGTTCCCTGGTCGCCGGGCCGGTCCAGCCAGCGCAGCTCGGTCATGTGAGGTCCTTCCCTTCCCTTATTCCTTGACCGACCCGATCAGCACGCCCTTGACGAAGTGCTTCTGCAGGAACGGGTAGAAGCACAGGATCGGCAGCGTGGCGATGACCACGACGGCGAACTTCAGCCCCTGCGTGGGGAAGAAGACCGATTCGAGGGCCGACAGCGCGTTCTGCGCGTCCGCGCCGGTGAGCTGGCGGACCAGCACCTGCAGCGTCCACTTGCTGGAGTCGTCGATGTAGAGCAGCGGCGACATGTAGTCGTTCCAGATGCCCACGGCGTAGAACAGCGAGAACGTCGCGATGATCGGCTTCGACAGCGGCAGCACGATCCTGAAGAAGACGCCCATCTCGGTGCAGCCGTCGATGCGCGCCGCCTCCTCCAGCGCCTCCGGCAGCTCCTGGAAGAAGCTCTTGACGATGAGCAGGTAGAACGGGTTGATCGCGAGCGGCAGGATCAGCGCCCAATAGCTGTTGAGCAGCCCCAGGTCGCGGACCACCAGGTAGGTCGGGATGATGCCGCCGCTGAACACCACCGTGAAGATCACCAGGTTGAGCGCCAGCGCCCGGCCCGGCAGGTAGCGCTTGGCCAGCGGGTACGCCATGGTCAGCGTCAGCATGAGCTGCACGACCGTGCCGACGAGCGTCACCCCGACCGTCGTCAGCAGCGCCCTGATGAACACGTCGGTGGCGAAGATGTACTCGTAGGTGCTGGTGACGAACTTGTGCGGCCACAGGAAGAACGTCCGCGAGGCGATCTCCGACTCCGAGGCGAACGAGCCGGCGAGGACGTACAGCAGCGGCAGGAGCGTGATCAGGCCCAGCCCGGTGAGCAGGGTGATGTTGATCGCGTCGAAGATCCGGCTGCCCGTGGAGCGGTACTGGTTGACGGACATGCGGCGCTCCTAGAACAGGCCCCGCTGGCCGAGGCGCTTGGCCAGCCAGTTGGAACCGAAGATCAGCAGGACTCCCGCCACGCCCTTGAACAGGCCGACGGCCGTGGCGTAGCTGTACGCGCCCTGGTTGATGCCCACGTAGTAGACGAAGGTGTCGAAGACGTCGGCGGTGGCGCGGTTGAGGTTGTTGGTCATGAGCCAGATCTGCTCGAAGCTCATGTCGAGCAGGTTGCCCGACATGAGGATGGCCATGACGACGATCGTCGGGCGGATGGCGGGCAGCGTGACGTGCCAGAGCTGCCGCCAGCGGCCGGCGCCGTCCATCCTGGCCGCCTCGTACAGGTCGTGGTTCACGCCCGCGAGCGCCGCCAGGTAGATGATCGTCGTCCACCCGGTCGTCTTCCACAGCGTCTGCAGGATGATGACCGGCCTGAACCACTCGGGCTGCGCCACGTAGTCGACCTTGGTGCCGCCGACCACCTCGTGGATCCAGCCGGCGATCACGCCGTAGTCCACCGAGAACAGGATGTACGTCAGCGACGCGACGATCGTCCACGACAGGAAGTGCGGGATGTAGATCAGCGACTGCACCGAGCGCTTGAGTATGTTGATCCGCAGCTCGTTCAGCATCAGCGCGACGATGATCGGCGCGGGGAAGACGAAGATGATGTTCAGCAGCGCCAGGAACAGCGTGTTGTACATCAGGCGGTTGAAGTCCGGCCCCGTGAACAGGTCCACGAAGTGCTTGAAGCCCACCCATTCGCTGCCGTTGTAGCCCAGGAACGGGATGAAGTCCTGGAAGGCGATCTGCAGGCCGCGCATCGGGACGTACTTGAAGACCAGGAAGTACGCCAGCCCGGGAACGAGCATCAGGTACAACCATCGGAACCGCCACAGCCAGCGAGCCACGCCGGGCGGGCTCCCGGGCGTCCTGGCCGTCTTGACCGGTGGCGTCGCCAGGTCGGTGGCCACTCGGCCTCCTTTCCATGGGAGGGGCCCGGCCGGGCCCCTCCCTGCTTGCGTCACTGGCCGAGCTTGGAGACCAGGTCCTGGATCTCTTGGGCGATCTGCGTGCCGCCGCTGTCGTACCAGCGCTTGATCTCAGCCTTGAGCTGGTCTTCGCTGATCTGGCCCGCGAGGTACTTGACCCGGGCGTCGGTGACGATCGGGTTGAGCGTCGCGCCCTTCTCCACCGCCGTCGGCGAGACCACCGGGGCGCTGATGTCCCACACGGCCGTCTTCAGGTCCTCCTCGACGCGCTTGGCGCGCTCCTCGAGGTCCTTGCGGTACGGCTCCTCCGGCGGCACCCGCGGGTAGGCGACGCCGCCGACGCCCGTGCTGGCCTGCGTGCCGAGCTGGATGAACGCCTTGTCCACGTCGTCCTGGAGCTGCTTGACCTTGGGGTCGTCCTGGTTGATGAGCACGGCCACGCCGTTCTCGACCTTGAAGTTGCGGCCCTCGATGCCGTTGGACAGCAGCACCTGGCCTTCCTTGGTGGCCAGCTTGTCCAGCGTGGTGAGCAGCTGATCCAGCTGTGCCTCGGTGCGGATGCGCTGCTTGGAGATGGCCAGCACGTCCTTGTAGCCGGTGAACGGCAGCGAGAACTTCTTGCCGTCGGGGCGGGCCAGGTTGCCGACCGTCAGGACCTTGTCGCCGTACGTCTCGGGGTCCTGCTCCTTGAGCAGGTCGAGCAGCTGCGTCGTGCGGACGTCGACGTCGATGATGATGCCGCCCTTGCCCTGGACGAACGGGTCGTTCCACTTGGCGGTGTCGAGGGTGTTCCAGTCGGGGTTGACCAGGCCCTCGTCGATCATCTTCTTCATGAAGCGGTTGGCCTCGAAGAACTCGGGCACGTCGAACTCGGGCACGATCTTGCCGTCGCGCTCGCCCCAGTTGTTCGGCGCGCCGAACCAGACGTCCATCACGTTGAACGGGCTGGAGGCGGAGAACGTGACGCCCGGCCACTTCGGGATGATGAGGCCGTAGGTGTCGTCCTTGCCGTTGCCGTCCGGGTCCTTCTTGGTGAACGCCTCGGCGATCTCGTAGAGGTCGTCCGTGGTCTCGGGCGCCTCCAGGCCGACCTTCTTCAGCCAGTCCTTGCGGATCATCACCGCGGAGCGGAGCTGCGGCCTGATGCGGTAGATGCCGTACACCTTGCCGTTGATCGAGGAGTTCAGCAGGACCTTGGGGTCACCGGCGAGGTTCGGGTACTTCTTGATCTTCTCGGTGAGGTCCCAGAACGCCCCGGCCTCCGCCGCCTTGCCGAACGCCGGCGACTTCGGGTCGACCACCATGACGTCGGGCAGGTTGTCCGAGGCCAGGGTGACGTTGACCTTCTCCGAGTACTCGGCGTTCGGCACCCAGGTGACCTTGATCTTCTTGCCCAGGAACTTCTCGACCGCCTGGTGCAGCTCACCCTGGGGGTCGGGGGCGGTGCCGAACAGCTGCGTCATGAACGTGATCGTGCCGTCGTCCGCCTGGCCTTCACCTCCGCCGGCGCCGGTGCCGGAGCACGCGGAGGCCACCAGGGCGGTTGTTAGCGCTAACGCTCCAGCCAGGAGGCGACTACGGGATGCGCTCATGGGTTTCCTTCCGAATGCAGACGCGCCTCGTTCTCCTCGAAGAAGCGCAGGCAGAGCCAGGTGTTGACAGAGATCCACGCGCCGATGCTGACCAGGGGCGCCAGGACGGGCAGCTGCGAGGTCGCGTAGACGATCGCCCACAGCGTGAACATCAGCAGCACGGTGGAGGCCGGCCGGGTCAGCGCGAGCAGCGACGCCTTCGGGATGTACGCCCACAGCGGCAGCTCGTAGTGCGTGTAGAGCGGGCCGACGTAGGCCCCGACGGCGGCCAGCGCCAGCAGCGCCACGAACGTCGTGACACGCAGCGCGCCCGCGTCCTGGCCGAGGACGGAGAAGTACAGGTAGTTGCCGGCCAGGACGACGGCGAGCACCGCCGGCGGCAGGACGAGCAGCGAGCCGCGGACGAACTCCCGCCGGTAGGCGGCCCAGAATTCGGCCCACGCCTGAAACGATTCATTCCTGGCGTGCCGCCGGGCCAGCGTGTACGCGGCCACGGTGGCGGGCCCGATCCCGAGCACCACGCCTCCCGCCAGGGTGAAGACGAGCCACATCAGGTTGAGCTGCACCACCCAGATGAGCTCTGAGCAGGCAGCTTGGATCCTGATCGACATGGCGGGATGGTTCATCCGGCACCACCTTCTCGTGGCACGTGCACGAATGCGGGGGTGGAGTGTTGCACCGTGGTTCCTGCCCAGTTACAAGGTAGTGAACGGCGGTTGGTGCGAAATTAGTGTTGAATCGACTCAAAGTCAATGACACAAACATCCGACATTTCCGATTCCCACCCAGAACCCCTCCCCCAACCAGCCCAAACCGTAGAAACCAGCACCCCCCGAGACCAAATCGTTGATTCCCACTCACAAGACCACTCGGGGCCACACCCCGAAGCCGCCACCCACGACGCCACCTCCCACCCCCGCCCACCTCCCCTGAAACACCACCGCCCCACCACCGCCCACAGCCCGCATAACCAGCCACAACGCCACCATCGAAAGGCACCGAAGCGCTGGGCGGGCACACCCCGGCGCCTGCGCACACCTTCAGATCACACGCGCGGGGCGCGAGCACCACACCCGGACGCCCCACACCCGGACGCCGCACAGCCAGGCGCCGCACGCCCGGGCGCCGCACAGCCAGGCGCCGCACAGCCCTCCCAGCCCCTGCCCTCCCTAAGGGCGGGTCAGGTGGGGGGCGGTGGAGTCGCGGATGACGAGGTCGGGCTGGAAGATGACCTGGCGGTGGCGGTGTTCCCCGGGCTCCGAGACCTCCTCCAGGAGCAGGTCTATGGCGGTGCGGCCGAGCAGCTCGCGGGGTTGCCTGACCGAGGACAACGGGACGGCGGCCGCGGCGGCGAAGTCGATGTCGTCGTAGCCGATGATGGCCATGTCGGCCGGCACCCGCAGCCCGTTGGAGGCCATGGCCTGCAGGAACCCCAGCGCCATCATGTCGTTGGCGCAGAAGGCGGCGGTGGGGCGTTCGGAGGGGGGCAGGGCGGCGACGCGTTCGCCGATGGCCCGCCCCTCGGCCACGGTGAGGGTCGGCGAGGTGGCGGTGAGCAGCTCGACGGCCCCACCGGCGGCGGCGACGGCGCTGGTCACGCCGGCCTGCCGGTCGGCGACCTGTTTGATGCTCGGCGGCCCGCCGACGAAGACGATGCGCCGGTGCCCGCGCTCGATGAGGTGGGCGCCGGCGATCTGGCCGCCGAGCCGGTCGTCCACGGCCACCGAGCATTGCAGCCCGGTGGCGGGGCTGTCGACGAGCACGACGGGCGTGCCGCGGGCGACGAGCTCTTCGAGCCAGGGCGGCTCGGCCTCGACGGGCGTGATGAGGACGCCCATCACCCGCTGCTGTTCGAGCTGGTCGAGGTGGCGGCGCTCGCGGCCGGAGTCGCCGGCGCTGTTGCAGAGCACCACCATCGTGTCGTGGTCGTCGGCGACCGCCTCGGCGCCGGTGGCGACGTCCACGAAGAACGGGTTGGCGACGTCGAGGACGACCAGCCCGACCGTACGGCTGCGGCCCGCCCGCAGGTGGCGGGCCACCTCGTTGCGGACGAACCCGAGTTTCTTGATCGCTTCGAAGACGCGTTCGCGGGTGGCCGGGGACACGATCTCGGGGCGGTTGAGCACATTGCTCACCGTTCCGACCGAGACGCGCGCCAGCTGCGCGACCTCCTTGATGTTCGTGGTCGCCATCGATCCTCACGAGGCCGTGCTGCTGAAGGTGCGGGTGCGCCCCCTGGGTGCCCGCCTGACGCGGCGCACCGGCGGGAGGCGTGACCCGGTGTCGTCCGGTGGGCCGCAGAACGCGGTCCACCGAGAACTCGGCTCATCATAGCGGCAAATTATTGAATCGTCTCAAGAGCTTCACGCTCACGAGTTCGGGACGCCTGACCTCATGCCGTCGAGCATCAGCCCCAGGTACCGCCCCGGATCGGCGGCCACGGGCGCCGGGAGGTGGTCGGGGTGGCAGGTGAAGACGTTCAGGAGGTGGACGAGGTCGTCCACGCCGACGTCCGCCCGCATCGAGCCGTCGGCCTGCGCCCGGCGTACGAGGTGGTCGAGCCGCTCGACCCACTCCTCCCGCGCCCGCCTGAACTCGGCCCGCCCCACGATCACCTCGTCGGGCAGGTCGGCGAGCGCCGTGGACAGCGCGGTGCGCCCCGGCTCGGAGGCCCATGAGACGAAGGCGCGGATCGCGCTCCACGCGTCGCCGTTGTCCGCCGTGGCGGTGTCGAGCGCCTCGGTCATCGTGTGCACGTAGTGCTCGCCGATGGCCGCGACCAGGGCGTGGCGGTCGGGGAAGCGCCGGTAGAGGGTGCCGACGCCGACGCCCGCGCGCCGGGCGATGACCTCCATGGGGACGTTGACACCGCGCTCCGCGATGGCCTCGGCGGCGGCTGTGACGATCTTGCCGAGGTTCCGTCTTGCGTCGGCGCGCACGTACCGGCTCCTAAGTGGACGATTCGATTCCGCATAGTGTACCGTCCGGTCAACCGGAATACGACTTTCCGCTTATGGAGGTGTGCTCGTGATCGTGGTGACCGGTGCCACCGGGTCCGTCGGCCGTGCCCTCGCCGCGCGCCTGAAGGGCCTGGACGTCGTGGCCGCCGTCCGCCGGCCCGCCGGCGACCTCGGGATCCCGTACCGGCCGGCCGACTTCGAGCGTCCCGAGACGATCGGTGCGCTGCTGTCCCCCGGCGACCGGCTCTTCCTCAACAGCTCGATCTGGCCCGGTTTCGCCGACGCTCACCGCGCCGTCATCGACCTCGCCGCGCGCGCCGGCGTGACGCAGATCGTCACGGTGTCGGTACGCGGCGCCGCACCCGGCGGCCGGCTCGCCACCGGCCTGCACGGCATCGTGGACGACCACCTCAGGCAGTCGGGCGTGCCGTGGGCGATCCTGCAGCCGACCGGCTTCATGCAGAACCTGCCGTACGACTTCGCGGCCGGCGTCATGCACGGCTCGTACGGCACCGCCCCCGTCAACTACATCGACGCCCGCGACGTCGCCGGCACCGCCGCCGCCCTGCTGACCGCTCCCGTCGGCCCCGGCCGCGACCACGTGCTGACCGGCCCAGAGTCGCTGCCGCACGCCAGGATCGCCGAGGAGATCGGCCGCGTCCTGGGCCGCGCGTACCGCTACGTGGACCTCCCCGTCCCCGAGATGGCCGCCCGCCTCGAGACCCGTGGCATGCCCCGCCTCCAGGCGGAGGAGCTGGCCGCCCTGATGGCCGAGATCGGCGACGGCCGCTGGTCATCGACCACCACGACGGTCAAGGACCTCACCGGCCGCCCGCCCCGCTCACTGGCCGCCTACGTCACCGACCACCTCCCCGCCTTCAGCCGTTGAGAGGTCATCCCGGATCCACCACGCGGATCCGTACCGCCCTGAACTGCGCGGGCGTCTCCCGCAGCACCGCCAGCCGCGGATCCGGCACCACCAGGAACGGCTCCCGCTCCAGGGCCAGCAGCGGGGCGAGCCGCCGGTCCTGCCGCAGCGCGTCCACGGCTCTCCTGTCGCCGCCGAACACCACCCCGTCCAGCTCCCCCAGGTACGGCGTCAGCACCCGCACCGCCGTCTCCACGGCGTCGTCGTACACCCGCGCCGCCTGGTTCGCCCGCCGCCTGGCGTAGCGCTGCTGCGACCATCCCCCGGCCGCCGTACGCCCCTGCACCAGCCGCGACCCCACCTTGGACACCGCCAGCTCGTCCCCATGGAAGACGCCGGCCGCGTACCCACCGAGCCGCACCAGGAACACCCCGACCCGCCGCGCGGCCCGCGCGTGCGTGACCAGCCGGGTGACGTGCGGCGGCCCAGGCGGCGCCAAGGGCGGAAAAGGCACCTGGAGATCGGCCATCGCCCCATCGTCGGCCACCAGCCGGACGACGCGGCCATCACCGCTCGCTGAGAAGGGCCCATGGCGCCCGGCGAACCCGTCGATCCACGGGTGCAGGCGCTCCGGCGGCACGCAGACCCACCGGCCGCCGCCCTTCGCCGGACGCCCGCCCATGCCGCGAACCCTACCGAACAACCCCCACCCCCTCGACCACCCCACCCAGGGCGGCGCCGGTGCGCCGACGCGTGGAACGGTCCCTCGCCCTCCCACCCGGGAGACCTTGAGGGACGGTCGCTCGCTCCCCAACCCCCGCGAACCTCAACCGAAATGCCGGTGAATTCTCCTTTTCTGGCCTTCTGGCGGGAGCTGCGAAAGGACCACCATTCCTTACGTGTCCTCCCTGCTCACCAGCCCCTTGGTGGATCTCGACACCGGGGCCGTCATCGCGCATCCCGCCGTCGTGGACCCCTCCGGCGTCCTGCGCGCCACGCCGCTGCCCATGGTGCTGGAACTGCCGATCGGGGCGGTGCTGCCGGGCGCGGGCGCGCTGGCCCCGCTGCACGAGGCGCTGCGGCGAGCGGGACGGCATCCGCGCGAGGCGATCCTCCTCCTCACCGGTACGTGCCGCGAACAGGACCGGCCGCTGCTGAAGGTGGGCATCGACGGGCTGCGGTCGATCGGCTACCTGCTGGGCTTCGCGGACATGGGTGCGGCGGGCCCGAGCCTGGACCTGGTGGCCGGCGCGGCCCCGTACCTGCTGGCCCTGGACCCCGAGGTGGTGGCGCGCATCCCAGGGGACCACCGGGCGACGGCGGTGGCGCGGGCGGTGGTCACGCTGGCACGCGGCATCGGCGCACACGTCATGGCGCCGGGCGTGGAACGGGAGCAGCAGGCGGCGGTGATGCGCGGGCTGGGCGTCCGCCTCGCACACGGCCCGCTGCTCGCTCCGGGCCCGGACGGCAAGGTACGTGTCCCGCTGCCGATCACCGACGAGCCGCCCGCCTCAGCCATGCTCGGTCCCCGCGTCCAGGAGCTGCTGCTGCCCGCCGTGACGCTGCCCGCCGAGGCCAAGGCGGAGGAGGCGGTGGCCGCCTTCGGCCATGAGCCGACGATCACCAGCGTGATCCTGGTGGACGAGTTCCAGCGCCCGACGGGCAGCCTCGACCGCAGCCGCTTCCTGCTCTCCATCGCCGCCCGCTACGGCCACGCCCTGCACGGCTCCAAACCGGCCCGCCGCCTGGCCGACCCCCCGCGCACGGTCCCCCGCACGACTCCGGCCGTCGCCGCCATGCAAGCCGCCGGCCGCGACGCGACCCGCGTCTACGACGACCTGGTGGTAACGGACGAACTGAACCGCTGCCTGGGCATCGTCCGCATCTCAGACCTGATCAGACAGCTGACGACCAGAACCTGACCCCACGCCCAAGGGACCGAAGGACGAGGCCAGGGGCGGGTGTTAGAGCCAGCCCTGCGTGCGGGCTCGTTGGACGGCTTCGATGCGGTTGCGGGTGTGGGTTTTCTGGATGGCGGACGACAGGTAGTTGCGGACGGTGCCCTCCGACAGGTGCAGGCGTGCGGCGATGTCCACGATCGTGGAGCCGTCGGCCGCCGCGCTCAGGACGTCGCGCTCGCGTCCCGACAGCGGGTTGGGCCCCGCGCTCAGCGCAGCCGCCGCCAGGGCCGGGTCGATGACGCGTTCCCCCGCGTGGACCCGCCGGATGGCCGCCGCCAGCTCCCTGGCCGGGCTGTCCTTGACGAGGAAGGCCACGGCGCCGGCCTCCATGGCGGTGCGCAGGTAGCCGGGCCGGCCGAAGGTGGTGAGGATCATCACCCGGCAGCCGGGCACGTCGCGGCCGATGGCGCGGCAGGCGGCGAGCCCGTCGGTGCGGGGCATCTCGATGTCGAGCAGCGCCACGTCGGGCCGGACGGCGGTGGCGACGGCCAGCGCCTCGTCGCCGTCGGCGGCCTCGCCGACGACCTCGATGTCGGGTTCGAGGCCCAGCAGGGAGGCCAGCGCCCCGCGTACCATGCCCTGGTCTTCGGCCAGGAGAACTCTGATCATGCGTACTCCACCGCAGGAACCAGCACCCTGAGCCGGTGGTCGCCGACCGTGACCGTGCCGTTCGCGCCGGTCACCCGCTCGGTGAGCCCGCGCAGGCCGCTGCCCATCGCGTACGGCCCGCCGCCGCCGTCCCCGTCGTCCACGATCTCCAGCACGGCGCCGGACTCCGAGACGGTCACGGTGATCTCGCACCGGGTGGCGTGCGCGTGGCGGACGACGTTGGTGACGCCCTCGCGCACGCTCCACCCGAACAGCTCGTCGAGCACGGCGGGCGGCGGCCCGCCGGCGACGCGCACGTCGGCCGCGACCCCGGCGGCCGCCAGCACCGCGCGGGCGCTGTCGAGCTCCTCGGCGAGGCTGCGCTGCCGGTAGCCGGTGACCGCCTCGCGCACCTCGGTCAGCGCCTTCCTGGCGACGGACTCGATGTCGGCGATCTCCTGGCGCGCCCGGGGCGACTCCTCGGCCAGCCGCCCGGCCAGCTCGCTCTTGAGCACGATCAGCGACAGGCTGTGGCCGAGCAGGTCGTGCAGGTCGCGGGCGATGCGCAGGCGCTCCTCGGTGGCGGCGAGCCTGGCGACCTCGTCCTGGGCGAGGCGCAGCCGGTGGCTCAGCGCGCGGGTGTTGCGGACGCTGATGAACAGCACGCCGAGCGTCACCACCTGGACGGCGAGCACGGCGATGGTGTCCCAGGAGTCGCGGTGCAGCACGCCGCCGCCGATGACGACCAGCAGGCTGAGGACCATGCCGATCAGGGCGTGGGCGGGCCGCAGAGCGAAGGCGTACAGGACGACGGTGTAGACCGGCAGGCTCAGCCAGGCTCCGCCGAAGGCCAGCGCGGCGGTCACGCCGAGCACGCTGACCAGCGCGAACAGCGGGTAGATGAAGCGGCCCAGACTGAGCCTGCTCGGAGAGCTCGCGACGACGAGGACGTAGGCGCCGACGTACGTCATCAGCAGCAGGCAGGCCCAGACCGCCTTCGCCCCGGTGAAGGCGCCGGTCACGATGTCGGCGACGGGGAAGAGGAGATAGACCATGCCGACGGAGACGCCCACCAGTCGCCTGGCGGGCGACCCGTTCTCGTCGGGGCCGTCGAAGCTGATCCGGTCGGCGAAGCTCATGCCCGTACGGTAGCCCGCCGGTACAAGCAGGCCGCGAGCCCGCCCAGGACGACCGCCCACCCGGCGATGACCAGCACGTCCGTCATCACCACGCCGTTCCCGGCGGCGAGGCTCCAGCCGAGGCTCGCGTAGTGGAAGGAGGGCGTCAGCCCGGCCACGGTCTTCATGGTGGCGCCGAAGACCTCCGGCGGGAACCACAGGCCGCCGGCGATGGCCAGCACGAACATGCAGATCATCGCGACGGGCTGGGCGGCGTCGGCGGTCAGCGCCGACCCGATGGCCAGCCCGAGCGCCACGAACGGCACCGCGCCCAGCCACAGGGCCAGCAGCAGCGCCAGCCACCTGCCGGGCGGCAACGACACGCCCTGCTGCACGATCGCGGCCAGGCTGACCAGCACGAGCGCGGGCAGCACGAGCGTCATCGCGGTCATCAGCTTGGCGGCGATGACGGCGGAGCCGGGCAGCGGCGTGATCTGGAGCTGCCGCAGCCAGCCGGACTGCCGCTCGGTGGCCAGCGGCACGGCGGAGCTCATCGTGGACGACGCGAGCGCCCCGTAGGCGGCCATCGACACCATGAGCAGGACGCTGTACTTGACGCCGCCCGCGTCGGTGTCCTGGCCGTAGATGCTGGCGTTGATCACGTACAGCAGTACGGGGAAGGCCACGACGAAGACGAAGTAGCGCCTGTTGCGCAGCATGCGCAGGATGTCGGTCTTGGCGAAGGCGAGCATCAGGGCTCCCGGGTGAGCTGGAGGAAGGCGGCCTCGAGGTCGGCGCCGGCCAGCCGGACGCCGCGCACGTCGAGCGTGGTGCCCCGGTAGAGGGCGTCGAGGGTGGCGTCGGGGTCGGAGGTGTGCAAGGTGGCCGTGCCGTCCAGGATCTCGACGGCGCTGACGCCGGGCAGCCGGTCGAGCCCGGCCGCCGGCCGGTCGCCGAGGTCGAAGCTGACGGCGCTGTCTCCGGCGCCGGCCTTGATCTGGGCGGCGGTGCCGTCGGCGGCCAGCCGGCCGCGCGCGATGACGACCACCCGGTCGGAGTGCTCGTCGGCCTCCTCCAGGTAGTGGGTGGCGAACACGACGGTACGTGCCCCGGCTGCGTAGTCGTGCATGCCGGCCCAGAAACGCAGCCTGGACTCGACGTCCATGGCGGCGGTGGGCTCGTCGAGCAGCAGGATCTTCGGCGCCCCGGCGATCGCGAGGGCGAACCTGACCCGCTGCGCCTGCCCGCCGGACAGCTTGCCCGCCCGCCGCCCGGCCAGGCTCGTCAGGTCGGCCAGCTCCAGGACGTCGGCCAGGTCGAGGGGCCGGGGGTAGAGGCGGCGGACGAGGTCGACGAGCTCCTTGACGGTCAGCTCCGGGATGAGGGCGCCGTCCTGGAGCATGGCGCCCATCTCCCCCGCCCTGACGGCCTCGGCGGGGGCGCGCCCGTGCACCGCCACCGTGCCCGCGGTGGGCAGGAGGAGGCCGAGCAGCAGGTTGATGGAGGTGGACTTGCCGGCCCCGTTGGGGCCGAGCAGCGCGACCGTCGAGCCGGGCTCGACGGACAGTGACAGGTCGTCGACGGCGAGCACGTCCCCGTAGTGCTTGCTGACGTGGTCGAACACGATGGCGTTCATGCCGGGAACGCTACGGGCGTGGCCGGTGGGGACGGCAGTGCGTTCCCTCCGGCCTTCGCCGTGACATTTGTCAGATCAGAGGCGGCAGGCGTAGATGTCGGTGACCAGGATGGCCCGCGCGCCGATGTCCCAGAGCTGGTCCATCACCTGCTGGTGACCCTTGCGGCGGACCATGGCCCGCACGGCGACCCATCCCTCGCGGTGCAGCGGCGAGACCGTCGGCCCCTCCATGCCGGGGGTGAGCGCGATGGCCTCCTCGATGCGCTCGGCGCGGATGTCGTAGTCCATCATCACGAAGTCGCGGGCGTGCACGACGCCCTGGA
The DNA here is from genome assembly GCF_040676845.1 of Nonomuraea sp. NPDC049504. NCBI lineage: Bacteria > Bacillati > Actinomycetota > Actinomycetes > Streptosporangiales > Streptosporangiaceae > Nonomuraea > Nonomuraea sp. NPDC049504. The sequence goes on from NZ_JBFAPT010000029.1 coordinate 51,562, forward strand.
AGCGGCGGACGAGCTGGCCCGCGCCCGGCGACTCCGGCGCGCCCTGCCGCTTGATGAGCACGGCCTCGGAACGCATGATCGGCTCGCCGAACACCTCGAGCCCGACGTTGCGCAGCGTGGTGCCGGTCTCGACGACGTCGGCGATGGCGTCGGCGACGCCGAGCCTGATGGCGGTCTCGACGGCGCCGTCGAGCTTGATGACCCGGGCATCGACGCCCTGGTCGGACAGGTATTTGTCGAGCAGGCCAGGATAGGCGGTGGCGATGCGGCGGCCGTCGAGGTCGGCGACCGAGGTCATCGCCCCCGCGGCGGCGGCCAGCCGGAAGGTGGAGCCGCCGAAGCCGAGCGGCATGATCTCCTCGACCGGCGCGCCGGAGTCGATCAGCATGTCGCGGCCGGTGATGCCGAGGTCGAGGGTGCCTTCGCCGACGTAGACGGCGATGTCTCTGGGCCGCAGGAAGAACAGCTCGCAGCCGTTGGCCTCGTCGACGACGACGAGCTCCTTGCTGTCTCTGCGCGACCGGTAGCCGGCCTCTTTGAGCATGCTCTGGGCGCCCTCGCTGAGCGCGCCCTTGTTCGGTACTGCCAGACGCAGCATGTCAGGTCCTTACGTGTCTCGCTCTCATTGTCTCTCCGCGGTGGCCGGGCGCCGGGGCGCCCTAGAGATGCTTGTAGACCTGGTCGAGGCCGATGCCTCTGGCGATCATGAGCACCTGGACGTGGTAGAGGAGCTGCGAGATCTCTTCCGCTGCCCTGTCGTCTGACTCGTATTCGGCCGCCATCCAGCTCTCGGCGGCCTCCTCGACGACCTTCTTGCCGATGGCATGGACGCCGGCGTCGAGCGCGGCCACGGTGCCCGAGCCCGCGGGCCGGGTCCTGGCCTTCTCTGACAGCTCGGCGAACAGCTCTTCGAAGGTCTTCATGGTCTCTCTCGTCGTTCGGCTGGCGTGCCTGCTAAGCCTAGTCTGCGTCACGGGGTGACGCCGCCCGGCGTCCGCCACGCGAGACGACCGTCATCACCTGGTCATGAGTCCGGACACATCGGACGGCTGCTTTCGTCCCGTCCCCAACCGATGAACCGGCGGGCAGCGCCATCCCGCTCGCGTGACCAGGAAAGCACGTCGCCCGCCGCACCTCGGGGGTGCGGCGGGCGACGTTCGTGCATCAGAACCGGTCAGCGCTCGTAGCGGCGGCCGGAGTTGCGGCGGTAGCCGCCGTTGCCGCGCTCGTCGGTACGCCCGGAGCGGTAACCCCCAGGACGGTCGTCGGAACGGTAACCGGCGGGCCGGTCGTCGGAACGGTAGCCGCGGTCGCGGTCACCCGAGAACGGGCGGCCACGGTCGGAGCCGTAACGCGGGCCACGGTCGTCCTGGCGCAGCGGGCGGTCGTCGGAGCGGTAGCCGCCCCGGCCGCCGCGCCCCTCGCGCCGGCGGTCGTCACTGAACGTGCGGGGCTCCTGCGAGCCCCCGAACGGCCGCTCACCCTCACCGTGCCGGTGGGGGCGGCGCTCGTCGGACGGAGCGCTGAACGGCCGGTCGCCGTCGTGGCGGCGCGGCGCGCGGTTGCCGTCGAACTCGCGGCGGGGCCTGCGCTCACCGTCGAACTCCCGGCGCGGACGCCGGTCGTCGCCGAACGACCGCTCGCCGTCCTCGTGGCGGCGCGGGCGGCGCTCACCGTCGAAGTCACGGCGGCCGCGGCGGCCGCCACGGCGCTCGGAGGTGCCGCCGTCGCGGCGCGGGCGCAGCGGCTTGCGGACGTCGGGCTCCCACACGGGGATGGACTCGCCGCTCGGCGTGCGGGCCCCGGCCACCTCGGCGAGGCGCGGGTGGCCCGGCGTGGCCTTGAGACGGAACGGGTGGATGCCGGCCCTGCGGGTGAGCGCGTCGGTGGAGCGGCGCTCGTTGGGCAGCACCAGCGTCACCACGGTGCCCTTCTCGCCGGCGCGCGCCGTGCGGCCGCCCCGGTGCAGGTAGCTCTTGTGGTCCTGCGGCGGGTCGACGTGCAGCACCAGGCTGATGTTGTCGACGTGGATGCCGCGGGCGGCGACGTCGGTGCAGACCAGCACGTTGACGGAGCCCTCGCGGAACTCCGACAGGATGCGGGTGCGCTGGTTCTGGCGCTTGCCGCCGTGCAGGCCGCCGGCCTTGACGCCGACCCTGGCGAGCTGCTTGCACAGCCGGTCGACGCCGTGCTGGGTGCGGACGAAGATGATCGTACGGCCCTCGCGGTTGGCGATCTCGGCCGTGACGTCGAACTTGTCGTCGCGCGTCACCTGCACGACGTGGTGCTCCATGGTGTCGACCGGGGAGGTCGCGGGCGCCACGGAGTGGGTGATGGGGTTCTTCAGGAAGCGCTGCACCAGCTTGTCGACGTCGCCGTCGAGCGTGGCGGAGAACAGCAGCCGCTGGCCGTCGGACGGGGTCTGCGCGAGCAGGTCGGTGACGACCGGGAAGAAGCCGAGGTCGCACATGTGGTCGGCCTCGTCGAGGACGCTCACCTCGACGTCGCCGAGCGAGCACTCGCCCTGCCTGATGAGGTCGCCGAGGCGGCCGGGGGTGGCGATGACGATGTCGACGCCGCGCCGCAGCGCCTCGATCTGCTTGCCCATCGACATGCCGCCGACGACGACCTTCATGCGCAGGCCGAGGCCGCGGCCGAGGGGCTCGAGGGCGTCGTGCACCTGGAGCGCGAGCTCACGGGTGGGCACGAGGATCATCGCGTGGGGCCGCCCTGGGGCGGGCTTCACGCCGGCGATGCGGGCCATGGTGGGCAGGCCGAAGGCGAGCGTCTTGCCGGAGCCGGTCTGGCCGCGGCCGAGCACGTCATGGCCGGCGAGCACGTCGGGGATCGTCGCGCTCTGAATGGGGAACGGACTGTCGAAGCCCAGCTTGGCCAGCCCGTTGACGAGCGGCTTCGGCAGGCCGAGCAGCTCGAATTCGGACGGGGCCGGCTCGATCGTGGTGTCGTCGAGCGTGGGCATGACAGCGTCAAGCATGGTCACGAAAGTCGTGCCTTTCCGTCGAAGTGGCACGTCACTTCTGCGAAAGGACGAGCCAAGGCATGCGGCGGGGCCGCACAGGTTCAAGGGCACCCGCCGTCATGGGGGCGGGAAGAGGAGGGGGGACATACCTGGCACCGGCCGCAGGCGGTGCGAGACGCGCGATGAGGCGTCAGGTACATCTGTTACCAACGCCGGGGATGTTATCGGATATTCCCCCGGGACGCGCCCGGACTTTCCGGAAACGCTATTGCACACTGAAACGGCTGACGCTTTACGCCAGCCGTGACAGCGGAAAAGATCAGACGTTGAAGCCTAGCATACGGAGCTGCTCGCGCCCCTCGTCAGTGATCTTGTCAGGGCCCCACGGCGGCAGCCAGACCCAGTTGATCTTCACGTCGGACACCATGCCGTCGAGCGCGGAATGCGCCTGGTCCTCGATGACGTCGGTCAGCGGGCAGGCGGCGCTGGTCAGCGTCATGTCGATGGTGGCGACGGGCTTGCCCCCGTCGGCCGAGTCGAGGTTGAGCCCGTAGATCAGGCCCAGGTCGACGACGTTGATGCCGAGCTCGGGGTCGACGACGTCCTTGAGGGCTTCCATGACCTCGTCGGCACTCGTCTCGCCGTCGAAATCGGTCGGCGTCTCCACTGGCTTGCTCATTGGGCAGCGCTCCTCACAACCGCATCCTTGTAGGCCATCCAAGAAAGCAACGCGCATTTAACACGCGCCGGGAACTTGGCCACGCCCGCGAACGCGACCGCGTCGCCGAGGACGTCCTCGTCGGCCTCCACCTGTCCCCTGCCTTGCATCAGCCGGGTGAACTCGTCGACCACGGACAGCGTCTCCTGAACCGTCGAGCCGGTGGTCAGCTCGTGCAGCACGGAGGCGGCGGCCTGGCTGATGGAGCAGCCCTGGCCGTCGTAGGAGACGTCGAGGATCGTGCCGGCGTCGTCCACCTTGACCCTGAGCGTGATCTCGTCGCCGCACGTCGGGTTCACGTGGTGAACCTCGGCGTCGTACGGCTCGCGCAGCCCCCGCCCCTGCGGGTGCTTGTAGTGTTCCAGGATCAGCTCCTGGTACATCGACTCGCCGATCATGGCTATGCGAACACCTTCTGAACGTGATGGAGACCGCGCACCAGGGCGTCGATCTCGCCCGTGGTGTTGTACAGGTAGAAAGACGCCCGCGTGGTCGCCGGTATTCCGAACCGCAGGTGCAGCGGCCGCGCGCAGTGGTGCCCGACGCGTACGGCCACCCCGAACGAGTCGTCCAGGATCTGCCCCACGTCGTGCGGGTGGATGCCCTCCAGCGTGAACGACACCGTGCCCCCGCGCTCCTCCAGCGTCTCGGGGCCGATGACGCGCAGCCCGGGCAGCTCGCGCAGCGCCTCGAGGGCGTAGGCCGTCAGGGCGCGCTCGTGCTCCTCGATGGCGTCCATGCCGACCTCGGTGAGGTAGTCGACCGCCGCGCCGAGCCCGATGGCCTCGACGATGGGCGGCGTGCCCGCCTCGAACTTGTGCGGGATCGGCGCGTACGTCGAGCGGTCCATCCAGACCGCCTCGATCATCTCGCCGCCGCCCAGGAACGGAGGCATCGCCTCGAGCAGCTCGGCCCGCCCCCACAGCACGCCGATGCCCGAGGGGCCGACCATCTTGTGGCCGGTGAAGGCCACGAAGTCGGCGCCCAGCGCGGTCACGTCGGTGCGGTGGTGCGGCACGGACTGGGAGGCGTCGAGCGCGAGCAGCGCGCCCACCTCGTGAGCCCGCCGCGCCACCTGGGCCACCGGGTTGATCGTGCCGAGCACGTTGGACTGGTGGGCGATGGAGACGACCTTGGTGCGCTCGGTGACGAGCGCGGGGTCGTAGTCGAGCCGGCCGTCGCCGGTGACGCCGAACCACTTCAGCGTCGCGCCGGTGCGCTGCGCGAGCAGCTGCCACGGCACGATGTTGGAGTGGTGCTCCATCTCCGAGACGACGATCTCGTCGCCCGGCCCCAGCGTGAAGCGGGGGTCGGTGTTGGCGGGGTTGCCGAAGGAGTAGGCCAGCAGGTTGAGCGCCTCGGAGGCGTTCTTGGTGAAGACCACTTCCTCGCGTGCCGGCGCCCCGATGAAGCCCGCCACCTTGTCGCGGGCTCCCTCGTAGGCGTCGGTGGACTCGGCGCCCAGCACGTGCATGGCGCGCCCGACGTTGCTGTAGTGCAGCGCCAGGTGCTCCCGCATGGTCTCGATGACCTGGTTGGGCTTCTGTGAGGAGTTGCCCGAGTCGAGATAGACGAGCGGACGCCCGTCGGGCAGCTCGCGGGAGAAGACCGGGAAATCCTTCCTGATCTTCTCCACATCGAAGCTGATGGAAGTCATGCAGATGCCTTCGTGTACTGCTCGTAGCCCTCGGCCTCGAGCTTCTCGGCCAGTTCTGGCCCGCCCGCCTCGACGATGCGGCCCGCCGCGAAGACGTGGACGAAGTCCGGCTTCACGTAGCGCAGGATACGGGTGTAGTGGGTGATGAGGAGCACGCCGGTCTCGCCGGAGGCGCGGAAGCGGTTGATGCCCTCCGACACCACGCGCAGCGCGTCGACGTCGAGGCCGGAGTCGGTCTCGTCGAGCACCGCGATCTTCGGCTTGAGCAGCTCCATCTGGAGGATCTCGTGGCGCTTCTTCTCGCCGCCGGAGAAGCCCTCGTTGAGGTTGCGCTGGGCGAAGGCCGGGTCGATGGACAGCGCGTCCATGCCGTTCTTCAGGTCCTTGGCGAACTCGCGCAGCTTCGGCGCCTCGCCGCGGACCGCGGTGACGGCCGAGCGCAGGAAGTTCGAGACCGACACGCCGGGGACCTCGACCGGGTACTGCATGGCCAGGAACAGGCCCGCGCGGGCCCGCTCGTCGACCGACAGCTCCAGCAGGTCCACGCCGTCGAGCAGCACCTGGCCGCCGGTGATCGTGTATTTGGGATGACCGGCGATCGCGTAGGCGAGCGTCGACTTGCCCGAGCCGTTGGGGCCCATGATGGCGTGGGTCTCGCCGGCCTTCACGGTCAGGTTGACGCCGCGCAGGATTTCCTTGTCCTCGACGGCGACCTGCAGGTCACGGATCTCAAGGGTGGACATGTGCTTAGGACTCCTTCGAGAGCGAGACGAGGACGTCATCGCCGTCGATCTTCACTGTGTAGACGTTGACTGGGCGGGTCGCGGGAGGTCCGGTGGGCTTGCCCGTGCGGATGTCGAAGCACGAGCCGTGCAGCCAGCACTCCAGCGTGCCGTCGTAGACTTCGCCCTCGCTGAGCTTGACCTCGGCGTGGGAGCAGACGTCGTGCAGGGCGAAGACGTCGCCGCCCTTGCGCACGAGCGCGACCGGGGTCTCATCGACCTCGACGCCGATGACCCCGTCTTCGGGGATGTCGGCGAGCTTGCACACCTTCTCGAAACCGCTCATCGCGCGAGCTCCGCCTCCAGGGCGTTCAGGACGCGCTCACGGATCTCCTCGATCTCGATCTTCTCGATCAGCTGGCCGAGGAAGCCGCGCACGACCAGCCTGCGGGCCTCGTCGTGCGGGATGCCGCGGGCCTGGAGGTAGAAGATGTGCTCGTCGTCGAGGCGGCCGGAGGCGGAGGCGTGCCCCGCGCCGGCGACCTCGCCGGTGAGGATCTCGAGGTTGGGCACCGAGTCGGCGCGGGCGCCGTCGGTGAGGATGAGGTTGCGGTTGAGCTCGTAGGTGTCGGTGCCCTCGGCCTCGACCCTGATGATGACGTCGCCGATCCAGACGGCGTGCGCCTCCTCGCCCTGCAGCGCGCCGCGGTAGTCGACGTTGCTCTTGCAGTTGGGCTGCGAGTGGTCGACCAGCAGGCGGTGCTCGAGGTGCTGGCCCGCGTCCACGAAGTAGACGCCCGACATGTCGGCGTCGCCGCCCGCGGCGGTGTAGGAGACGCTGGGCGACAGGCGTACGAGGTCGCCGCCGAGCGTCACCACGAAGCTGCGGAACGTCGCGTCCTTGGCGAGCTGGGCGTGGTGGGCCGAGACGTGGACCGCGTCGTCGTTCCAGTCCTGGAGGCTGACGACCTTGAGGCTGGCGCCCTCGCCGACGACGAACTCGATGTTGTCGGCGTAGACGGCGCTGCCCTTGTGGTCGAGCACGAGCACGGCCTCGGCTAGCGGCTCGACCTTGACCACGATGTGGCCGTAGGCGGCGCCGCCGGCGACGGCCTGCTCGCCGGTCAGCGTCAGCACGGTCGGCCTGGAGGTGACGGCCTCGCGCGGCACTGTGATGACGGTGGCCTTCTCGAAGCTGGTCCAGGCCTGGGCGCTGACCCGGTCGGACGGCACGAACGACGTGCCGAGGCGGGCGTCGTCGCGGCCGACCGTCTCGACGGTCACCTCGGGCGCCGCCTCGACGTCGACGCGGACGTGGCCGGCCGGCTCGGCCTTGCCGCTGTGCAGGCCCTTCAGGCGGGAGAGCGGCGTGAAGCGCCACGCCTCCTCGCGACCCGTCGGGACGTCGAAGTCGGCCAGGTCGAAGGACGACTTCTCGTGCAGGGTCGACAGGGGCTTCTCGTTCAGGCCCATCAGCCGACGGCTCCTTCCATCTGCAGCTCGATCAGCCGGTTGAGCTCGAGCGCGTATTCCATGGGCAGCTCACGCGCGATCGGCTCGACGAAGCCGCGCACGATCATCGCCATCGCCTCGTCCTCGTCGAGCCCGCGGCTCATGAGGTAGAACAGCTGGTCCTCGCTGACCTTGGAGACCGTGGCCTCGTGACCCATCGAGACGTCGTCCTCGCGGACGTCGACGTAGGGGTAGGTGTCGGAGCGGCTGATCTGGTCGACCAGCAGGGCGTCGCACTTGACGGTGCTGGCGCTGCCGTGGGCGCCCTCCTCGATCTGCACGAGACCGCGGTAGGAGGTGCGGCCGCCGCCGCGCGCCACCGACTTGGAGATGACGCTGGAGCTGGTGTTGGGCGCCAGGTGCACCATCTTCGAGCCGGCGTCCTGGTGCTGGCCCTCGCCGGCGAACGCGACGCTCAGCGTCTCGCCCTTGGCGTGCTCGCCCATGAGGTAGACGGCCGGGTACTTCATGGTCACCTTGGAGCCGATGTTGCCGTCGATCCACTCCATGGTCGCGCCCTCGTAGGCGACGGCGCGCTTGGTGACCAGGTTGTAGACGTTGTTGGACCAGTTCTGGATGGTCGTGTAACGGCAGCGGGCGTTCTTCTTCACGACGATCTCGACGACCGCGCTGTGCAGCGAGTCGGAGGAGTAGATCGGCGCGGTGCAGCCCTCGACGTAGTGGACGTAGCTGTTCTCGTCGACGATGATCAGGGTCCGCTCGAACTGGCCCATGTTCTCGGTGTTGATCCGGAAGTAGGCCTGCAGCGGGATCTCGACCTCGACGTTCGGCGGCACGTAGATGAACGAGCCACCGGACCACACGGCGGTGTTGAGCGCGGCGAACTTGTTGTCGCCCACCGGGATCACCGAGCCGAAGTACTCCTTGAAGAGGTCCTCGTGCTCGCGCAGGCCCGTGTCGGTGTCGACGAAGATGACACCCTTCTCCTCGAGGTCCTCACGGATCTTGTGATAGACGACCTCGGACTCGTACTGGGCAGCGACGCCGGCGATGAGGCGCTGCTTCTCCGCCTCGGGGATGCCGAGCTTGTCGTAGGTGTTCTTGATGTCGGCGGGCAGCTCGTCCCAGGAAGCGGCCTGCTTCTCGGTCGAGCGCACGAAGTATTTGATGTTGTCGAAGTCGATGTCGGTGAGGTCGGAGCCCCACGTCGGCAGCGGCTTCTTGTCGAACAGGCGGAGGCCCTTCAGGCGAAGGTCGAGCATCCACTCCGGCTCGCTCTTGAGCGCGGAGATGTTGCGGACGACCTCCTCGGACAGGCCTCGCTTGGCCGCCGCACCCGCGGCATCCGGGTCGGCCCAGCCGAACTTGTAATTCCCGAGGCCTTCCAGCTCCGGGCGGTCGGTGACAGTCACCTTCCGGTCTCCTTGCTCTTGTCTTTATGTGCGGAATCGGCCAGGGACTGGGGGGACACGTGCGTGGTGCACACCCCGTCGCCGTGGGCGATCGTGGCCAGGCGCTGCACCGGGGTGCCGAGCAGCTGCGCGAACGCCTCCGTCTCGGCCTCGCACAGCTGCGGGAACTCCGCGGCCGCGTGAGCCACCGGGCAGTGGTGCTGGCAGAGCTGGTCGCCGCCGGACTTGGCCTTGGTGGCCGAGGCGGCGTACCCCTCCGCCGACAGAGCCTGCGCCAGCATCTGCACGCGCTGGTCCGCGGGCACCGTCCGCATGGCCGGCTCCAGCCGCTGGAGCAGGCTCGCCACCTGCTCGCGGGCGAAGTCGGCCACGGCTTCCTCTCCCATGCGCCGGGCCAGGAATCGCAGCGCGCTCCCTGCCAGGTCGTCATAGGCGTGCTCGAAAGCACTGCGCCCCGCATCGGTGATCGCGAACAGCTTGGCCGGCCGTCCGCGCCCGCGCTGACCGCGCGGGCGGATCATGCGAGGCTCGATCATCCCCTCGGCCACCAGGGCGTCGAGGTGACGCCGGACGGCGGCGGGCGTGAGCCCGAGCCGCTCGCCCAGGGCGGCGGCCGCGATGGGACCATGCTCCAGGATCAGCCTGGCGACACGGGCGCGCGTGCCGCGCTCGCTGCCTGGCTCCATCGTGGACATGTTTTTCACAACATCAGTGTGCCGTAATTCCTTCCCGGTGCACAAACGGATCTGAGCAGGGGCGGGAATGGAGTTTGTCACGCAGGGTAGGCTTACCTAACTTTTGTCGCCTTTGCCCGGCCCAGGATCGTGAACGACAGCGCCGAGCACAGGAAGAGCCCGAGCATGACACATGCCATGGGCAGCGCGGAGCCGGATCCGGCAAGTCCGACCAGCGGGGCGGCGGCCGCGCCCAGCGCGAACTGCAGCACGCCGGTCAGCGCCGAGGCGCTGCCCGCGACCTGGGCGGGCTGGGAGCCGAGCGCCAGCGCGCCGGTGCCGGGCAGGGTCAGGCCCTGGCCGAGCATGATGACGAACAGGCCCGCCACCACTCCCCACAGGCCGAGCCCGGCCAGCGCGGCGGTCAGCAGCAGCACCGCGCCCGCCAGCGAGGTGGCCAGGCCGATGCGGACCAGCAGGACGGGCGGCACCCGTCCCGACAGCCGGCCGCCGACCTGCGCGGTGATGGTCAGCGCCAGGGCGTTGAGGCCGAAGATGAGCGAGTACTGCTGGGGCGTGGCGCCGTACACCTCCTGGAGGACGAACGGCGAGCCGGAGATGTAGCCGAACATCGCGCCGAACGCCAGGCCGCCGGTCAGGGCGAAGCCCATGAACGTACGGTCGCGCAGGAGCTGCCAGAACGTCCGCACGGTGTGCTTGAGGCCGCCGGCCTCGCGCTGTCCCGCCGGCAGGGTCTCGCGCACGCCGGCCAGCACGGCCACCAGCAGCACGACGCCCGCGAGGCTGAGCGCCACGAACACCCCGCGCCACGACGTGAACGCCAGCAGCTGCGCGCCCGCGATCGGGGCGAGGATCGGCGCGAGACCGCTGACCAGCATCAGCGTGGCGAAGATGCGGGCGATGGCGGCGCCGTCGTACAGGTCGCGCACGACCGCGCGCACGATGACCAGCGCGGCGCCGCCCAGCACGCCCTGCAGCAGCCGGAAGACGATGAGGGCCGGCACCGAGGTCGCGAACGCGCACAGCAGCGAGGCGGCCATGAACCCGGCGACGCCGATCATCAGCGGCACCCGCCGCCCGCGGACGTCGCTGAGCGGCCCGGCGACCACCTGGCCGACGGACACGCCGATGAGGCAGGCGGTCAAGGTGAGCTGCACCTGCGCGGGCGCGCTCAGCATCTCGGAGGTGATGGCGGGCAGGGCGGGGAGGTACATGTCGATGGACAGCGGGCCGATCGCCGACAGCGCGCCGAGGATCAGCAGCAGCAGTCCGCGGCGGCTCCTCCGCTCCTGCGGGACGGCCGTGCCTGCTGGACCTGCTGCGTTCTGTGCTGAACCCGGTGCTGCGGGTGTGGTGACGGACGGTGCTGCGGACGTGGCGGCTTCGGCCACGGACATGCGTGTTCCCCTCTCCCTCGTCGGCGCTGGCCCCACGAGGGCCGAGGTGTAGGAACGGTGTTCCGGTCCTCCTAATTCCCGGTTATCTGATATTTCCTGACTTTACGCAAGAGCCGCGCCCGGCGGCGCTCTCACCTGCGCGGCGAACCGCCCCGTGGAGTCCCTAAACTCGTGGCCATGGAATCCCGAGCCGCCGACCCGCTGCCAGGGCCGGTCCCACGGCAGCCGCCGGAGCCGGCCGTCGAGGTCGCCGGCCTGGTCAAACGCTACGGCGCCACCACGGCCGTCGACGGCCTCACCTTCCGGGCCGAACGCGGCGAGGTCACCGCCGTCCTCGGCCCCAACGGCGCGGGCAAGACGTCCACCGTGGAGATCTGCGAGGGGTTCCGCAGGGCCGACGGCGGCACGGTGAAGGTGCTCGGCCTCGCCCCGACGCGGCCCGAGCTGCGCGCCCGCGTCGGCATCATGCCGCAGGCCGGTGGCGTGCCGCCGGCCACGCGCTGCGCCGAGTGGCTGCGCCTGGTCGCCCGCTTCTACGCCCGTCCGCTCGATTCCGGCGCGCTGCTCGCGCGGCTGGGGCTGACCGAGCACGCCCGCACCCCGTTCCGGCGGCTGTCCGGCGGGCAGCAGCAGCGGCTGTCGCTGGCCGCGGCCGTCATCGGGCGTCCCGAGCTGGTCTTCCTCGACGAGCCGACGGCCGGCCTCGACCCGCAGGCCCGCCACGCGTGCTGGGACCTCGTCGCCGAGCTGCGCGGCTCGGGGGTGTCGGTGGTGCTCACCACCCACCACATGGACGAGGCCGAGCGGCTGGCCGACCACGTCGTCATCATCGACAGGGGCCGCGTGGTCGCCGAGGGCAGCCCGGCCTCGCTGACCGGGGCCGAGCGGCAGCTGCGGTTCAGGGCGCGGCCAGGGCTGGCGCTGGAAGAGCTGCTCAACGCGCTCCCCACGGGCAGCGCGGCCAAGGAGTCGCCGGCCGGCCACTACATCATCGAGGGCCTGGTCGGGCCCGAGCTGCTGGCAACCGTCACCGCCTGGTGCGCGGCCGAGGGCGTCACGGCCGACGACCTGCGCATCGAGCGGCGCACCCTCGAAGACGTCTTCCTCGAGCTGACCGGCAAGGAGCTGCGATGACCGCGCTCGACCTCACGCCCGCGCCCGGCGCGGCGCCGTTCCCGCGCATGGTGCTGGCGCAGGCCGGCGCGGAGATGCGGGCCACGCTGCGCAACGGCGAGCAGCTGCTGCTGACGCTCATCATCCCCGTGCTGCTGCTGACCGGCTTCTCGCTGGCGCCGCTGATCGACGTGGGGGGCGGCCGGCGGGTCGACTTCCTGGTGCCGGGGGTGCTGGCGCTGGCGGTCATGTCCACCGCCTTCACCGGGCAGGCCATCGCCACCGGCTTCGAGCGCCGCTACGGCGTGCTCAAGCGGCTGGGCGCGACGCCGCTGTCCAGGAGCGGGCTGATGCTGGCCAAGACCGCGGCCGTGGTGGGCGTCGAGCTGGTGCAGGCCGTGGTGATCGTGGCCGTGGGGCTGGCGCTGGGCTGGCGGCCGCACGGCTCGTTCCTGGGCGCGGCGCTGCTGATCGTGGCGGGCACGGCGGCCTTCAGCGGGCTGGGGCTGCTCATGGCCGGCACGCTGCGGGCCGAGGCCACGCTGGCCGCCGCCAACCTGGTCTACCTGGTGCTGCTGGGGGTGGGCGGGGTGATGTTCCCGCTGAGCGCGTTCCCCGAGGGGGTGCGGCCGGTGCTGGAGGCGCTGCCCATCGGGGCGCTGACCGGCGGCCTGCGCTCGGTGCTCGCCGACGGCGCCGCGCTCCCGCTCGTGCCGCTCGCCGTGCTCGCCGCGTGGGCGGTGCTGTCGCTGGCGCTGGTCTCGCGGACGTTCCGCTGGGAGTGACGCTCAGCCTCCCGGCCCGGCTCCCGGATCCGTGGCGGCGCGCAGGGCGCCGTAGCGGCGGCGGCTGAGCACGGCCACCGCCGTCAGCGGCACGGCGGCGGCCGCGGCCAGGCCGAACAGCAGCGCGTACCGTCCGTCCTCGGCGAGCGGGCCGGCCGCCCACGACGCGACCGCGCTGCCGACGAACAAGGCGCAGGCGAAGAACGCGATCGTGGTCCCTCTGGCCTCGGAGACGACCGAGGTGGCCCAGGTCTGCAGCGAGGAGTGCAGGAACGACCAGCCGCCGCCGAGCAGCAGCGCGGTGACGGCCACCAGCGGCACGTTGACGTGCACGCTCACCAGAGCGAACCCGAGGCACAGCTGCGCGCCGCCGACCAGCATGAGCACGGGTGCGGGCCAGCGTCCCGAGAGCGTCTTGACCAGGCGGGAGAAGCCCCAGAGGCCCAGCCCGTACGCGGTGATGGCGAGGCCCGCCACGGCGGCGGCCAGCCCGGTGTGCTGCAGCGCGGTGGCGAGGAACGGCATCGCGCCCAGCATGATGGCCCCTTCGGTGAACGCCAGCCCGAACACCAGCAGCGCCCACCGCTGCCCGAGCACCGCCCCCAGATGCCCGGCGACGCCCCTGCCCACTCCCGGGTGCGCGGGCGGCTCGGGCAGCGAGCGCAGCGCGAGGGCGCAGACCAGCGCGCACACCGCCGGTACGGTGAACGCCACCCGCCAGTCCACGAACCCCGCCACGACCCCGCCGAGCCCGGTGGCCAGCGCCGTGCCGAGCGCGGCGGCGGCCATGAGGTCGGTGAGCGCACGCTGGCGTACGGAGGGCGCGACGGTGTCCCCCACGTACGTCAGGCTCGTCGGGATGACCGCGCCGAAGCACGCGCCCGTGACGACCCTGGCCAGCACCAGCGCCCACAGCACCGGCATCAGCGCGGAGACCGCGCCCGCGGCTGCGGCGCCGGACAGCGCCCAGCGCATCACCCGCACCCGCCCGAACCGGTCGGACAGCAGGCCCCACAGCGGCTGGGTCAGCCCGTACGCCAGGTAGTAGCCGCTGGCGGCGGTGACGGAGGCCGACAGCGGGACGTCCAGGTCGGCGGCGATGAGCACGAGCATGGGGCTCACCGCGAACCGGTCGAAGCTGCTGACGAAGGAGGACACGGACAGGGCCAGCGGCGGCCGGGCGAGGTTCACCGGCGGAGTGGGGGCTTTCATCGATCCCTGGTGGTTTTGTCCGGAAATATGAGCCAAATGTCAGTCGTACCACCTCAGACCGGGAATGTCGCCTGACCTGGGTAAGCTCAGACGGTTGTCCCAGCACCACCGAGGAGTTCCGTGACCGACTTCGCCCTCGATGATCCGCTCGACCGCGGATCCCGCCTGAGCGGCGCCGGCAACCTGCTGCGCAGCGCCGCCGACTCGATCCCGCCCACGGGGCTCGTGCTGCTCGGCATCTTCTCGGTGCAGTTGGGCGCCGGATTCGCCAAGGAGCTGTTCGGGGTGCTGCCGCCGAGCGCGGTGGTGTTCCTGCGCATCGCGGCGGGGGCGCTCATCATGGGGGCGTTCGTCCGGCCCAGGCTGAGGGGGCTCTCCTGGCGTGACTGGGCGGTGGGCGCCGGGTTCGGCGTCACGCTCGCCCTCATGAACCTCGTCTTCTACGAGGCCCTCGCGCGGCTGCCGATGGGCATCGCGGTGGCGATCGAGTTCCTCGGGCCGCTCGGCGTCGCCGTGGCGGCCTCCCGGCGGCGCATCGACCTGCTGTGGGTCGGGCTGGCCGGTGCGGGCGTGGTGCTGCTGGCCCCGTGGGGCGAGTCCGACACGGTGAGCTGGCTCGGCATCGCGTTCGCGCTGATGGCGGGCGTGTTCTGGGCGGCGTACATCCTGCTGTCGGCCGCCGCCGGGCGGCGCTTCCCCGGGACGAGCGGGCTCGCGTTCGCGATGATCGTCTCGACCGTGGTGATCGCGCCCGTCGGCGTCACCACCGGCGGCGCCGACCTGCTGCAGCCCGAGCTGCTGCTCATCGGGCTCGGCGTGGGGCTGCTGTCGTCGGTGATCCCCTACTCGCTGGAGCTGCAGGCGCTGCGGCGGATGCCCAAGCACGTCTTCGGCATCCTCATGAGCATGGAGCCGGCCGCGGCGGCGCTGATCGGCGTGCTGGTGCTCGGCGAGATCCTGCACGTGCAGCAGTGGGCCGCGATCGTGTGCATCGTGGCCGCCAGCCTCGGCTCGACCAGGACGAGCAGGGCCCGGAGATAGTCACGAGGGTTCCGCCGCGCGCCCGTGGGATGGGGTCTCTCGGGCGCGCGGCGGTGGGCTCGGCTCGGTGGGCGGGGTGTGCCGAGCCCGGGAAGGTCAGCGGAGTGCGGGAGTCCGCTTGACCAGGCATGCGCCATCAGCGGATGCGGGGTGACCGCAGCCGTCATGGACGAGAATGGTGGGACCGCCGGCGTTCGCCGCTCTGGCGGCCCGCATCGAGATTACCCCCATCGGGGAGTGCTCGATCCGTGAATGTCGGAACTTGCGGTCAGTGCAGCGTTCTGTTCCCGGCTCAGTGTTCTGCCCAGATGCCGCGTACGTGGCCGATGTGCTCGGCCATCAGGTGCCCGACCGCCCTGCCGTCGCCGCTTTTGAGCGCGTCGAGCAGCTGCAGGTGCTCCCTGGCCGAGTCGGTCAGCGTGCCGCGCTCCGACAGCTGCGACAGGCCGTACAGCCTGGCCCTGTTGCGCAGGTCGCGGACCACCGACACCAGGTGCGTGTTGCCGCTCAGCGACAGCAGCTCGACGTGGAAGCGCAGGTCGGCGTCCACGTACGCGAGCAGGTCGCCACGCTCGCTGGCCGAGACGATCTCCTCGGCGATGGGCCGCAGCCGCTCGAACTCCTCCGCCCGCGAGCTGTCGGCCAGCCGCGAGACCGTCGGCACCTCGATGAGCTGGCGGATCTCGGTCAGCTCGTCGAGGTCGCGGTCGGACAGCTCGGTCACCCTGAAGCCCTTGTTGCGCACCGCCTCGACCAGCCCTTCCTTGGCCAGGTCGAGCATCGCCTCGCGGACGGGCGTCGCCGAGACGCCGAACTGGGCGGCCAGCACCGGCGCGGAGTAGACCACACCGGGGCGCATCTCACCCGTGATCAGCGCGGCCCGCAACGCGTGCGCCACCTGCTCGCGCAGGCTCTGGCGCTCTCCCACCATCGGCAGATCCAGCCGGTCGTCGGCGGTCATCCGCCCATCCCTTCTATGTCCACGCCTCGTAAGCGGCTGCCGCGACCACGAGGTCCTCCCACGCCATGCCGGTGCTCTTGAACACGCGCGGCCCCGGCCCCGCGACCACCCTTCCGGCGATCAGGTCGGCGAGGTTACCGGCGAGATGGCGAGAGGTGATCGTACCCCGGCCTATCGGCACGAGGAGGTCTCCCGCCTCTTCCAGGGCGGCCGCCCTCGCCTCGACGACCACGGTGGCGCGCGCGACCAGGTCGTCGTCGAGCTCGCGGGCGCCGGGCTCGTGGGAGCCGACGGCGACGACGGTGACACCGTCGCGGGCGAGCTTACCGGGGAACAGGGGGGTCCTGGCGGTGGTGCAGCACGCGACCAGATCAGCCCCGGCGACGGCCTCCGCTGCCGGGCCGGCGGCGGGGTCCGCGGGCGCGGCCGCGCGGTTGGTCAGGGCGCGGGCGGTGAGGCCCTGGGCGCGGCAGTGGGCGGCGAGCGCCTCGGCGCGGGCGGCGTCGCGGCCGACCACCGTGACCTCCTCGACGGGCCGCACCTCACGCAGGGCCGCGACGTGCCCGTACGCCTGCGGCCCGCTGCCGAACACCACCAGCCGCCGCGCCCCCTCCTCGGCCAGGTGCCGGACGGCCAGGGCCGAGACGGCGGGCGTGCGCAGCGAGGTCAGCGCGATCCCGTCCAGGGCGGCGAGCGGCGCCAGGGTGTCGCCGTCGAACAGCAGGTACGTCCCCTGGATCCGGGGCAGCCCGCGCTCCGGGTTCCCGGGGGCGATGCTGACGACCTTGACGCCCGCGTACCGCCGGGTGGCGGCGGGCATGAGCAGCAGCTGGCCCGCGGCCACGTCCACGACCGGCCGTCGCGGTGTCTCCTCCGGATCGAGCCCGGCCCGCAACGCCTCCTCCAGCACCGCCACGGCCCGCCCCATGGGCACCAGCCGCTCGACGGTGGCCGCGTCGAGATAGGGCAACCCGCCCGCCGGCGCGCTCATCGGAGCGTGAATCCGGTCGGGAACGGGTCGGCCGGGTCGAGCTCGAAGGTGTGCCGGCCCGTCCTGTAGGCCGTGCCGTCGATCTCCGCCACCACGCCGTCGCTGCTCGTGGCGCCCACGCGGGCGGTGAAGACGCTGCCCACGACGCTCTCGTGCACCAGCGTCGCGGTCCCGTCGGCGTCGTGCAGCAGCGCCATGCGGGCGGCCGTGCCGGAGCCGCAGGGCGAGCGGTCCACCTCGCCGTCGGCGAAGACGGTGACGTTGCGCTGGTGCCGTACGCCGTCCAGGTCGGGCAGGTCGGGCAGGTCCTCGTGGAAGATCACGCCGTACACGCCGGAGAGCCGCTCGTCGGACGGGTGCCGGGTGGCGGGGTGGCCGGCCAGCGCGGCCTTGATGCGGCGGGCGTGCTCGATGAGCGCGCCCAGGTGCCGGGGCTCGACGGTCAGTCCGAGGCCGGCGGCGGGCAGCGAGGCGTAGACGGCGCCCCCGTACGCGAGATCCACCAGCACGTCCCCGGCGGGCACGCCCCTGGCCAGGACGAAGGAGGGGACGTTGACGAAGGTGACGGCGTCGACGCGGCCGGCGGCGGTGCGTACGCGGGCGGTGACCCGCCCCGACGGCACGTCCACCACCACGTCGGTCACCCCGTCGGCCGGGGCCTCGACCAGCCCTTCGTGCACCGCGTACGCGCCCAGCGCGATCGTGCCGTGCCCGCACGCGGTGGAGAAGCCGTCCTTGTGCCAGAACAGCGCACCCAGCCGCGCGCCCGAATCGTCGGGCGGCACCAGGAAGCAGCCGTACATGTCGGCGTGACCGCGCGGCTCGTTGCACAGCAGCCGCCGCACGTCGTCGAACTCGGCCATCGCGGTGGTGCGCCGGTCGAGCACCCCGGACCCGGCGATCTCGGGCACCCCGCCGGTGACGATGCGGAACGGCTCACCGCCCGTGTGGTAGTCGACGGTCGTGATCATCGCGGCGTCCTCACAGCTCGAAACCGGCGGGGAACGGGTCGCGAGGGTCGAGGAAGTATTGGGCGGTGCCGGTGATCCAGGCCCGCCCCGTGATCGAGGGCAGGATCGCGGGCCGCCCGCCCACCTCGGTCTCCTCCAGCACCCGGCCGATGAACCGGGTGCCGATGAACGACTCGTTCACGAACTCCTTCCCGGTCTCCAGCTCGCCGCGTGCGTGCAGCTGCGCCATGCGCGCGCTGGTGCCGGTGCCGCACGGCGAGCGGTCGAACCAGCCGGGGTGGATGGCCATGGCGTGCCGGGAACGCGTGGCGTCGGAGCCCGGCGCGGCGAAGTAGACGTGGTGGCAGCCGCGGATGCGGTCGTCCTCGCGGTGCACCGGCTCGTCGGCAGCGTTGATCGCCTCCATGGTGGCCAGGCCGGCGGCGATGATCTCGTTCTTGGCGGCGCGGTCGAACGGCAGGCCGTAGTGGTCGAGGTTGACGATGGCGTAGAAGTTGCCGCCGTACGCCAGGTCGTACGGGATCTCCCCGAACCCCGGCACGCTCACCTTGGCGTCCAGCCGGTCGCAGTAGGACGGCACGTTGCGCAGCGTCACCGACATGGCCATGCCGTCCTCGACCTCGACGTCCACCTCGACCAGCCCGGCGGGCACCTCGAGACGTACGGTGGTGACCGGCTCGACGACCTCCACCATGCCGGTCTCGACCAGCACGGTCGCCACCCCGATGGTGCCGTGGCCGCACATCGGCAGCAGCCCCGACACCTCGATGAACAGCACCCCGAAGTCCGCGTCCGGTCTGGTCGGCGGCTGCAGGATGGCGCCGCTCATGGCCGAGTGGCCGCGCGGCTCGGTCATCAGCAGGGTGCGGATGTGGTCGAGGTTGTCGCGGAAGTGGACGCGCCGCTCGGCCATGCTCGCGCCGGGGATGACGCCGATGCCGCCGGTGATGACGCGGGTCGGCATGCCCTCGGTGTGGGAGTCGACGGCGTGGAAAACGCGCTTTGTCCTCATCGCAGCCCTTCTGCCAGTGCCTTCTCGGTCGCCGCCCGCACGATAGCGGCCTGCTCGTCGGTGAGCGGCTGCCTGGGCGGCCTGCACCGGCCGCCGTGCCGGCCCGCCAGGTCCATCGACAGCTTGATGGCCTGCACGAACTCGGTCTTGGAATCCCAGCGCAGCAGCGGGTGCAGGCTGCGGTAGAGGGGCAGCGCCGTCTCCAGGTCGCCCGCCACCGCCGCCCGGTAGAGCGCGGCGCTCGACTCGGGCAGCGCGTTCGGGTAGCCGGCGATCCACCCCTTCGCGCCCGCGAGGGCCAGCTCGAGCAGCACGTCGTCGGAGCCGATCAGCAGGTCCAGCTCGGGGGCCAGCTCGGCGATCTCGTACGCGCGCCGCACGTCCCCCGTGAACTCCTTGATCGCCACGATGAACCCCGCCTCGTGCAGCCTGGCGAGCAGCGCGGGGGTCAGGTCGACCTTGGTGTCGTACGGGTTGTTGTAGGCCACGACCGGGATGCCCACCTCGGCGACCTGCGCGTAGTGCTCCATGACGGCCCGCTCGTCGGCCCGGTAGGTGTTGGGCGGCAGCAGCAGCACCGAGCCGCAGCCGGCGTCGGCCGCCTGCTCCGCCCAGCGGCGCGACTCGGCCGCGCCGTACGCGCCGACCCCGGCCATCACCCGCGCGCCGCCCACGGTCTCGACGGCGGTCTCGATCACCTTGGCCCGCTCGTCGTGGGTGAGGGTCTGGTATTCGCCGAGCGAGCCGTTCGGCACGACGCCGTCGCAGCCGTGCTCGACCAGCCAGGCGCAGTGCTCGGCGTAGCGGCCGTAGTCGACCGACAGGTCGTCGCGCAGGGGCAGCGCGGTGGCGACCATGATGCCGTGCCAGGGCTTGCTGCGGTTGTCCATCGGGGCAGTCCTCCAGAGGTCAGTGAGCGGGGCGCTCGTCGGGGTCGGTGGTGAGCTCGGCCAGCGCGCCCAGCGTCACCGGCTGGGCGATCGGGCGGCGCGGCGGCTGCGGCGGCTCCCCGGCCAGGCAGGAGACGGCGTAGCCGCAGATGCGGCCCTGGCACCAGCCCATGCCGGGGCGGGCCAGGAGCTTGACGGCGCGGGCGTCGGTGGCGCCCAGCTCCTGCGCCTCGCGTACGCGCGCCAGCGGCACCTCCTCGCACCGGCACACGAGCGTGTCGTCACGCAACCAGGTGCGCCACCCCGCCTTGACCGGGTACGCCTCCTGCAACGCCACCCCGAACCCCCGCCCCCGCTCCCGCCGCCGCAGCAGCACCGCGGGAACACCGTCGCTCCCAGCGCCCGCCCCTACGGCGGCGCGGCCTGCGGTGGTGGGGCTGTTTGCGGTGGTGGGGCTGTTTGCGGTGGTGGGGCTGTTTGCGGTGGTGGCGCCGCCGGGGGCGGTGGTGCGGCCGGCGGCGGTGGCGATGGCGTGCCCGGCGATGCGGCCCTCCAGCTCGGCGGGCCGCCATCCGGCCACGCCGGTGGGCTCGCCGGCCGCCCAGACGCCGGGGACGCTGGTGCGCAGGGCGACGTCCACGTCGAGCACGGGGCTGCCGTCCACGTCGTTCCTGGTCGCGCAGCCGAGCTGGGTGCCGAGCTCGATCTGCGGCACGAACCCGTAGCCCACGGCCACCGTGTCGCACTCGACGACGCGGGTGGCCAGCACGTTCCAATCGGCGTCGAGCCTGGCCACGGTGACGGCCTGGACCTCACGCTCGCCGTGCGCGGCCACGACCGCCTGTCTGGTCCGGTACGGCACCCGATGCCGGGCCAGCGCGGCGGCGTACCCGGCGGCCTCCCCCGCCTTGCCCAGGGCCCGCAGAGGATGCCTGGCCAGCCCGAGCCCGCCGTTGGCCTCGTGCACACCGAGCACCCGCGCCCCGGCCGCGGCCAGCCCGGCCGCGACCGGCAACAGGAACGGCCCGGTACCGGACACCACGATCCGCCGCCCCGCGACGACCCCGGCCCCCTTGAGCAGCGCCTGCGCGCCTCCGGCGGTGAGCACCCCGGGCAGATCCCACCCGGGGAACGGCAACGGCCGATCATGCGCACCGGTCGCGATCAGCAACCGCCGGGCACGCACCTCGACGACCCGCTCCCCATCCGTGCGCAGCTCAGGTGGGCGCTCCTCGCTCGTCCGCTCCCTCACCGTGCGGTCCCCGTCCGGCCGCCGCCCGGCCGTGCCGCGCGTCGCGCAGTGCACGAGGAACTCGCCGTCGGGTTCGTGGGAGACGTTCCAGACCTGGTGGCGCAGCAGCACGTCGGCGCGCGCCTCCAGGTCCCGCGCCTGGCGCAGGAAACGGGCGAGGTCGGGCGAGACCTTCCCGCCGGTGCGCCCATCGCCGTCAGAGGCCCTCGCGCCGGTCCGCCCGCCGGTCCGCCCGCCGGTCCGCCCGCCGCCAGGCGCGGCGCTGCCGGCTTCCTCGGTGGCAGTGTGGCGGAAGTACTGGCCGCCGAGTCGGAGGCCGGAGTCCAGCAGAGCCACACGGAGGCCGGCCAGGGCCGCTGTGAGGGCTCCTGCCACCCCGGCGGGGCCGCCGCCGATCACCACGAGGTCGTATGTCCCACCCTCGGGACCCCTGCCGCCGATCACGGTGCCGTCGGTCGATGGCGTGCTCATGCCGTCGTCACCTCGTCCCCGGGAGCCGCCTCCAGGAGGCAGGCGCGCTCGGGCGCGCGGCCGTTCACCGAGATGAGGCAGTCGAAGCAGACGCCGATGCCGCAGAACAGCCCGCGTGGCCGCCCGCCGAAGCGGGTGCTGCGCCACGACCGCACCCCGGCCGCGTGCAGGGCCGCGCCGATGGTCTGGCCGGGCACGACCGGCACCTGCCGGCCGTCCACGGTGATGTGGAAGGTCATGCGGCCTCCTCTGCGAAGCGGTCGGGGCGGAAGGGGAGCAGGTCGAGCGCGGGCGGCTCGCCGGTGAGCAACTGGGCGAGCAGGGCCCCGGTGGCGGGCGCGAGCCCGATGCCGGCACCCTCGTGCCCGCAGGCGTGGTAGAGCCCTGGTACGCGCGGATCGGCGCCGATGACGGGCAGGTGGTCCGGGCAGTACGGCCGGAACCCGCAGTAGGACCTGATGGCCCGGATCCCGCCCAGCGCGGGGAACAGCTCGACCGCCTGCCGGGCGAGCCGGGCGAGCACGGGCACGGAGGTGGTGCGGTCGAACCCGACGCGTTCCCTGCTGGCCCCGATGAGCACGGTCCCGGCGGGGGTGCCCTCGATGACGGCCGAGGTCTCCAGGCCGGCGTTGTCGCTGGCGACGTTGGTGACGTAGGCGGCGGTGTAGACCTTGTGCCTGATGAGCGGCTCGCTGAGCGGCTCGGTGACGAGGATGAAGCCGCGCCGCGGCAGGATCGGCAGCTCGACCCCGGCCAGCGCGGCGACCTCGCCGCCCCAGGTGCCCGCCGCGTTGACGACGGCGCCGCCGAGCACGTCGCCCTGGGTGGTGCGCACACCGGTGAGCCGGTCGCCGGAGCGCAGGAACCCGGTGACGCGGGCGCCGAGCCGCAGCCGCAGCGTCCCCTTACCGAAGCTGTCGGCGCCGTGCCTGAGCAGGGTGGCGGCCGCGAGCATGGGCTGGACCTGGGCGTCCTGCGGGTAGAAGACCCCGCCGGCCAGCCCGTCCGCGAGGTGCGGCTCGTAGTCGCGCAGCCCGGTCGCCGGGACGAGGCGGTGCTCCACGCCCTGCTGCCCGGCCAGGTCGGTGAGCGCGACCATGACCTTCTCGGTCTCGGCGACGACGAGCCCGCCCTTGGGCTCGAACTCGAACCCGCCGTGGCCGGCCAGCTCGCGCCACAGCCGGTTGGACAGCACCGCCAGCTCCAGCTCGGGCCCCGGCTCCTTGTCGGAGACCAGCACGTTGCCCTCGCCCGAGCCGGTCGTGCCGCCGGCCACGGGCCCGCGGTCGATCACGGTCACGTCGAGTCCCGCGCGCGCGGCGTAATAGGCGCAGGCCGCGCCCACGACTCCGGCGCCGACGACGATCACGTCGGACATCACCACCTCCTTCCAGTAATATGTCACATACCTTGAGGGCTTGAGAAGCCCGTACCAGCGGGTCCGGTGGCCGATGGCGGGACCGCCCGGTCCGGCCCCTACCATCGATGACGTGAAGCTACCCGCCGACAGCACCCACCCCTTCGTCCGGCTCCTGCGCTCGTTCTGGGTCCCGACCGAACGGTCCATGCGGGCATGGGCGCTGGCGTCCGTGGTGGTCAACGCCGGCATCACGGTCACCGGGGCGGGCGTGCGCGTGACCGCCTCCGGGCTGGGCTGCCCGACCTGGCCGCGGTGCACGCCCGACAGCTTCGTCCCCGTGCTGCATCCCGAGGTCGATCCGCTCAACATGGCGGTGGAGTTCGGCAACCGGCTGCTGACGTTCCTGGTGCTGGCCGTGGGCGTGGCGTGCGTGCTCGCGGCGCTGCGGATGGCGCCCCGGCGCACCTCCCTCGTCCGGCTGGCCTGGCTGCAGCCGGTCGGCATCGTCGCCCAGGCGCTGTGGGGCGGGCTGGTGGTCAACACCATGCTCAACCCGTTCACGGTCGGCATGCACTACCTGATCTCCAGCGGCCTCATCGCGGTCTGCTGGCTGCTCTACGCGCGCTCCGGCGAGGGCGACGCCCCCGTGCGGCGCATCACCCACCGCGACATCAGGCGGCTCGGCCACGTGCTGCTGGCCGCCGTGTTCGTGCTGCTGGTGGTGGGCGTCGGGGTCAGCGGCACCGGCCCGCACTCGGGCGACGCGCTGGCCTCCCGCTTCGACTTCGACATCGAGGCCATCGCCCGCTTCCACGCCGACATCGCCTACGCCGTGGTCGGGCTGACGTTCGCGCTGCTGTTCGCCCTCCACGTGACCAACGCGCCGCGTCCGGCCCGGCGGGCCGCGCTCGCCCTGTTCGGGGTGGAGCTGCTGCAGGGCGTGATCGGCTACACGCAGTGGTTCCTCGCCGTGCCGGCGATGCTGGTGCTGCTGCACGTCCTCGGCTCGACCCTGGTGTGGATCGCCGCGCTGCGGGTCGTCACCTCGCTGCGGTCTCGCGACCGCGAGCCCGCCCCCGTGAGCCCCTCCCCCACCGAAACGGCCGCCGCCCTCTGATCGGATATGCCAGGGTTTGAGGGGTGATGTCCGCCACTCCCCCGGCTCCGAAGGGGTGCGATTTGCTGGGAAAAGTCCGCCTCTCCCGTAAGGCGCTCCGCCGCACGTACCAAGGGCTGGTGCTGGCCAGCGTGCTGGCCTTGGCCCCCATGACGTGGGCCTGGCTGAGCAGCTACGGGCATCGGACCACGGTGGAAGACACGGTGGAAGACACGACGGAGGACACGACGGAGGACACGGCGGAGGACACGGCCGGGGACCAGGGCTGGCAGGCGCGGGTGCCGGCCGCGCAGGCCGCGCTCGTGCTGGGCGCCGGCCTGTACGACGGCGTCCACCCCAGCCCGATGCTGGCCCGCAGGCTCGACATCGCCGCCGACCTCTACCGGACCGGCAAGGTGCGCGCCCTGCTGCTGTCGGGCGACAACAGCCGCGCGGACTACGACGAGCCGACGGCGATGCGCGACTACCTGCGCGCCAAGGGCGTGCCCGACGCCGTGATGGTGCTCGACTACGCCGGGTTCGACACGTGGGACTCGTGCGTGCGGGCCCGCCGCGTCTTCGGCGCCGAGCAGGTCACCGTGGTGACCCAGGAGTTCCACCTCCCCCGCGCGGTGACGTTGTGCAGGGCGGCGGGGCTGGAGGCGTTCGGCGTGGGCGACGACTCGGCCGGGCGCTACGCCGCCACCACCTACGCCGGCGCCGCCCGCGAGCTGTTCGCCGCCGGCAAGGCGTTCGCCGACGCCGTGATCCTGCGCTCCGACCCCGTCTTCCCGGGGCCGCGCGAGATCTCGCTCACGCGGATCCTGGCCGAATCACCAGCCGGTCAGGTGGGGGCGCCGGGAGCGTAGCCGGGCGGGGGTGAGCCCCGCGCCGCCGAGCGCGCGTGGATCGACGGCACGGGGAAGTCGGCCCTGGCCGTGCTCATGCACTCCAGCAGCGCCCGCTGCTCCTCGTGGAAGGTGTGCTCGTCGACCATGTGGCGGGCCGCCCGCTCGTGCAACAGCCCCAGCTCGGTGGCGGCGAGCTGGTAGTCGCGCATGGCGCGCACGCCGGTCTTGCCGCCGTGGGCGCGCGCCCACTGCCGGGCCTGGCGGCGCCGCGAGAAGGCCGAGAGCATGTAGATGTCGGCCTGGGTGACGAGCTTGGTCGGCTCGTACGGCGGCAGGTAGCGCTGGATGAGCGCCACGATGCGCCGCCGGTCCCTGAACACCACGCCGATGAGCACCACCAGCACGACCAGCAGCGCCAGGTAGGCCACCACGAGCCCGGGGAACCCGCCGTAGGAGGCCAGGCCGTTCCACAGCCCGTGGAGGATCATCGCGCCGGTCCAGCCGGCCAGCACGTACGTGGTGCGCTCAGGCCCGCTGCGCTGCGCCGCGTACGCCACCGCGACCCCGATCATCGAGCTGAACAGCGGGTGGGCCAGCGGCGACAGCACCCCGCGCAGCACCACCGTGACGGCCAGCCCCTTGACGCCCGAGGTGGACAGGGCGCCGAGGTAGTAGCTGACGTTCTCGCTCATGGCGAAGCCGAGGCCGACCATGCTGGCGTAGATGACGCCGTCGGTGGGCCCGTCCAGCTCGGCCCTGCGGAAGCGCAGCAGGCCGAGCAGCACCAGCCCCTTCATCGTCTCCTCCACGACCGGGGCGCCGAACGTGGCCGCGATGTTGCGGGCGCTCGCCTCCGACAGCTTGGCGGTGTCGATGATGTAGTGCAGGTTGAGCGAGTTGATCACACCGGCGACGAGCACCGCGATGCCCGCGCCCCAGGCGAAGGCGAAGATGAGGTTGCTGCGCGGCTCTGGCTCCATGCGGTCGAGCGCCAGCACCGCGGCGAGCAGCAGCGGCACCGGCGCGAGCGCGAGTGCGAGGGCGATGAAGAACTGCACCGGCGCGCCGTTGATCACGTCGAAGGAGAACGAGACGAGGGCGCAGATGCCGGTGACGACCAGCCCGATGATCAACGCGAACGACGGGCGGTCCTTCAACACCCAGCGTGGATCACGGGTCGCCATAGGGTGACTTTAACGGATCAGAGTGCCGGGGTCCGTGCGGGTCCGCGCAGTGCCGGTCGAGCCCCGGCACCCCGTGATCGACCTGCAGCGTCGTGTGACCGATCGCGAACCGCTCGTGCAGCAGGTCCGCGAGCCGGGTGCGCACCTGGTGGCAGTCGGAGCCGCGGGCCACGATCACGTGGGCCGACAGCGTCGGATAGCCACTCGTCACCGTCCAGACATGCAGGTCGTGCACCTCCTCCACGTCGGCGTCCGCGGCGAGCAGGCGGCCGATCTCGTCGGGGTCGAGGTCGCTGGGCGCCGCCTGGAGCAGCACGCGGCCGGAGTCGCGCAGCAGCCCCCAGCCGGCCTTGAGCATGAGCGCCGCCACCACGAGCGCGGCGATGGCGTCGGCCTGGCGGAAGCCGGTCAGCCAGACCACGAGGCCGGAGACGGCGGTGGCGACGAAGGCGTACATGTCGTTGAGCACGTGCTGGAAGGCGCCCTCGACGTTCAGGCTGCGCCGGTTCGCCTTCGACAGCAGCAGGGCGGCGCCCGCGTTGACCGCGATCCCGGCCACCGCGGTGACCAGCACGATCGGGCCGTGCACGTCGGGCGGCTCCAGGATGCGGTGCACGCCCTCGTACACGAAGTACGCCACGAGCAGCAGCAGCGTCACGCCGTTGATCTGGGCCGAGAGGATCTCGGCGCGCTTGTAGCCGAAGGTGTAGGCGCCCTTGGGCGGGCGGGCGGCGATGCGCATGGCGATCAGCGCGAGCGCGATCGCGCTGGCGTCGGTCAGCATGTGGGCGGCGTCGGAGATCAGCGCGATCGAGTTGGCGACCACGCCGGCGACCACCTCGGCCACCATGAAGGTGAGGATGAGCGCGAGCGCGCCCCACAGGTAGCGCTTGTCGGCTTCCTGGCTCAGGGCATGCCCGTGCCCATGACCATGCCCGTGCCCCCCGCTCATCCCGTCTCCTTCAGATGCTCCCGGCTCAGGTCGAGCAGCATGCGGACGTGGGCGTCGGCCAGCCGGTAGTAGATCGTCCTGCCGGCCCTGCGGCTGGCCACGATCCCGGCCGTGCGCAGCAGGCGCAGCGCGTGGGAGACGGCGGTGTCGGTCACCTCGACGGCGTCCGCCAGGTCGCACACGCACAGCTCGCCCGCCTCCAGCAGCGCGTACAGCAGCCTGGCCCTGGTGGGGTCGCCGAGCAGGCGGAACAGCTCGGCCAGCCGGGTGGCCTCCTCAGGGGTCACGAGCCGGTCGCGGGTGGCCGCGACCCTGGCGGCGTCGGCCTCCGGCACGGCGCATCCGTCCAGGCTGGTGACAACATCTGAAGAGGTGTTCATATGTGCATGATACGAACGTGAAAAAGCCCGGCGCAATGGCCGGGCCGGAAAAGTCAGGACAAGAGGGGGTCGATCGCCACGGCGAGGAACAGCAGCGCCAGGTAGGCGTTCGACCAGTGGAAGAAGCGCATCGGCCGCAGCTGCACGCCCGTCTTGCCGGCGTTGAGCCTGGCCAGCAGGCGGTGCACCTCCCACAGGCACACCGCTCCCAGCACGGCCGCCACCACCGGGTAGAACAGCGTGGTGCCCGCCACCGGCCACAGCGCCAGCGAGCACAGCACGGTCGCCCAGGTGTAGGCGATGGACTCCAGCACCACCCGCCGCTCGGTGGCCACCACCGGCAGCATCGGCACCTTCGCCGCCGCGTAGTCCTCCTTGTAGCGCATGGCCAGCGTCCACGTGTGCGGCGGCGTCCAGAAGAACACCACCCCGAACAGCACCAGCGGCGCCCAGTCGAGCCGCTCGGTGATGCCGGCCCAGCCGATCATCACCGGCATGCAGCCCGCGATGCCGCCCCACACGATGTTCTGGGCCGTGCGGCGCTTGAGGATCATCGAGTAGACCAGCACGTAGAACAGGATCGCGCCGAGCGACAGCAGCGCGGCCAGCCAGTTGGTGGTCAGCCACAGCCCCAGCGTGGACGCCACACCCAGCGCGATGCCGAAGATCAGCGCGTTGCGCGGCGACACCTGGTGCCTGGCCAGCGGCCGCCTGCGGGTGCGCCGCATCTTCTGGTCGATGTCGCGATCCACGTAGCAGTTGAGCGCGTTGGCGCTGCCCGCCGATAGGGTGCCGAACACCATGACCGAGATCGACGTCCACAGCGGCGGCAGGCCGCCTGCCGCGAGGAACATCACCGGCAGTGTCGTGATCAGCAGCAGCTCGATGATCCGCGGCTTGGTGAGAGCGATGTAGGCCTTGACGGTCATGCCGATCGAGCGCGGCGCCTCCACCTGCGGAGAGGGGGCCGTCGCCTGCCTGTTGGTCAGCACCGTCAAGGCGCTTCCAGCCTGTCGGAAGTCAACGCGTAACCTCTGATTAGAGCGGATCCATGGGCGGGCGCCGGAACGCCCCTGCGAACAAACAAACTGTAGTCGCAGGGTGAGCCGGTCCGGCCAATGGGGGGCTTGAGCCGTACATGGACACGCGAGGGTGGAATGGGAATCGATCGCCCCGCCGCCTCGGTTAGTGTCCGGTGTAGGCGCGGGCCACGCGATCTCGCGGCCGATCGTGCGGGCCGCGGGCGGGACAAGCCACAACCAATGACAACTAGATTCCGGAGATCGAGCACTTGAGCACCGAACTCGTGCCAGCCCTTGAATGGACCGACCTCGACAAGAAGGCGGTCGACGTCGTCCGGGCACTGGCGATGGACGCAGTGGAGAAGGCGGGCTCGGGTCACCCCGGCACCGCCATGAGCCTGGCCCCCGCCGCCTACCTGTTGTTCCAGCACGTCATGCGGCATGACCCGACCGATCCTTCGTGGATCGGGCGTGACCGCTTCGTGCTGTCGTGCGGCCACACCAGCCTGACGCTCTACATCCAGCTCTACCTGTCGGGCTACGGCCTCACGCTGGACGACCTGAGGCGGCTGCGCCAGTGGGACAGCCTGACCCCCGGCCACCCCGAGCACGGACACACCGCGGGCGTCGAGACCACGACGGGCCCGCTCGGCCAGGGCCTCGGCAACGCGGTCGGCATGGCGATGGCGGCCCGCCGCGAGCGCGGCCTGTTCGACCCCGACGCCGCGCCCGGCACCTCGCCGTTCGACCACCACATCTGGTGCATCGTCAGCGACGGCGACATCGAGGAGGGCATCAGCCACGAGGCCAGCGCGATCGCCGGCCACCAGAAGCTGGGCAACCTCGTGGTCGTCTACGACGACAACCACATCTCCATCGAGGACGACACCCAGATCGCCAAGTCCGAGGACGTCGTGGCCCGCTACGAGGCCTACGGCTGGCACACCGAGAGCGTCGACTGGACCGCGACCGGCGACTACGTCGAGGACGTCCAGGCGCTCTACGAGGCGCTCCAGGCGGCCAAGGCCGAGACCGACCGCCCGTCGTTCATCCGGCTGCGCACGATCATCGGCTGGCCCGCGCCCAACAAGCAGAACACCGGCAAGATCCACGGCTCCGCCCTGGGCGAGGCCGAGGTCGCCGCCACCAAGGAAGTGCTCGGCATGGACCCGAGCAAGAGCTTCGACGTGCCGGCCGAGGTGCTGGAGCACGCCCGCGGCATCGCCCGGCGTGGCCGCGCCGAGCACGCCGACTGGGACAAGCGCTACAGCGAGTGGCGTCTGGCCGACCCCGAGCGGGCCGCCGAGCTCGACCGCATCTCCCACCGCGAGCTGCCGGCCGGCTGGGCCACCGCGCTGCCGTCGTTCGACAAGGGCGCCTCGATCGCCACCCGCAAGGCCTCCGGCGAGGTGCTCAACGCGCTCGCGCCGGTGCTGCCCGAGCTGTGGGGCGGCTCGGCCGACCTGGCAGAGTCCAACAACACCACGATGAAGGGCGAGCCGTCCTTCATCCCGGAGGAACACCAGACCAAGGAGTTCCCCGGTAACCGCTACGGCCGCACGCTGCACTTCGGCATCCGCGAGCACGCCATGGGCGCCATTCTCAACGGCATCGCGCTGCACGGCGGCACCCGCCCCTACGGCGGCACGTTCCTGGTCTTCTCCGACTACATGCGGCCGTCGGTGCGCCTGGCCGCGCTGATGAAGCTGCCGGTCACCTACGTGTGGACGCACGACTCCATCGGCCTCGGCGAGGACGGCCCCACCCACCAGCCGATCGAGCACCTGTGGGCGCTGCGCGCGATCCCCGGCCTCGACGTGGTCCGGCCCGCCGACGCCAACGAGACGGCCTACGCCTGGAAGGCCGTGCTCGAGCACACCGACCGGCCCGCCGCGCTGGCGCTGACCCGCCAGAACCTCCCGGTCTACGAGGGCACCAGCGCCGACGGCGTGGCCCGCGGCGGCTACGTGCTGCGCGAGGCGTCCGACGGCCAGCCGAAGGTCATCCTCATCGCCACGGGCAGCGAGGTGCAGCTCGCCGTCGAGGGCCGCGAACTCCTGGAGTCGCAGGGCATCCCGACGCGGGTGGTCTCGATGCCGTGTGTCGAATGGTTCAAGGGGCAGGATTCCGCATATAGGCAGACGGTTCTGCCCTCGTCGATCCGGGCTCGGGTCGCGGTCGAGGCGGGCATCGCGCTCGGCTGGCACGAGTACGTCGGCGAGTGCGGCGAGGTGGTCAGCCTCGAACACTTCGGTGCTTCGGCCCCGTACAGGACTCTGTACGAGCAGTTCGGGCTGACGGCGGAGCGCGTGGCGGCCGCGGCGAGGGCGAGCCTGGCCAAGCTGGGTCAGGACAAGGGCGAGACGACGGGAAACTGAAGAAGAGATGAGCGAGATCCTCAACAAGCTGTCCGGCCAGGGCGTGGCCATCTGGCTCGACGACATCAGCCGTGAGCGGCTGCGCACCGGCAACCTCGAAGAGCTGATCCGCGTCAAGAACGTCGTCGGGGTGACGTCCAACCCGACGATCTTCGCCAACGCGCTCAGCAAGGGCGACGCCTACGACGCCCAGCTGCACGACCTCGCGGTCCGCGGCGTCGACGTCGGGGAGGCCGTGCGCGCCATCACCACCTACGACATCCGCTGGGCCGCCGACGTGCTGCGCCCGGTCTACGACTCCAGCGGCGGCGTGGACGGCCGCGTTTCGCTGGAGGTCGACCCGCGCCTGGCGCGCGACTCCGAGAAGACGATCGCCGAGGCCAGGGCGCTGTGGTGGCTGGTCGACCGGCCCAACCTGATGATCAAGATCCCGGCCACGGTGGAGGGTCTGCCCGCGATCACGCAGGCGCTGTCGGAGGGCATCAGCGTCAACGTCACGCTGATCTTCTCCCTCGAGCGTTACCGCGCGGTCATGGACGCCTGGCTCGCCGGCCTGGAGGCCGCGCAGGCCAAGGGGCTCAACCTGGCCACGATCGAGTCGGTGGCCTCGTTCTTCGTCAGCCGCGTCGACACCGAGATCGACAAGCGGCTCGACAAGGTGGGCAAGCCGGAGCTGAAGGGCAAGGCGGGCGTGGCCAACGCGCGCCTGGCGTACGCGGCGTTCGAGGACGTGATGAACTCCGAGCGCTGGCAGCGCCTGCGTGAGGCGGGCGCGCGGCCGCAGCGGCCGCTGTGGGCCTCGACCGGCGTCAAGAACCCCGAGTACTCCGACACCCTCTACGTCGACCAGCTCGTCGCGCCCGGCACCGTCAACACGATGCCGGAGAAGACGCTCGACGCCACGGCCGACCACGCCGCCGTCTCGGGCGACACCGTGCGCCCGTTCTACGAGCAGGCCTGGAACACCATGGCCGCGCTCAAGGACGCCGGCATCGACTACGACGACGTCGTGAAGGTGCTGGAGGACGAGGGCGTGGAGAAGTTCGCGGCGTCCTGGAACGAGCTGCTCGAGAGCGTCACCAAGAACCTGGTTCCGTGATGGAGGTCTCCTACCGCGAGGAGGGGGTGGCATCCGCCGCCTCCTCCGTCGCGGGGCGCCTCGTCGCCGACGGCGTGCCCGCGCGGCTCGCCGGCGGCGACCCCACGTTGTGGGGTGAGGACGCCGAGGCGGAGGCGGCGGCCCGGCTCGGCTGGCTGTCGCTGCCCCGCCACTCCCGCGAGCTGCTGCCCGTGCTGGGCGAGCTCGCGGGCCGGGCCCGCGCCGCGGGCCTGACGAACGTGGTGCTGGCCGGCATGGGCGGCTCGTCGCTGGCGGCGCAGGTCATCTGCGACACCGCCGACGTGCCGCTCACCGTGCTCGACACGACCGACCCGGGCCAGGTCCGCAGGGCCCTGGCCGAGGGCCTTTCCGCCACGGTCGTGGTGGTGGCGGGGCGCAGCGGCTCGACGGTCGAGACCGACAGCCTGCTGCGCGTCTATGAGCAGCACTTCGCCGACGCGGGGCTCGACCCGGCCGGCCACATCGTGATCGTCACCGCTCCCGGCTCGCCACTCGAACGGCGGGCCGTGTCGGCCGGCTACCAGCTCGTGCCCGCCGCCCTCAGCGTGGGCGGCCGCTACTCGGCGCTGTCGGCGTTCGGGCTGGTGCCCGCCGCGCTGGCGGGGGCCGACGTGGAGCGGCTGCTGGACGACGCCGACGAGGTGTCGCCGCTGCTGTCGCGCGACACCGGCAACCCCGGCCTCGACCTGGGCGCCGCGCTCGCCGGCGCGGCGCTGGCCGGCCGCGACAAGCTGGTGCTCGAAGACCAGCTGACGGCCATCAACGGCCTGCCCGACTGGATCGAGGAGCTGGTCGCGGAGTCCACCGGCAAGCAGGGCAGGGGGATCCTGCCGGTGGTGGGCGCCGACCCCAACGGCACCCGCGACGAGCTGGTCGTCGCCATCGACTCCGACGTCGGCGACGTGCGGGTGGACGGGCCGCTGGGCGCGCAGTTCCTGGTCTGGGAGTACGCGACCGCCCTCGCCTGCTCGGTGCTGGGCGTCAACCCGTTCGACGAGCCCAACGTGGCCGAGTCGGCCGCGGGCGCCGACGCGCTGCTGGCCCTGCCCGACCTGCCGACCGGCGCGCCGTCGTTCGTGGACGGCCCGGTCGAGGCGTACGGCGCGGCGACGGCGAAGGATCTGCCCGGCCTGTTCGCCGAGCTGCTGCACGCGATCCCGGGCGACGGCTACCTCGCGATCACCGCCTACCTCGACCGGCTGGCCGCCTTCGACGCCCCGGTGCCCGACGGCGCCGACTTCGAGCAGATGACCGACGCCTGGATGATGGCCGACCCGCTGACCCTGCGCACCCTGCTCGCGCTGCGCACCGACCGGCCGGTGACGTTCGGGTGGGGGCCGCGCTACCTGCACTCGACCGGGCAATACCACAAGGGCGGGCCACAGAACGGCGTGTTTCTGCAGATCACGGGGGCAGTGGAGGAAGACGTCGCCGTTCCCGGCCGGCCCTACACGCTGGGCCGGCTCCAGCTCGCGCAGGCGCTGGGCGACCTGGGGGCCCTGGAGACCCGCGGGCGTCCCGCCGTACGCCTGCATCTGACCGACCGCGCGGCGGGAGTCGCGCGTTTGCTCGCAGCCGCACAGGAGGCTTGAGATGACTGACCGCGCAGACCCCGCGGCATCCGCGAAGGAGCCCGTCGCCGCGGCTCCCGCGGAAGAGGCGCTCGCCGTGGCGTCGGCCGTCGCCGGCACCGCCACGACCGAGGCGGTGGCGGCGGCCAACCCGCTGCGCGACCCGCGCGACAAGCGGCTGCCCAGGGTGGCAGGGCCGTGTGTGATGGTGTTGTTCGGCGTGACGGGTGACCTGGCCAAGCGCAAGCTGTTGCCGGCCATTTACGACCTGGGCAACCGAGGGCTGCTGCCGCCCGGCTTCTCGCTGGTCGGCTTTGCCCGGCGCGATTGGAAGGACCAGGATTTCGCCCAGTTGACGTACGAGGCCGTCAAGGCGCATGCGCGGACGCCGTTCCGCGAGGAGGTCTGGAAGCAGCTGCGCGAGGGCATCCACTTCGTGCCCGGCGAGTTCTCCGACGACGGCGCCTTCGACGCGCTCGCCATGGCGTTGGCCGAGATCGACGAGACCCGGGGCACGGGCGGAAACTACGCTTTCTACCTGTCGGTGCCGCCGAAGTTCTTCCCCGTGGTGGTGGAGCAGCTCAAGCGCACCCGCCTGTCCGACGCCCCCGACGGCTCGTGGCGGCGCGTGGTGATCGAGAAGCCGTTCGGCCACGACCTGCAGTCGGCCCACGAGCTCAACGAGATCACCACCTCGGCCTTCCCGGAGAGCTCGATCTTCAGGATCGACCACTACCTGGGCAAGGAGACCGTCCAGAACATCATGGCGCTGAGGTTCGCCAACAACCTCTACGAGCCCATCTGGAACCGCAGCTTCGTCGACCACGTGCAGATCACGATGGCCGAGGACATCGGCATCGGCGGCCGGGCCGGCTACTACGACGGCATCGGCGCCGCCCGCGACGTGATCCAGAACCACCTGCTCCAGCTGCTCGCGCTGGTCGCGATGGAGGACCCGACCTCGTTCGAGGCGGCCTCGCTGCGCCGGGAGAAGGAGAAGGTGCTCAAGGCCGTGCGGCTGCCGGCCAACCTGGGGCTCAACACCGCGCGCGGCCAGTACGCCGCCGGCTGGCAGGGCGGCGAGAAGGTCGTCGGCTACCTCCAGGAGGAGGGCATCTCGGCGGAGTCCACGACCGAGACGTACGCCGCGATCAAGCTGGAGATCGCCAACAGGCGCTGGGCCGGGGTGCCGTTCTACCTGCGCACCGGCAAGCGGCTGGGGCGCCGGGTGACCGAGGTGGCCGTGGTGTTCCAGCGGGCGCCGCACCTGCCCTTCAGCGCCGACGACACCGAGATCCTCGGCCAGAACGCGCTGGTCGTGCGCGTGCAGCCGGACGAGGGCATCACCGTGCGCTTCGGCTCGAAGGTGCCGGGCACGGCGATGGAGGTGCGCGACGTGTCCATGGACTTCGCCTACGGCGAGTCGTTCCTGGAGTCGTCGCCGGAGGCGTACGAGCGCCTGCTGCTCGACGTGATGATCGGTGATCCACCGTTGTTCCCGCACCAGCGGGAGGTGGAGCTGTCGTGGAAGATCCTCGACCCGATCGAGGAGTTCTGGGCCACGCAGGGCCAGCCGGAGGCGTACGAGTCGGGGTCGTGGGGCCCCGAGTCGGCCGACGCGATGATGGCCCGCGACGGCCGCGTGTGGAGGAGGCTCTGACATGACGACCTTCATGCTGACCGACACCACGGCAGGCAAGATCGCCGCCCAGTTCACGCACCTGCGGCACCAGATGGGCGCGCCGGCCATCGGCATGGTGCTCACGCTCGTCGTGGTGAGCGAGGAGCGCCACCAGTACGACGCGCTGCGCGCCGCCACCGAGGCGGCCCGCGAGCACCCGTCGCGCATCATCGTGGTGATCAAGCGCGAGGAGGACGAGCCGATCAGGCTCGACGCCGAGCTGCGCATCGGCGAGAACACGCCGGGCGAGGTCGTGGTGCTGCGCCTGTACGGCGAGCTGACCGAGCACGCCGACTCCGTCGTGAGCCCGCTGCTGCTGCCCGACACGCCCGTGGTGGCGTGGTGGCCGGGCGCGGCGCCGGACGCGCCGTCCAAGGACGCCATCGGGGCACTGGCGCAGCGGCGCATCACCGATGCCAAGGGCTTCGACGACGGCGGCGTCAAGTCGCTGGTGACCCGCGCCAAGGGCTACGCCCGCGGCGACACCGACCTGGCGTGGGCCCGGCTGACGCCGTGGCGCAGCCTGCTCGCCGCCGCGTTCGACCAGCCGGTGGGCAAGGTGCGCAAGGGCGTCGTCGAGGCGTCGGCGGGCCACCCCAGCGCGCCGCTGCTCGCGGCGTGGCTGTCGGAGCGGCTGGGCTGCTCGGTCAGGGTGACCGAGTCGGCGGGTCCCGGCCTGACCGCCGTACGCCTGCAGCTCGCCGAGGGTGAGCTGTCCGTCGTGCGCACCGACGCCCGGCTGGCCACGCTCTCCCGCCCCGGCCAGCCCGACAGGAACGTGGCACTGGCCAGGCGGCAGACGTCGGAGCTGATGGCGGAGGAGCTGCGCAGGCTCGACAGCGACGAGATCTACGAGGCCGCGGTGAAGCGGTTCGCGAGGACGTTCAAGGGATGAGCAAAGTGAGCGTGCCCAGCATCGTCGTGCACCGCGACGCCGACGTCCTGGCCAAGGCCGTGGCGGCGCGCATCATCACACGGCTGGTCGACGTGCAGTCGGCGAAGGGCTCGGCGTCGATCGTGCTGACGGGCGGCACGGTCGGCATCGCCACACTGGCCGCCATCGCGGCCACGCCCGCCAGGGACGCCGTCGACTGGCGGCGCCTCGACGTCTGGTGGGGCGACGAACGCTTCCTGCCCGACGGCGACAAGGAGCGCAACGAGACCGGCGCCCGCCAGGCGCTGCTCGACCACGTCGACGTCGATCCGGAGCGCGTGCACGTCATGCGCGGCTCCGACTCCGGCATGTCGGCCGAGGAGTCCGCCGACGCGTACGCCGCCGAGCTGCGCAAGGCGGCGCGACCCGAGGACCACGGCCCGGTGCCGGCCTTCGACGTGATGCTGCTCGGCATGGGGCCCGACTCCCACGTGGCGTCGCTGTTCCCCGGCATGCCCGCCCTGTACGACACGCGTCCCGTGGTGGCCGTGCACGGCTCGCCCAAGCCGCCGCCGACCCGCATCTCGCTGACCCTGCCCGCCATCCAGGCCTCGCGCGAGGTGTGGGTGGTCGCGGCCGGTGAGGAGAAGTCGGGCGCGGTGCGGATGGCGCTGTCCGACTCCGGCCCCGTCCAGGTGCCGGCGGCGGGGGCGCGGGGGCGCGGGCGGACGTTGTTCCTGCTCGACCGGGCCGCTGCGGCCAAGATCCCGCCCGGCCTCGGCCGCCACGCCTCTCCCTGACCCGGCCCGCGAGCCACCGGCCTCGCGGGTTCGCCCAGGTCATTCCGGGCCCGGTCTCCTCGTGAGACCGGGCCCGTCCTGTTCGCCTTCGAGCGGCTTCTGCCGCGTCAGGCCGTCGCGGTGAGGGCGTCGATCTCGGCGAGCAGCGCCTGCTTGCGCTCTTCGGCCAGGTACGACGCCCGCACCCCGTTACGTGCCAGCTCGGCCAGGTCCTGCCGGCCGAGCCCGAAGACCCGGGCGGCGACCCGGTACTCGTCGGCCAGCGTGGTCGCGAACATGGGCGGGTCGTCGCTGTTCAGCGTCACGAACAGGCCCTCGGCCAGCAGGCGGGGCAGCGGGTGGTCCTCGATGCGGCCGATCTGGCCGGTGCACAGGTTCGAGGTGGGGCACACGTCGAGCGGGATCCCGGTCTCGCGCAGGTGGGCCACCAGGCGGGGGTCGTCCAGGCAGTTGATGCCGTGGCCGATGCGCTCGGCGCCGTAGTGCTCGACGACCTCCCAGATCGTCTCGGGCCCGCTCATCTCCCCGCCGTGCGGGACGCTGTGCAGCCCGGCCGCCCGCGCGGCGGTGAACGCGGCGCGGTAGGCGTCGCGGTACTTCGGGCGTTCCTGCTCGATCCCGCCGATGCCGAAACCTACCAATGCGGCGGGAGGTTCCTGCAGGGCGTGCTCCAGCGTCACCTTGGCGGCCTCCTCGCCGTACTCGCCGGGGATGTCGAAGATGTACGCCATCTCGACACCGTGCTCGGTGAGCGAGCGGCGGGCGGCCAGGTCGAGCGCCTCGGTGACCGCGCGCATGGGGAGCCCGACCACGCGGTGGGCGTACGGGGTGACCTGCAGCTCCGCGTAGCGGCCGCCCTGGGAGGCGAGGTCGCGGGCCAGGCCGAGCACGAGGGTGGCGATGTCCTCCGGCTCGCGTACGAGGGCGTTGACGGCGCCGTACACGCGGGCGAAGTGCGGGAAGTCGGTGAAGGTGTAGAAGCGGCGCAACTCCTCCTCGTCCGTGGGCACGCCGCTGCCGGGGTGGCGCCTGGCGAGCTCCAGGACGGTCGGCACCGAGGCGGAGCCGATGAGATGGACGTGCAGCTCGACCTTGGGCAGGGCGTCGATGAAGGCGTCGATGGTCATGCGGACGACCCTAGGACGGGCATTCCCCCGAAGAACAGGCTTTTCCGCTGAATCTCACACGACATTGTCAGTTTACTCGACTGGGTTAGGCTGAGGCGGTGACCAACGCCGAAGCGTACGATCGCGGCTTCGCCCACCTCAGCTGCCACACCGTCGGCCCCCTCCTCGCCAGGGCGTGCCCTGGCCGCGCGCCGCGCCTGCTCGACGTGGGCTGCGGCACCGGCGTGGTGACGGCCGCCGCGCTGGCGCTGGGCGCCGAGGTCACCGCCGTCGACGCCGACGCCGCCATGCTGGAGCTGGCCGCCCGGCGGCACCCGTACGCGACCGTGCGGCTCGCCGCCCTGCCCGACCTGCCGTTCGAGGACGGGCGTTTCGACGCGATCGCCGGCAACTTCGTCATCAACCACGTCCCCGACACCCGCGCGGCGCTCGCCGAGCTGCACCGGCTGCTGCGTCCCGGCGGCACG
The DNA here is from genome assembly GCF_040676845.1 of Nonomuraea sp. NPDC049504. Taxonomy (NCBI): domain Bacteria; kingdom Bacillati; phylum Actinomycetota; class Actinomycetes; order Streptosporangiales; family Streptosporangiaceae; genus Nonomuraea; species Nonomuraea sp. NPDC049504. The sequence continues at coordinate 90,178 of NZ_JBFAPT010000029.1, forward strand.
CTCGCGCTGACCTGGTGGAAGGGCGACGAGATGACCGCCACCAACGTCTTCGCCGACGCCATCGCCCAGGCGGGCATCCCCTACGACCCGCCGGTCAGGCCGTTCTCCGCCCACGACACCCCGTCCCGCTTCACGGCCCTGCTGACCGAGACGGGCTTCGGCGAACCGGCCGTGGAGTGCGTCCGCTGGCGGCACCAGGTCGACCTCGCGACGTGGTGGACCGACGTGGTGGCGGCGGGCGGCGCCCGCTTCGGCACGATCGCCGGCCGCCCGCCCGAGGTCGTGGCACGCGTCAGAGCCCACTACCTGAGGCTCGCGGCTCCGTACGGACAGGACGGCTTCCCCGTCTGCGCCTACCTCGCCACCGCCCACCGCCCCACGTAACCCCCGCGCCACCCCTGCGCGTCCGCCCGGCTCACCATCGCGGCCCGCCCCCGTCCGCGCCGGTCACCGTTCCAGCCGTTGCCGGGCGTGGCGTTCCTCCCGCTTCGTGACCTCCAGGCGCTGCCTGGCGTCGTCGAGCTTCTTGCGGGCCTTGGCGAGCTTCTTCTCCAGACGCTCCACCTTCTCCGCGCGCTCGTCGTACTCCCGCTGAGCGCTCTCCAGCGTCGCCAGCCACTCCCGGTGCGCCGCCTGGGCCTCCTCGCGCTCCTCGGCCTTCCTGGCCGCCTCCTCCTCGCGCCTGCGCGCCTCGGCGGCCTCGCCGGCCTCGCCGGCCTCGCCGGTCTCGTCGGCCTCCTCAGCGGCGCCCTTCTTCTTGGCGCGCGACGGCCGCGGCCGGGTGACGGGCGCGGGGGCGAAGCCGCTGTACCGCAGGGGCTTGGCCAGGCGGCCCCGCCGCACCTCGGCGGCCGCCTCCTCGTCCACGAGCGCCGCGTCCAGCGTCTGGTCCACCTCGGTGGCGGCGGCGGCCGACAGGTCGCCGGCCTGCCTGGCCAGGCGGCCCACCTTGGCGCTCACCTCGCCCCTGAGCCGGGTCAGCTCGGCCAGCTCGTCCGCGTCCTGCTCCTGCCAGGCAGCGCGCAGCCGCTCCCCCACCTCCAGCAGCTCGTCCAGCTCGGCGGAATGCTCGCGGGAGAGCCGGTTCACCGCCCAGGCCGACACCGTGGGCTTGCCCAGCTTCGCGATCTCCTTGGCGAGCCCGGCGTCGCCCGCCTCCTTGGCCGCGCGGGCCGCCTCCGCGCGGGCGGCGGTGAACTCCGGCGGCGGCACCCCGTACAGGCGGTCCGCCACCTCGTCGAGATCCACACAGGACAAATACCCCTCACGGCCGGTTTTCTAGCGCATAGTGGAGGCAGCCCCAGCCGAACGGAGGCCCCCGGTGTTCGAACGCTTCACCGACCGTGCGCGCAGGGTCGTCGTCCTCGCCCAGGAGGAGGCGCGGATGATGAACCACAACTACATCGGCACGGAGCACATATTGCTCGGCCTCATCCACGAGCGCGAAGGGCTCGCCTCCCTCGTGCTCGACGGGTGCGGCGTGCAGCTGGAGCGCGTACGCGCCTTCGTGGAGCGGGAGGTCGGCCACGGCGACAAACCGCCCGGCGGGCACATCCCGTTCACGCCGCGCGCCAAGAAGGTCCTGGAGCTGTCGCTGCGCGAGGCCCTGCAACTGCGCCACAACTACATCGGCACCGAGCACATCCTGCTCGGGCTCATCAGGGAGGGCGAGGGCCCGGCCGCCCAGGCGCTCGCCGACGCGGGCGCGGACCTGACGGACGTACGCCAGCGCGTGCTCAACCGCGTCGGCCGCGGCTCCAAGGAGCGCTCCGGCGAGATGCTCTTCTCCAACGACCCCTCATTGATCGACCGCCTCACCAGGATCCAGGAGAGCCTCGACCGCATCGAACGCCACCTCGGCATCCAGCGCGAAGAACCCGCCACGGACCGGCGCCAGAACGACGCGAGCGAGGACGAGACCGGCACGGGCTGACGCCGGTTCGCGGAGGTCAGCGCAGGGCGGCCACCGTGTCGAGTGGGTTGTCCAGGAGGCCGGCGAAGGCGAGCTCGGCCGCCCCGGCGAGCGTGGTGTCGTCGCCGAGCGCGGTCACGGCCAGCCGGACGCGTTCGCGCGAGACCGGCAGCACGTGCGCGTCCACGCGGGTGCGCACCCGTGGCGCGGCGCCCGGGTAGACGTCGCGCAGCATGCCGCCGAAGACCACGAGCGCCGGGTTGAACAGGTTGATGAGGTTGACGATGCCGACGCCGAGCCAGTCGCCGACGCGGTCGAGCGCGTGGCGGGCGCGGGCGTCGCCGGTGGCGGCGAGGGCGACGACGGTCCTGATGCCCTCGCGGCCGACGAGCTCGCCGGTCCGCCCCGCGTACCCGAGCAGCGCCTCCTCCCCCGCCTCCGCCTCCAGGCAGCCGCGCGATCCGCACAGGCAGGGCCGCCCGTCGAAGGGGTTGACCAGCATGTGGCCGAGCTCGCAGCCGTAGCCTCCGTCGCCGTCGAGCAGCTTGCCGCCGACGATGATGCCGCCGCCGACGCCGACGTCGCCGTGCAGGTAGATGAGGTTGTCGACGTCGCGGCCCGCCCCTCGTACGTGCTCGGCGACCGCGCCCAGGTGCGCCTCGTTGCCCACCTCGACCGGCAGCCCGAGCCCGAGCCCGGCGGCCAGCTCGGCGCCGAACGCCTGGTCCACCCAGCCGAGATGCGGCCCGTAGCGTACGGTGCCGTCGGCCCGCCTGATCAGCCCGCAGTACGACGCCCCGACCCCCACGCACACCGACCCGGGAGCGGCTTCGGCGACCAGTTCGCGGCCGAAGGCGGCGAGGACGCCGACGACGTCCTCCAGATCGACCCCGGCCCGCGTGCGCACGGCCTCACGCCGGTCGAGCACCCGCCCGCCGAGCCCCACCCGGGCCGCGAGCAGCCGGTCCACGGCGACGTCGAACGCGAGCCCGTAGAGCCGCTCCTGCTCGGGCACGACCACGATGGACGGCCGCCCCGCACGCCCCCGGCTGCCGGGCACCCCCTCGCGGACGAGCCCGGCCGCGGCCAGCTCGGCCGTCAGGTCCATGATCGTGCTGCGGTTGAGTCCCATGCGGCGGCTCAGCGCGGCCCGCGACACCGCCCCCTCTTTGTGCACGCGCCGCAGCACCTCGCTCAGGTTCCGCTGCCGCAGCTGCTCCTGCGTCCGCGCGCCCGCCGCCGTCGCCGTCACCCTCGCCAGCTTAGAACGAGTTCCCGTACGAGCCCAGCGAGGCGGCTCCCGATCTAGGCCGGCACCACCGCGCCCACCGGCAGCCGCGCCTCGACCACTCCGGGGTCGTCGGTGTAGCCGAGCGTGGCGCCCAGCGAGACGAGCAGCCGGCGCATCCGTGCGTTGTCGGACAGCATGGACGCCTTGACCTCGGCGTAGCCCAGGTCGCGGGCCGTGCGGACGAGCATCCGCGCCATCGCCGTGCCGAGACCGCGCCCCTGCCAGCGGTCCTCGACCAGGAAGGCCATCTCCGCGATGCCGGGGTCGGGGGTGAACAGCAGGTTGGCCATGCCCACGACCTGCCCGTCGTGCCCGGCGACCAGCGAGTGGCCCTTGTTCCTGTCGCAGAGCCGGTCGAACATGCGCGGCGGCAGCGTCGGCATCGCGGTGAAGTAGCGGAACCTGCGCGATTCGGGCGAGCAGCGGTCGTGCAGGTCGCGTACGGCCTCGCGGTAGATCGAGGTGAGCGGCCGCACGGTCACCTCCACGCCGTCGGCGAGCTTGATCGCGCGCTCGGCGGCGGGCTGCTCGGTGGCGGGCTGGGCGAGCCTGGCGAAGGCGGCCGCCCTGGCCGCCTCGGTCAGGGTGAAAGGCAGCTCCGCGCGGCGCAGCCGGACCGCCCGCTTGGGCGCGACCGGCACGAGGAGCTGGGTCGGGTCGGGAAGATCACTCACGGCCTCACCATAGATCCACCTGGCGTCGTCCGCGCGCAGCAGCTCGGCCAGCAGCTCGGGCAGCCGCCACGGCATCGTGCGCAGCCTGGAGGCCAGCAGCAGCGCCCTGGTGGGCTCGTCGGTCAGCTCGTGGGCGGTGGCCGGCACCACCTGGACGCGGCGGCCGCCGGCCGCCTCCAGGGCCTCGCGCACGGTCTCGGGCGCGGCGGGGATCTCGGCGACGAACTCGTCGACGGTGCCTTCCGTGTCGGACTGTACGCTCAGGCCGAGGATGTTGCCGCCCCTGTCGGCCAGGGCCGCGGCCAGCGAGGCCAGCCGGCCGGGCCGCTCGTCCACCGTGGTGCGGATGCGCAGGAATCCCATGCGTCAGAGCCTGCCGCGCGGCTGTTACGCGGCCGCTACCGACGTGTTTACATCGCGTGATTCATCGCCAGATGTCCGCTTATATCGCCCTATGTCACCTCGGGACCCTGGAGGCCAGCGGGCACGGCAAGATGGAGCGACTGCGAGAAAGGACACACGCGATGGACATCCTCTTCCGCGGCGGCCGGGTCTTCACCCCCGAGGGCGTCGTGACCGCGGCCGTGCTGGTGCGGGGCGGCGTGATCGCCGCCGTGGGGCCGGAGGGGGAGCTGGCGCGCAAGCCGCACGAGACGGTCGATCTCGGCGGCGGCCTGCTGGTGCCGGGTTTCACGGACGCGCACATGCACCCGATTCAGGCGGGCCTCGAACGCGCAAAGTGCGACTTGTCCGAAGTTTTCGGCCTTGAGGCGTACAAAGAAAAGATCGCGGACTATGCCGCGAAAAATCCGGATAAAGAGTGGATCGATGGCGGCGGATGGGACATGTCGGCATTCCCCGGCGGTCTTCCCCACCGGGACGAGATCGACTTTCTCGACCGCCCCGCCTATCTGATCCAGCGCGACCACCACGCCGCCTGGGTCAACACCCGGGCACTCGAACGCGCCGGCATCACCCGCGACACCCCCGACCCCGCCGACGGCCGCATCGAGCGCGACGCGAGCGGCGTGCCGACGGGCGTCCTGCACGAGGGCGCGATGGACCTCGTCGGCCTGCTCACCCCCCGCCCGACCGCCCAGGACCTCCAGGACGCGCTGGCGGACTCCGAGCGGCACCTGTTCTCGCTGGGCGTCACCGGCTGGCAGGACGCCATCGTGGGCTCGTACGCGGGCTCCGACGACCCGTTGCCCACCTACCTGTCCGCGGCCCGCTCAGGGCGCCTCCGGGCCCGCGTGACGGGCGCCCTGTGGTGGGACCGCACCCGGGGATCGGACCAGGTCGAGGACCTGGAGGCGAGGCGCGCGTCGGCGGCGGGCCTGGAGCGGTTCACGGCCGGCTCGGTGAAGATCATGCAGGACGGCATCACGGAGAACTTCACCGCCGCCACGCTGGAGCCGTACTGCCTGTGCGGGGGCACGGGCCTGTCGTACGTGGACCCCGTCAAGCTCAAGGAGTACGTCGCCGAGCTGGACAGGCGCGGCTTCCAGGTGCACTTCCACGCCATCGGCGAGCGCGCGGTGCGCGAGGCGCTCGACAGCCTGGAGGGCACCGACCCGGCCAACCGCCACCACATCGCCCACCTGCAGATCATCGAGCCGTCCGACGTGCCGCGCTTCGCCGCGCTCGGCGTCACGGCCAACCTGCAGCCGCTGTGGGCCACCCACCACGCGCAGATGGACGAGCTGACCCTGCCCTACCTGGGCGAGCCGCGCTCGTCGTGGCAATATCCGTTCGCCGACCTGGTGGCCTGCGGCACCCGGCTGTGCGCCGGCAGCGACTGGCCGGTCTCCAGCGCCGACCCGCTGCAGGGCATGCACGTGGCGGTCAACCGTACGGAACCAGGCGGCTCGGTGCACGCCGGCTACCCGACCGCGCAGACGCCGTTCCTGCCCGGCCAGCGCATCGGCCTGGCGACGGCGATGCGGGCCTACACCGAGGGCTCGGCCTGGATCAACCGCTCACCGGCGGGGCGCATCGAGCCGGGCAGGCCCGCCGACCTGGTGGTGCTCGACCGCGACCCGTTCGCGCTGCCGCCCGGCGACATCTGGACGACGCGGGTGCGGATGACGTTCGTGGACGGCGAGATCGTGCACGAGAGGGCCTGAGACAGGCCGAAGGGGCCCCGGCGTCGCCGGGGCCCCTTCTTCTACCACCGCTACCAGGGGGACTTGCTGCTGCGCAGGCGTTCCAGTGCCTCCTCGAGGATCGCCTTGCCGTCCTTGTCGCTCCTGCGCTCCTTCACGTAAGCCAGGTGCGTCTTGTACGGCTCGTTCTTCGGCGGGGCAGGCGGGGCCTCCTCGTCCTGGCCGGCTGGGAGGCCACAACGGGGGCAGTCCCACAGCTCGGGGACCGCCGCGTCGCTGGCGAAACTGGGGCGCGTCTCGTGCATGTTGGCGCACCAGAACGAGACCCGCACTCTCGGAGCTGCCTCGCCGCGCTCGGCCTCCCCCATCGGGCCGGCGCCGACACGGCTGCCACGGATCGCGTTGCCACTACCCACGGATGAACTCCTCGCTCGATCGCCCCGTGTGCGGACACGGGGGGAGAATCACTGTCACGCGTTAACTGATTGCTCAGGACCGCAGAAGCAGGCCCAGAGCGATGATGCAGACGAACCAGACCACGCCCGTGATGACGGTCAGCCGGTCGAGGTTGCGCTCCACCACCGAGGAACCACCGAAGTTCGACGAGAAACCGCCGCCGAACATGTCAGACAGGCCACCACCCTTGCCCTTGTGGAGCAGGACGAGCAGGATCATGAGAAGGCTCGCCAGGATGAGGGCGATGGAGATTCCGAGTTCCACGGTATGCCTGTTCCTTCGATGCTCTGTTACGCGTGACGATTCAAACTTGCCTCTTGAGGGTACGACCTGATGTCAAGTCGCACCCCCAGAACGGCCGAGTTAGCCGGGTATATCAGAGAATCGGCAGATCTTCGCGAACTCCCCGGCGTCGATGCTGGCACCGCCCACGAGCGCGCCGTCGACATCCGGCTGAGCCATGATCCCCGCGATGTTCCCTGACTTGACCGAGCCACCGTAAAGGATACGGACCCCCGAGGCCACTTCGGTGTCGTAGAGCTCAGCGAGTCTCACTCGCAACGCCCCGCAGACCTCCTGCGCGTCCTCAGGGGTGGCCACCTCGCCGGTGCCGATCGCCCACACCGGTTCGTAGGCCACCACTATCGATTTTGCCTGCTCGGCGTCGATTTTGCGCAGCGCGCCGTCGAGTTGGCCGAGACTGTACGCGATGTGGCGGCCCTCTTGACGCACCTCCAGGCCCTCGCCCACGCACAGGATGGGCGTCAGCGAGTGGCGGTAGGCCGCCTGCACCTTGGCGTTGACGAGGTCGTCGTCCTCGCCGTGGTATTGGCGGCGCTCGGAGTGGCCGATCGTCACGTAGGTGCAGCCGAGCTTGGCCAGCATGACGCCCGACACCTCACCGGTGTAGGCGCCCCCGTCGTGCCTGGACAGGTCCTGGGCGCCGTACACGATCCTGAGCTTGTCGCCGTCGACCAGGGTCTGGACGCTGCGCAGGTCGGTGTAGGGAGGCAGGACGGCGACCTCGACCTTGTCGAAGTCCTTGTCGTTGAGCGCGAAGGCCAGCTTCTGGACCAGCGCGATGGCCTCGAGATGGTTGAGGTTCATCTTCCAGTTGCCGGCGATGAGCGGCTTGCGCTGCAACTCTCAGTCCTCCAGGGCCGCGAGTCCGGGGAGGGTCTTGCCCTCGAGATATTCGAGGCTGGCCCCGCCACCCGTGGAGATGTGCGAGAAGCCGTCCTCGGGCAGGCCGAGCCTGCGTACGGCGGCCGCGGAGTCGCCGCCGCCCACCACGGTGAACGCGTCGGCGCCGATGAGCGCCTCGGCCACGGCCTTGGTGCCGCCGGAGAACGCGTCGAACTCGAACACGCCCATCGGCCCGTTCCAGAACACGGTCCTGGCGTCGGCGACCTTGCTCGCGAACAGCTCGCGCGTCTTCGGCCCGATGTCGAGCCCCTCGCGGTCGGCCGGGATCGCGGTGGCCTCGACCACGTCGTGCTCGGCGTCGGGGGCGTAGGTGACCGCCGCGAGCACGTCGACGGGCAGCACCAGCTCGACGCCGCGCCGCCCGGCCTCGTCGAGGAAGCCGCGCACCTGGTCGAGCTGGTCCTCCTGCAGCAGCGAGTTGCCGACCTCGTGGCCCTGGGCCTTGAGGAACGTGTACGCCATGCCGCCGCCGATGAGCAGCCTGTCGACCTTGGTCAGCAGGTTGGCGATGACCCCCAGCTTGTCGGAGACCTTGGCGCCGCCGAGCACGACCACGTAGGGGCGCTCGGTGTCCTCGGTGAGCCTGCGCAGCACCCCGACCTCGGCCTCGATCAGCCCGCCCGCCGCGTGCGGCAGCAGCCTGGGCACGTCGTAGACGCTGGCGTGCTTGCGGTGCACGGCGCCGAAGCCGTCGCCGACGTAGAGCTCGGCGAGGCCGGCCAGCCTCTCCGCGAACGCGCCGCGCTCGGCGTCGTCCTTGGACTCCTCGCCCGGCTCGTAGCGGAGGTTCTCCAGCAGGGCCACCTGGCCGTCCTGGAGCGCCTCCACCGTGCTCGCGGCGCTGTCGCCGACCACGTCGGTGGCGAAGGCGACGTCCTGGCCGAGCAGCTCGCCCAGGCGGGCCGCGACGGGCCGCAGCGAGTATTTCGGCTCGGCCTTGCCCTTGGGCCTGCCCAGGTGGGCGCAGACGACGACCTTGGCGCCCCGCTCCAGCAGGGCCCTGATCGTCGGGACCGACGCGCGGATGCGGCCGTCGTCGGTGATCGTCTCCCCGTCGAGGGGGACGTTGAGGTCGGCGCGCACGAGCACGCGCCGCCCCTTCACGTCGAGATCGTCGAGCGTGCGCATGCTCATGCTCCCGTTCCTGCGGGACACGCGGACGGCGCGCCCCGGTGTGTACGCGACCGCTCCGGCATCAGAGCCCGCGGCCCACCAGCTCGACCAGGTCGGCCAGGCGGTTGGAGTAGCCCCACTCGTTGTCGTACCAGCCGACGACCTTGACCTGGTTGCCGATCACCTTGGTGAGCCCGGCGTCGAAGATGCAGGAGGCCGGGTCGGTGACGATGTCGGAGGACACGATCTGGTCCTCGGTGTAGGTGAGGATGCCCTTGAGCGGGCCCTCGGCGGCGGCCTTGACCGCGGCGTTGACCTCCTCGACCGTGACGTCGCGGCCGACCTCGACGGTCAGGTCGGTGGCCGAGCCGGTGGGGATCGGCACGCGCATGGCGAAGCCGTCGAGCTTGCCCTTGAGCTCGGGCAGGACCAGGCCGATGGCCTTGGCGGCGCCGGTGGAGGTGGGCACCACGTTGAGCGCGGCGGCGCGGGCGCGGCGCAGGTCCTTGTGCGGGCCGTCCTGCAGGTTCTGGTCCTGCGTGTAGGCGTGGATGGTGGTCATCAGACCCTTCTCGATGGTGAAGGAGTCGTGGATGACCTTGGCCATCGGGGCCAGGCAGTTGGTGGTGCAGGAGGCGTTGGAGATGATCGTGTGCTGGGCCGGGTCGTACGCGCCGTCGTTGACGCCCAGCACGAGGGTGACGTCCTCGTTCTTCGCCGGGGCGGAGATGATGACCTTCTTGGCGCCGTTGTCGGCGTGCACCCTGGCCTTGGTGGCGTCGGTGAACAGGCCGGTCGACTCGACGACGACGTCGACACCGAGGTCGCCCCACGGCAGCTTGCCCGGGTCGCGCTCGGCGAAGACCTTGATCGACTTGCCGTCGACCGTGATCTCGTCGCCGCCGGCCTTCACCTCGTAGGGCAGGCGGCCCAGGATGCTGTCGTACTTCAGCAGGTGCGCGAGCGTCGCAACGTCGGTCAAGTCGTTGACCGCGACGATCTCGATGTCCTTGCCGCTGGCGGCGACAGCGCGCCAGAAGTTGCGACCGATGCGGCCGAAGCCGTTGACGCCTACGCGGATGCTCACGGGAACCGATCTCCTCGAACAGATGCGGGCTGGAAACCTCAATCACGAACCTTATCGGACCCAAATTGGTTTAGACCACTGCAGGTACCGGCATGTGAATCGGCGTTCCTACGACACGTTTTGCGAGGTTCGAGTAAAGTGCCCGACTCGTCGGAGTAAATTCGTGCATTCTCTGGGGGCTGAGATGTCACATAAGCGGTCCGGCCTACTATCCGGGCTCTTCATCGGCCTGCTCGCCGCGCTCGTCTGCGCGGCGGGACTGGGGGCGGCCGTGCTGTACCAGGAGAGCCTGCCGGAGGCGGTGATGAGCCTCGGGGGCGGAGTGCCCATCTCGCTGGCACTGTCGCTGCTCATCGCCCTCCTCGTCACGCTCGCCATGGGCGCCGTACGCCCGCGCAGCCTCCTGCTCGTCCCCCTCGCCGCCGTGTACGCGGGCGGCGCCGTCGCGGCCGGCCAGATCACCGGCTCGTCCGTGCTGATCGGCGCGGGCCTGCGCACGCCGGGCGAGCGCACGCCCGCCGACCTGTCCGACGTCAGCCTGCCCGTCTTCAACCAGGGTCTGCCGTACGCGCTGCGCGTCTACCGCGAGCCGCTGGCCGAGACCTGGCCGGCCTGGCTCTACATCGCCGTGGCCGCGCTGGCCGCGCTCGTCCTGCTCACCCTGCGGGTCCTGCGTGTGCGCCGGGCGCAGCGCGCCGAGACGCCCGACCAGCCGGAGGACTCCTCCGGCGAGCCGGAGTATCGAGCCCCGTTCGAGCCCGCCCAGCAGCCCGCCCCCAAGCCCACCACGGACCTGTTCACCCCGCGCAAGCCCGCCCGCGACTAGCCCGCCGCCCCCGGCGAGGGACGGGCAGCACCCCGTCCCTGGTCGCCGGCGAGTCCGGTCACGGGGCCAGCATGTCCACTGTGAGATTGGCCTCAGTGTTGGGGATGCCCAGGTCGGACGCCCTCTTGTCGGCCATCGCCAGCAACCGCCTGATGCGCCCCGCGATGGCGTCCTTCGTCAGCGGCGGGTCGGCGATCTGCCCCAGCTCCTCCAGCGACGCCTGCTTGTGCTCCACCCGCAGCCGCCCGGCCACCACCAGGTGCTCGGGCGCCTCGTCGCCGAGGATCTCCAGCGCCCGCTGCACCCGCGCGCCCGCCGCCACCGCGGCCCGCGCCGAGCGCCGCAGGTTGGCGTCGTCGAAGTTGGCCAGCCGGTTGGCGGTGGCCCGCACCTCGCGGCGCATCCGCCGCTCCTCCCAGGCCAGCACGCTGTCGTGCGCCCCGAGCCGGGTCAGCAGCGCGCTGATGGCGTCGCCGTCGCGGACCACCACGCGGTCCACCCCGCGCACCTCGCGCGCCTTGGCGTGGATCTTCAGCCGCCGCGCCGAGCCCACCAGCGCCAGCGCCGCCTCCGGCCCCGGGCAGGTGACCTCCAGCGACATCGACCGGCCTGGCTCGGTCAGCGAGCCGTGAGCCAGGAACGCGCCGCGCCAGGCGGCCTCGGCGTCGCAGGCCGCGCCCGCCACGACCTGACGCGGCAGCCCCCGCACGGGGCGGCCGTGGTTGTCGATGAGACCCGTCTGCCTGGCCAGCGCCTCACCGTCGCGGTAGACGCGTACGACGTAGCGCGAGCCCTTGCGCAGCCCGGCGGGAGCCAGCACCAGCACCTCGGCCTTGTGCCCGAACACCTCGCCGATGTCCTTGATCAGCCGCCGCGCGGTGGCGTTGGTGTCGAGCTCGGCCTCGATCACGATCCGCCCGCCCACCAGGTGCAGGCCGCTGGCGAACCGCAGCAGCGTCGAAACCTCCGCCTTGCGGCAGCACGGCTTCAGCACCGGCAGGCGGCTCAGCTCGTCCTTCACCACACCTGTCATCGCCATGCGTTAGTCCTCTCCCCCATTCAGACCGGCTCTCTTGAGTCTCTCGCACCTTCGCGCCACGCCGACCAGGATCAACGCTTCTGGAGGAAAATCTCGTCCAGGACGGAGGCAAGACGTCGTGGGTCATGCCGGGGCGAGCCGTCGGAGGCGGCCACGTCGGCCATGACGAGCCTGGCGCCGAGCGCGCCCGCCGCCTTGTCGAGGGCGTCGGGATCGTCGACGACCCCGGTGTCGGCGAGCACCACGTCGATCGACAGGCCGGGAGCGTGCTGCCTGAGCACCTCCAGGTGCTGCTGGGGGGAGAAGTCGTCGGTCTCGCCCGGCTGGGGGGCGAGGTTGAGCGTGACCAGCCTCTTCGCGCGGGTGGCGTGCAGCGCCCTGGCCAGCGCCGGCACCTTGAGGTGCGGCAGCACACTGGTGAACCACGACCCTGGCCCGAACACCACCCAGTCGGCCTCCTGCACCGCCGCGACCGCCTCCGGCCTGGCCGGCGGGTCCTCCGGCACCAGCGAGATGGCCTGCACGCGGCCGGGCGTCGAGGCGCAGGCCACCTGGCCGCGCACGGGCGAGATGACGCCGTCGAGCTCCACCTCGGCCACGATGTCGAGCGGCACCGAGGCCATCGGCAGCACCCGCCCGTGTGCGCCCAGCAGCCGCCCGACCCAGTCGAGACCGGCCACCGGGTCGCCGAGCAGCTCCCACAGCGCCACGATCAGCAGGTTGCCGACCGCGTGACCGTGCAGCTCGCCCTCACTGCGGAAGCGATGCTGGACGACCTCGCTCCAGGTGCTGCCCCACTCGTCGTCGCCGCACAGCGCGGCCAGCGCCATGCGCAGGTCACCGGGCGGCAGCACGCCCAGCTCACGGCGCAGCCGCCCGCTGGAGCCGCCGTCGTCGGCGACCGTTACCACGGCGGTCAACCGGTCGGTCACCATCCGTAAGGCCGACAGGGACGCGTAGAGCCCGTGGCCGCCGCCCAGCGCGACGACCGCCGGCCCGATGCCGGTCCTGCCGACGCCCAGGACGTCGGGTGCGCCCGTCATCGGTGACGGAACGCCGTCATCGGTCACTCCCGCCCCACATCCCGGTGGCTCACCTGGACCTCCATGCCGCGGTCACGCAGCCGGGCGGCGACCTGCTCGGCCATGGCCACGCTGCGGTGCTTGCCGCCGGTGCAGCCCACCGCGAGCGTCGCGTAGCTCTTGCCCTCGCGCGCGTAACCGGCCGCGACCACCTGCAGGACCTCCTCGTAGGCGTCGAGGAACTCCTTGGCCCCCGGCTGGCCGAGCACGTAGTCGCTGACCGCGGGATCGAGCCCGTTCATCGGCCGCAGCTCGGGCACCCAGTGCGGGTTGGGCAGGAACCGGCAGTCGACCACGAGGTCGGCGTCGACCGGCAGGCCGTACTTGAAGCCGAACGACACGACGTTGAGCCGCAGCCCCGGCCGGTCTTCGCCGCCGAAGAAGTCGACGATCTTGCCGCGCAGGTCGTGCACGTTGTGGGTAGAGGTGTCGATCACCAGGTCGGCGTTGGCGCGCACCTCGCGCAGGATGCCGCGCTCCCTGGTGATGCCGTCGACCAGCCGCCCCTCACCCTGCAGCGGGTGGGGCCTGCGGACGTTCTCGAACCTGCGCACCAGCTCCTCGTCGCTGGCCTCGAGGAAGACCACCCGCACGCGGACCCCGCGCCCTTCGAGCTCCTCGATGGCGGCGTTGAGGTCGGTGGTGAAGGCCAGGCTGCGCACGTCGACGACGGCGGCCACCTTGTCGGCGGCCAGCTTGACCTTGCCGGCCTCCTCGGCCATGGCGAACAGCAGCCCGGGCGGCAGGTTGTCGATGACGAACCAGCCCAGATCCTCGAGCGCCTTGGCGGCGGTGCTGCGCCCCGCCCCGGACATGCCGGTGACGATGACGAACGCCGGCTCGGTGCTCATCGTCTCACCTCATCCGCGGGCGGACAGGAACGTACGGCGTGCGCACCCTGGCATCCTGGCGAGATCAAGGTGACTCTCCCTTCAGCGTCGACACGATGACCTCGGCGATGGACGGGCCGATGCCGGGAACCTCGCAGATTTCGGCGGCAGTGGCCTCGCGTAGCTTTTTCACGGAGCCGAAGTGTCTGAGCAGCGCCTGCCTTCGCGCCGGCCCGAGGCCGGGCACGCCGTCGAGCGCGCTCTCCTTCACCGTCTTGGACCTCTTGGATCGATGGTAGGTGATGGCGAACCTGTGCGCTTCGTCCCGCACCCGTTGCAGCAGGTAGAGACCCTCACTTGAACGAGGCATGATCACCGGCTGGTCGTCGCCCGGCAGCCACACCTCCTCCAGCCGCTTGGCCAGGCCGCACACCGACACGTCGTCGATGCCGAGCTCGTCGAGCGCCCGCTGCGCGGCCGCCGCCTGAGGGCCGGCGCCGTCGACCACGACGAGGTTGGGCGGGTAGGCGAACTTGCGCGGCTTGCCGGTCTCCGGGTCGATGGGGCCGCCGCCCGCGTCGTCGTCGGCCGCCAGCTCGCCGGTGGCCGAACGCTCCTCCAGATAGCGGCGGAAGCGGCGGGTGATCACCTCGTAGATCGAGGCGACGTCGCCCTCCTTGGTCTTGACCGCGAAGCGCCGGTATTCGCTCTTGCGGGCCAGGCCGTCCTCGAAGACCACCATGGAGGCCACGACGTTCTCGCCCTGCAGGTGGGAGACGTCGTAGCACTCGACGCGCAGCGGCGCCTGGTCGAGGTCGAGCGCGTCGGCGATCTCCTGCAGCGCCTTGCTGCGCGTGGTCAGGTCGCTGGCGCGGCGGATCTTGTGCTGGGCCAGCGACTCCTTCGCGTTGCGCTCGACGGTCTCCATCAGCGACTTCTTGTCGCCGCGCTGCGGCACCCGCACCTCGACGCGGGCCCGGCGCTGCTCGGTCAGCAGCTCGGCCACCGCCTCGGTGTCGGGCGGCAGCGCGGGCACCAGCACCTCGCGGGGCATCGACTCGGCGCCCGCCTCGGCGTACATCTGCAGCAGGAACTGCTCGACCAGCTCGCCGGGCGAGGTCTCCTCGACCTTGTCGACCACCCAGCCGCGCTGGCCCCTGATGCGCCCGCCGCGCACGTAGAACACCTGCACGGCCGCTTCGAGCGGGTCTTCGGCCAGCGCGATCACGTCGGCGTCGGTGCCCTCGCCGAGCACGACGGCCTGCTTCTCCAGCGCCCGCTGCAACGCCTGGATGTCGTCGCGCAGCCGGGCGGCGCGTTCGTACTCCTGCTCGGCGGCCGCCTCGCGCATCTCCTTCTCGAGACGCCTGATGAAGCGGCTGGTGTTGCCCGCCATGAAGTCGCAGAAGTCCTCGGCCAGGTCACGGTGCTCCTCAGGAGTCACCCGGCCGACGCACGGCGCCGAGCACTTGTCGATGTAGCCCAGCAGGCACGGCCGCCCGATCTGCCCCGCCCGCTTGAACACCCCGGCGCTGCACGTGCGCACAGGGAAGACCCGCAGCAGCAGGTCGACGGTCTCGCGGATGGCCCAGGCGTGGGAGTAGGGCCCGAAATAACGGGTGCCCTTGCGCTTGGCTCCGCGCATGACCTGCACGCGCGGGAAGTCGTCGCCCATGGTGACCGCGAGGTAGGGGTAGGACTTGTCGTCGCGGTACTTGACGTTGAAGCGGGGGTCGAACTCCTTGATCCAGGAGTATTCGAGCTGCAGCGCCTCGACCTCGGTGCCGACGACCGTCCAGTCGACGTCGGCGGCCGTGGTCAGCATCGACTGCGTGCGGGGATGCAGCGCGGAGAAGTCGGCGAAATAGGAGTTGAGCCGCTGGCGCAGGCTCTTGGCCTTGCCGACGTAGATCACCCGGCCGTGCGCGTCCCTGAACCTGTAGACCCCCGGGGACTCCGGGATCGAACCCGGCCTGGGCCGGAAACTCAAGGTGTTAGCCGCTGATCTCGCCACGCCTGTCAGCCTAGTAGCCCATACCGACAGAGTTGCCCGCCGTACTCTTCGCGCTCGTACGGCGGGCACCTCATCAAATCGGCATGGTCAGGCCGGCATGGTCAGGCCGGCATGGTCAGGCCAGCATGATGCTGTCGCCCTCGACCTTGATCTCCTGCGCCGGCAGGGGCTTCTGCGCCGGCCCGCCGGACACGGATCCGTCGGCGATGGCGAACATGCTGTTGTGGCACGGGCACACGATCGCGCCGTTCTCGACGCTGGTGACCGGGCAGCCCTTGTGCGTGCACAACGCGCTGAACGCCTTGAACTCGCCCTCGGTGGGCTGCGTCACCACGATCTTCTGCTCCTTGAAGACCGTGCCGCCGCCCACCGGGATGTCGGCGGTCTTGGCCAGCGCGCCGCCGGCCGGGGCCTCGGACGCCGTCGCGCTCGCCTCGGGGGCACCCGACTGCGGGGCGCTCGACTCGGCTGGGGATGGCGCGGTCTGCGCCGTGTCGGTACCGGAGTCGCCGCTGCACGCGCTGATCGCCAGCGCCAGGCCACCCACGCCGACACTCGCGAACACCGCTCTGCGGCTCTGAAGGTCATCTGCCATGCGCCTCACCCAAGCGCACCCAGCTTAGAAATTCATGAGATGAGTCTCAGGCAAGTCTGATCTTCTCGCCGTCCACCTCGATCTGCTTCTCCTCCAGCGGGCTGCCCGCCGGTCCGTCCGTCACCGAGCCGTCGGCGATGCTGAACTTGCTGCCGTGGCAGGGGCAGTTGATCGTCTGGTTCGAGACGGAGGCGACCGTACAGCCCTGGTGGGTGCAGACCGCGCTGAACGCCTTGAACTCGCCGGCCGTCGGCTGCGTCACGACGACCTGCTGGTTCTTGAAGACCTTGCCCCCGCCCTCGGGGATGTCGCCGGTGTCGGCCAGCGCCTTCGCCTTGGCCTTCGCCTCGCCCTTCTTGGGTGCGGACGACGCCTCCTCCTCAACCGGCGCCTCCACGTCCGCCTCGGTCTCCGGCGTGCCGTAGCTCGCGCAGGCCGTCAGCACGGCCGCCAGGCCGGCGGTGCCGGCCCCGAAGACAACCGTCCGCCGCGTCGTTTCCGTCATCGTGCGTCCTCCCAGATCGGCTTTCACTCCCAGGTACGGCCCGCGCCCTGGCAGGGGTTCAGCGTGCCGCACCCCAATCGAGCCGACTACGCACAATTACCGATTGGCGAAACGCCTTCCGGCGGCCGGAGCTCAGCCGACGATCACGATGCCGTCGCCTTCCACCTTGACCGGGAAGGAGGGCAGCGACCCGGTGGCCGGACCCTTCGTCGCCTTACCGGTGTCCGCGGTGAACTCGCTGCCGTGGCACGCGCACCTGATGACGTTGTCCTTGGGCGTACCGACCTGGCACCCCTTGTGCGTGCACAGCGAGCTGAACGCCTTGAAGACTCCCGGCTCGGGCTGCGTCACCACGACCTTCAGGTCCTCGATGAGCTTCCCCCCGCCCACCGGCACGTCCGCCGTCTTGGCCAGCACCTTCCCCTTGAGGCTCGGCTGGGCCTGCGCGCCCCCTGATCCGCACGCGGTCAGCGCCGCCAGCCCACAGGCCGCCGCCCCCGCCGCACCCAGCATCTCCCGCCGCCCCAACCCGTTTCCGGACATGGCTCCGCCCCGATCTGTCCCGTCGCCTGATGTCTTTCGCGCGTACGAATGCGCGTGCCGTATCTGCCGGCCGCCGGTGTCGCCCCCGATGCGGCCATCATCGTGAGAACAGCTTATTGACGGCACCCCTCGGTCCGGTCAGCGGGTGGTACGCCCACGGTCAGCGCCACCCCCCACCCTCGGACCATGACCCTCCCCACCGGCCCAACCCCCACCGGCCCAACCCCCACTGGCCCGCTCACCTCTGACCGAGCCACGTCCGGCTCAGACGCCTCCAGCCCTGGCCCCTTCGACCCCACGCGGGCGGACCCGCTCCCCCTCGACCGAGCCACCTCGGGTCGGGGCGCTCCTGCCTCGGGCGTGCGTCCTCGATGGTGGCGGAGGCCGTGGGTGGCGCCGTTGATGGTGGTGGCGGCGGCGTTCGTGGCGTTCTCGCTGCCGCCGTACCTGTCGCTGGACCCCGCACAGTCACGAGTGCCGGCCCCTGACTTCTTCCCGCCGCACTTCGCGGTGCTCTCCCTGCACGTGGTGTTCGGCTCGATCGCGATGATCACGTGCTGCCTGCAGATCTGGCCGTGGTTCCGCGCCCGCTACCCCCGTGCACACCGCCGGATCGGCCGCGTGTACGTCTTCGCCGGCTGCCTCCCGAGCGGTCTCCTCGGACTGACCGTGGGCGTGGCGACACCATGGGGCCCGGTCACGATGGTCAGCAACGTCCTGCTGGCCCTGCTGTGGCTGGGCTGCACGCTGGCCGGCTGGCGGATGGCCAGGCAGCGCCGCTTCGCTGACCACCGCCGCTGGATGGTGCGGAGCTTCGCCCTGACCATGTCGATCGTCACCAACCGCATCTACGGCGTGCTGTTCGGAATCCTGTTCTTCCCCCAGCTCGACACGACCTTCAACGGCGACGAGACGCAGCTGATGCAGACGATCGCGGCCCTGAGCGCCTGGCTCGGCTGGGTGCTGCCCCTGCTGGTGGCCGAGTGGTGGCTGGAACGCACCGACGCCGCCAAGCGCCGCGCCCGCACCCGCGCCCACCGCTCAACCTGACGACCGACCACCACACCCGGCCACACCACACAACCTGACGACCGACCACCACACCCGGCCACACCACACAACCTGACAACCGACCACCACATCCGAGCACCCGACCAGCCACCTCGACCCATCGGCCACGACACCCGCCCCCTCGCCGACAGCCCCACGACCGGGCGATCCGCCCCCCGGGCGTCAGGGGGCGGATCGGGTGGGTCAGAGGGAGAGGATCTTGCGGAGGAAGCGGCCCGTGTGGCTCTCGTCCACCAGCGCGACCTCTTCCGGCGTCCCCGCCGCCACCAGCGTGCCGCCGCGCGACCCGCCCTCGGGACCCATGTCGATGATCCAGTCGGCGGTCTTGATGACGTCGAGGTTGTGCTCGATGACGATGACGGTGTTGCCGCCGTCGACCAGCCGCCCGAGCACGCCGAGCAGCCGCCTGATGTCCTCGAAGTGCAGCCCGGTGGTGGGCTCGTCGAGGACGTAGATCGTCCGCCCGGTCTGCCGCCGCTGCAGCTCGGAGGCCAGCTTGACGCGCTGCGCCTCACCGCCGGACAGCGTGGTGGCCGGCTGCCCGAGGCGTACGTAACCGAGCCCCACGTCGTTGAGCGTCTGCAGGTGCCGCTTGATGGCGGGGATCGCGTCGAAGAAGCCGAGGGCCTCTTCGATCGGCATGTCGAGCACCTCGGCGATCGTCTTGCCCTTGTAGTGGACCTCCAGCGTCTCCCTGTTGTAGCGGGCGCCGTGGCAGACCTCGCAGGGGACGTAGACGTCGGGCAGGAAGTTCATCTCGATCTTGATGGTGCCGTCGCCGGCGCACGCCTCGCAGCGCCCGCCCTTGACGTTGAAGCTGAAGCGCCCCGGCTGGTAGCCGCGCACCTTCGCCTCGGCCGTGGCCGCGAACAGCTTGCGGACGTGGTCGAAGACGCCGGTGTAGGTGGCCGGGTTGGAGCGCGGGGTGCGCCCGATCGGCGACTGGTCGACGTGGACGACCTTGTCGACCTGGTCCATGCCGTTGATGCGGGAGTGCCGCCCCGGCACCGTACGGGCGCCGTTGAGCTCTTTGGCCAGCGCGTTGTAGAGGATGTCGTTGACCAGCGTCGACTTGCCGGACCCCGACACCCCGGTGACCGCGGTGAACACGCCGAGCGGGAACTCGATGTCGACGCCCTTGAGGTTGTGCTCGCGCGCCCCCTTGACGGTGATCTGCCGCTTCTTGTCACGCTTGCGGCGCTTGGCGGGCACGGCGATGCTCCTGCGCCCCGACAGGTACGCGCCGGTCATCGACTCCTCGCTGGTGAGGAGGTCCTGGACGGTGCCGGACACGACGACCTGGCCGCCGTGCTCGCCGGCGCCCGGCCCGATGTCGACCACCCAGTCGGCGGCGGCGATGGTGTCCTCGTCATGCTCGACCACGATCAGCGTGTTGCCCATGTCGCGCAGCCTGATCAGGGTGTCGAGCAGCCGCATGTTGTCGCGCTGGTGCAGGCCGATGGACGGCTCGTCCAGCACGTAGAGCACGCCGACCAGGCCAGAGCCGATCTGCGTGGCGAGCCTGATGCGCTGCGCCTCGCCACCGGCGAGGGTGGCGGCGGCGCGGTCCATCGTGAGGTAGTCGAGGCCGACGTCGAGCAGGAAGCCCATGCGGGCGTTGATCTCCTTGACCACCCGCTCGGCGATCTGCATGTCGCGGTCGGACAGCTTGAGCGCGGCGAGGAACTTGGCGCACTCGCCGATCGACATCGACGAGACCTCGGCGATCGACTTCCCGGCGACCGTGACCGACAGACTGACCGGCTTGAGCCTGGCCCCCTTACAGGCGGGACACGGGATCTCGCGCATGTAGCCCTCGAAGCGCTCGCGCGCCGCGTCGCTCTCGGCCTCGGCGTGCCTGCGCTGCACCCACGGGATGACGCCGTCGTAGGTGGTGTAGTAGGCGCGCTGGCGGCCGAAGCGGTTGCTGTAGCGCACGTGGATCTGCTCTTCGTGCCCGTAGAGCAGCGACTTCTGGGCCTTCTTCGGCAGCCGCTCCCACGGCGTGTCGAGGCCGAACCCCATGGCGTGGCCGAGCGCCTCGATCAGCCTGGTGAAGTATTCGCTGGTGTGGCCGCCCGACCAGGGGTGGATGGCGCCGTCGCCGAGCGCGCGCTCGGGGTCGGGCACGACGAGGTCGGGGTCGACCTCCATCTTGGTGCCGAGACCTGTGCACTCGGGGCAGGCGCCGAACGGCGAGTTGAAGGAGAACGAGCGCGGCTCCATCTCCTCGAACGACAGGTCGTCGTAGGGGCAGTAGAGGTGCTCGGAGTAGAAGCGCTCGCGGTTGGGGTCGTCTTCCGGCAGGTCGACGAACTCCAGCGTGATCGTGCCGCCGGACAGCTGCAGCGCCGTCTCGACGGAGTCGTTGAGCCGCCGCCGCGCCGACTCCTTGACCGACAGGCGGTCGACGATGACCTCGATGTCGTGCTTCTCGTACTTCTTCAGCGTCGGCGGCTCCTCCAGCCGCACGACGGTGCCGTCGACCCGCGCCCTGGCGAAGCCCTTGGTCTGCAGCTCGCGGAACAGCTCGGCGTATTCGCCCTTGCGCCCCCTGACGACCGGCGCGAGGACCTGGAACCTGGTGCCCTCTTCGAGGTCCATCACGCGGTCGACGATCTGCTGCGGCGACTGGCGGGCGATCGGGCGCGCGCACACCGGGCAGTGCGGCTTGCCGATGCGGGCCCACAGCAGCCGCAGGTAGTCGTAGACCTCGGTGATGGTGCCGACGGTGGAGCGGGGGTTCTTGCTGGTGGCCTTCTGGTCGATGGAGACCGCCGGCGACAGGCCCTCGATGAAGTCGACGTCGGGCTTGTCCATCTGGCCGAGGAACTGGCGGGCGTACGCCGACAGCGACTCGACGTAGCGCCGCTGGCCCTCAGCGAAGATCGTGTCGAAGGCCAGGCTCGACTTGCCCGAGCCGGATAGGCCGGTGAAGACGATCAGCGAGTCTCGCGGCAGATCCAGCGAGACGTCTTTGAGGTTGTGTTCTCGTGCACCACGCACGATCAGGCGGTCAGCCACGGCGATCCCGGAAGTCGAAAGGCGGATAGGTCCACGGGGGATGGTAGACGGCGGCTCCGACAATTTCGGCGGCCCGATCCACGGCCCCCGAAAATCCGTCTCTCCCAGGTTACGGCCATCTCCCGGCAGGGGAGGACCCCTTGGAATGTCAACTCGCTGACCTGCGGTTTTATGCCCTCCTCCATTCGGCTGCCGCAGATGGTGAAATATCCGTACATGAGCGTCCTACCCGCGTTGCAGGCCGAGCTGGCCGTGGCCACCAACCGGCTGCTGGCCACGGCCGCGTCCCTCTCCGACGCCGACCTCGCCGCCCCCTCGCTCCTGCCGGACTGGACCAGGGGCCACGTGCTCGCCCACCTCGCCCAGAACGCCGACTCCCACCTCAACCTGCTGTCCTGGGCGCGAACCGGCGTCCGCACCCCTCAGTACGCCTCGTTCGCCGCCAGGTCCGCCGCGATCGAGGCCGCCGCCACCCATCCCGTGGCCCGCCACCTGGCCGAGCTGGAGGACGGCGCCGCCCGCCTGGCCGCCGCCGTGCGTGACCTGCCCGCGTACGCCTGGCCGGCGCAGGTGGAGGGCATGCGCCCGCCGCCGCACCCCGCCTGGTACCTGCTCGTCCGCCGGCTGCGCGAGATCGGCTTCCACCACGTCGACCTGGCCGCCGGTCACACCCCCGGCGACTGGCCCGCCCCCTTCGTACGCCGGGAGCTGCACGACTGCCTGGCCACTTGGCCCCGCGACCACAAGGCGGTGGGCCGGATCGAGCTCGTCGAGGACGGCCGGATCACCGCCAGGCACGGGCTCGGCGACGGTCCTGCCGTCCGCGGCGCGCCGCACGACATGCTGGCCTGGCTCACCGGCAGGTCGCGTGGCGAGGGGGTTAGTCTGGTGCCCGTGGGGCGATCGTCCACTCCCGGACGCGGAGAAGTCGGTGGCGATGTCGGTGCGGGTCTTCCCGATCCGCCGCCGTGGCTGACGATGCCGGCCCCCGCTGATCTGCCCACGACACCCCCAGAGGACTACCCATGACCTATACCGGTGACGTCCAGGTCGGCGGCCCCGCCGACGTACGCGAGCTGCCCGCGCTGACGATCTCCAAGCTCGCCGTAGGCCCGTTCGACAACAACGCCTATCTGCTGCGCTGCACCGCGACCGGCGAGTCGGTGCTCATCGACGCCGCCGCCGAGTCCGACCGGCTGCTGGCCCTCATGGGCGACCGGCCCGTCCGCGCGGTCATCACCACCCACCAGCACGGCGACCACTGGCAGGCGCTCGAGCAGGTGACGAAGGTGACCGGCGCCCAGGTGATCGCCCATCCGCTCGACGCGCCCGCGCTCCCCCTCCCGGCCGACCGCACGGTCGAGCACGGCGACACGATCACGTTCGGCGAGGTCACGCTGGAGGTCATCCACCTGCGCGGCCACACGCCCGGCTCGATCGCCCTGCTGTACGACGCCGGCCCCGAGGGCCACCACCTGTTCACCGGCGACTCGCTGTTCCCCGGCGGCGTGGGCAACACCCAGAAGGACCCCAAGCGGTTCAACCAGCTCTTCACCGATGTCGTCGAGCGCATCTTCGACCGCCTGCCCGACGAGACCTGGGTCTACCCGGGCCACGGCAAGGACACGACGCTCGGCGCCGAGCGCCCGGCCCTCCCGGAGTGGAAGGCCAGGGGCTGGTAACAGGGGGACGGTCAGCGGGTGGCGAGCACGTGGGCGATGCGCTCGGCCGCCAGGGCGGGATCGTCGGCGAGCCCGACGAGCTCGCCCCACGACCACCGGTAGAACCAGCCCTCCGACAGAGCGGCGCAGTCCACGGTCTCGGCCATCAGGGCCGCGTCGGGGTGGCTGATGCGCAACGCGGGCGGGTCCGACCGCAGCAGGGCGGTCAGCCCGCGTTGTTCCAGCTCCGTCGCCAGCTTGCCGAGGTAGTACGTACGCGTGTGCTCGCGCGGCGTGGCCGACATGGCTCCATCAAAGCCGAAATAAGACGAAAAATCCCGTCAGTTGCTCATCGAAGGCCGGTCAGCGGCTCAGACGAGCGGCTTCCTTACGCTGCTCGCGCTTGTAGAACAGCACCCGCAGCGGGATGGCCGCGACGAGCGCGATCTGCATGGTGGCCCCGATCTTGATCGGCATGTCGCCGCCCTCGGGCCAGGCCACCCAGACCGTCAGGAACGCCACGTTCACCATGATCCAGCCCAGCACGACGGCGGCGAGCTGCCCCTTCGGCTTGGGGTACTCGATGCGGCTGACCATCAGCCACGCCACCCCGAGCACGGCCAGCAGCGACCAGATGCTCGGCTGGAACAGCAGCACGATGGAGATCACGGTCATGGCGCCCATCGGGATGGGCAGCCCCATGAAGTCGCCGCTCTTGGTCTTGACGCAGGCGAACCTGGCCAGGCGGACGACGCCGGCGACCAGCACGGCCGCCGCGGCGGCGAGCACGGCGGTGAACGGCACGCTCTCCGGCACGCCGATGCCCCAGATGACGACCATGAACGCCGGCGCGAAGCCGAAGCTGATGACGTCGGCGAGGTTGTCGAGCTCGGCCCCCATCGCGGAGGCACGGAAGCGGCGCGCCACGAGCCCGTCGAACAGGTCGCAGGTGGCGCCGATGAGCAGCAGCACGATGGCGGTGGCGAAGTAGCTCGGCGCGGGCGTGAACCGGCCGCCGTCGACCTGCAGCTGCTGGATGGCGGAGTAGGCCAGCACGCACACCGCGAGGAACCCGCAGACGGCGTTGCCCAGCGACAGGGAGTCGGCGGCGGACAGGCGGAACGCCTTGCCGACGGGACCGCGAGGTTCTTCCTCTTCCGTTCGCCAGCTACTGGCGTCAGCCGTGGTCAATTCTGGTCACCCCCGCAACCGTCTTGTCGCCCACGGACACCGCGGGAGAAATCCCTTCGGGAAGGTAGATGTCGACCCGGGATCCCAACCTGATCAGCCCGATCCGCTCACCCTGCTCGACCTTCGCGCCGTCACTCAGGTACGGCACGATCCTGCGCGCCACGGCGCCCGCGATCTGCACCATCTCGATGTCGCCCAGCGTGGTCTCGAAATGCCACACCACACGCTCGTTCTGGTCGCTGTCCTTGTTGAACGCCGGCAGGAACCCACCTGCCACATGCTGCACGGAGGTGACATTTCCCGCAAGAGGGGCACGGTTGACGTGCACGTTGAGCGGGTTCATGAAGATCGCGACCCTGGTGCGGCCGTCGGGCCACGGGTCGATGCTCTGCACCACGCCGTCGGCGGGTGACAGGATGCGGCCCTCGCCGATTGTGCGGTCCGGGTCTCGGAAGAACCAGAGCATGCCCCCGGTGAGCGCGCTCAGCGGCACCGCCGCAAGCGCCCATCGCCGGTCTCGGCGCGTCAGCAGAGCGGTGGCGGCCGCCGCGGCGGCCGTCGGGAGGAGCCACGGGGAGACCCCGCGCGCGAGCCTCATGCGGCTCGGCTTAGCAGAATCGTCGGACACGTACAACCTTTGGTGGTGACTGGACTGGGCGCTTTGCCGTGATGTTACAGAACCAGCAACTATGACACGGCATAACTACACAAGCAAAGCGCCTCGAAGCCCATTTCGCTAGACCTGCTCCGGATGCGTCTCCTCGCCCTTGCGCGCGTCGATGCGAGCTTTGATCAGGCTGGCCACAGTGGTGATGACCATGGTGGTGCCGATGACCGAGAGCGACACCCAGATGGGAATTTCGGGCGCCCAGGAGACATGGCTGGAGTGCAACGCCTCCAATACGAGCTTAACCCCGATGAACCCCAGGATGAACGCCAAACCGTAGCTGATGTAGACGAGGCGCTGCAGCAGGCCGCCCAGCAGGAAGTAGAGCTGACGCAGGCCCATCAGGGCAAACGCGTTGGCGGTGAAGACGATGAAGGGGTCTTTGGTGAGCCCGAAGATGGCCGGAATCGAGTCGAGCGCGAACAGCAGGTCGGTGGTGCCGATCGCGACCATCACGATGAGCATGGGGGTGACCATGCGCCTGCCGTCGATCTTGACGGTGACCTTGGAGCCGACGTAGCCCTCGGTGGTGGGGAACGCCCTGCGCACCCACCGCAGCAGGACGTTCTCGTTGAACTCCTCTTCCTCGCCCTTGAGGTGCTGGCGGACGATGTTGACCGCCGTGTAGACGAGGAAGGCGCCGAACACGTAGAACAGCCAGCTGAAACGCTCGAGCGCGGCCGCGCCGAGCGCGATGAAGAGGCCGCGCATCACCAGCGCCAGCAGGATGCCGACGAGCAGCACCTTGTGCTGGTACGCCTTCGGCACCGCGAACCGGCTCATGATGATGAAGAAGATGAACAGGTTGTCGACGCTCAAGCTGTATTCGGTGATGTAACCCGCGAAGAACTCACCGGCTCTGTCGGGGCCGGAGGTGAACCACAGCAGCACCCCGAACAACACGGCGAGGAAGACATAGAAAGAGACCCAGTAGCCCGCCTGGCGCATGGAGAACTCACGTGCTTCTCCACGGTCGACGATCCACAGGTCGATGGCGATGACCAACAGCAGACCGCCGATCACGGCGATCCAGGCCCACAAAGGTTCAGTCACTCAGACCCTCCGGCATGCACGCTTCATTGCCGGAGGTCTCTCCCGCCCGCGCTCACCTGCGGACCGGCAGCCCCGGGGGCCCCGTGGAGTGGGGCTGCACCGTGATGACGAGGCTGTCGCGAAGGGATACTCCCCTCCCTAACCCACGCAGTATACGAGAACCCCTCGACCGCACCTAATCATCCTCCCCCTCAACCAAGCCCCCTCACCCTCCGTAGACCACGGCTTCCCCTTACACCCGCGACCTCACGATCGGTGAACCACCGCCCTCTGGACGCCCGCGGATTCACGATCGGTGAACGACCGCCCTTGGCGAGCCCCCGGATTCACGCCCACAGACCGTAACTCCCCCTTGGGCCCGCCGACTCACGCCTCGTAGACCGCGAGCACGCTCTCCACCGCGTCGTCGCCATCGGGCATCTCGTCGCCGCGCCGCCGCGCCGCCTCGGCCAGCGCCCGCGCGTCCTCGGGTGCGGCGAGCAGCCGTCGCACGGCCGCGCGGAAGCCGGCCACGTCGCCGTACGGCACCAGGATCCCCGCGTCCCCCAGGATCTCCGGGATGCCGCCGACCTCGGAGGCGACGGCCGGAGTGCCGGTCATCAGCGCCTCCCTGAGGGTGAGCGGCTGCCCCTCCCACCGGCTCGGCATCACCAGAGCCGTGGCGGCACGCATCAGGTCGGCCACGTCATCCCGGTTGCCCAGCAGCCGTACGGGCAGGTCCTCCGCGTCGATCCGCCGCTGCAACTCCCCGCGCAACGGCCCCTCACCCGCCACCACGAAGAGCGGGTCACCCTCCCACGGCCCGGCCGCCACATCGAGCAGCGTCTCCAACCCCTTCTGCTGAGCCAGCCGAGCGACGGTGAGCAGGATCGGACGCTCGCCGGCGCCGAGTTCGTCCCTGATCTCCTGAGGTGTCCGCTTGGCCGGCGCCGGCACGGGCGCGGCCACCAGCGCAGGCCGCACGTCCCTGGCGCCCAGCGCGGTCATCCGCTCACCGAGATCGGGCGAGACCACCAGCACGTGCCCGCCCCGACGCGCGACGATCCGCTCCAGCACGCCATAGACCAGCCCCACGAACCCACCGGCGGTCAGCGCGTTGTGCAACGTCACAACGGGCCCGCGGGCAGGGCTTCCCAAGGCGGCCAGGGCCCCGGCCCGCAGACCATGGGCGTGCACGACGTCGGCGCCCTTGGTCAGCCGCCGGACGGCGAGCACCGCACGCAGATCGTTCAGGGGATGGGGCCGATCGGAAACGGCCACCTCGACGAACCGCGCCCCCGCCACCCCGAACGAGAACCGCTCCTCAACGCTGCGCGGCCCGACCACCAGCACCTGGTGCCCCCGCCGCACGAGCCCCTCCACCAGCATCAGAACGTGCCGCCCGGTACCACCCGACGTGGTCCCCAGCACAAAAGCCACCCGCACGCCAGCCTCCCTCACTCCGCCCGACCTCACTCCGCCCGACCTCACTCCGCCCGACCTCACTCCGGCCCGACCTCACCCGGCTCCACCGCGGCGCAGCAGACCGGCCACCGAGGCGGCGTCAGGCCGGTCCACCAGGGCCACGACCGCACCCCCGACCGCCAGCGCCACCACCGCGCCCAGCACGGCGGCCCCCACGTTCGCCCAGAGGGACATGGCCCCCAGCAGACTGACGACCCCGGCCCCCGCGAGGAACCCGGCCACCCCTCCGGCCACCGCGGCCCCCAGCGCGCGGGGCAGACCGGCCGCCGCCGCGCCGCCCCGCGTCCGTACGACGGACGCCAGCAGCAAGCCGCCGCCCACGCTCATGCCGATGCTCATGCCGAGCGCCATCGCCCCGATGCCCCACTCGGGAGGCACCACGAGCACGAGCACGGTCTGGGCCACCATGACGACGAGCCATCCGGCGACGGTGCCGGTGGCGACCGCGCGGCCCTGGCCGGCCGCGTAGAGGACGCGGCTGAGGTGGGCGATGAGCCCGTAGCCGACGAGGCCGGGCGCGAACAGCGCGATGGCCGCCGCCAGCTCACCGGCGGGCACGTCGCTCTTGTCGGCGAGGAACACCACGGCACCGGGCCCCGACGCCGCCGCCAGTACGCCGGCCGCCAGCCCTGACACCAGCACGACGGCCCTGGTGGTGCGCGCCGCGAGCGCCGCGAAGGCCACGGGCTCGCCGGCCTGCGCAGACAGCCGGGGGAACGCGCTGGTGGCGATGGGCACGGCCAGCACGGCGTACGGCACCAGGTAGATCGCCCACGCGTAGTTGTACGCCGCGATGGCCCCGCCACCGACGACCTTGTTGGCCAGCAGCAGCACCACGATCATGGCCGCCTGCTGCGCCAGCAGCGCCGCGATGCCCGCGAGCGCCAGCGTGCGCACCCGCCCGGCCACCCCGTCGGGGAACCGTAAGGTGGGCCGCCACCGCAGCCCCAGCCGCCCGACGGGCCCGACCACGGTCAGCACCAGCGACAGCACGCCGAGACTCGTGCCCACCGACAGCGCCAGCTCGCCCGCCATCGGCAGCCCTTCGAGGTCGCGGTGCCCACCGCTGAACGGCACGAACAGCAGGTACGCCACGATGACCACGATGCTCGACACCAGAGGCGCGACGGCGGGCCCCGCGAAACGGTCATTGGCCTGGAGCACGCCGTAGAGCACCACGGCCACGCCGTAGAGCGGGATCTGGGGGGCGAAGACGACCAGCATGCGGGTGGCGATCTCCCCCATCGCGGACAGATCGGCGCACCCCTCGATGTCACCGCCGAGGAACAGCCCCATGACGGGCCCGGCGAGCACCGCCGTGAGCACCCCGACGGGGACGAGCACCACGACCACCCAGGTCAGCAGCCCCGACCCGATGAGGCCGGCCCGCTCGCGCGACACCCCGGCCAGCACCGGCACCACCATGCCCGCCAGAGCGCCGCCGACGACCACCTCGAAGACGATGTTGGGGATCTGGTTGGCCGTCATGTAGGCGGTGGCCAGGCAGTTGGTGCCGACGGTCTGGGCGAAGGCGTATTGCTTGGCGAACCCGGCGACCCTCGCCAGCACGGTGATCGCCCCGATGAGCATCGCGCCGCCCGCGACGCCCCTCGCCGTCACCGCACCCACCCGGCCTCCCCCGAACGCGCAGCCGACCAACCGTACGCGAACATCCTGGCAGGCCGTACCGACAACAGCGGCGTCAGATGGGGTCGACGGGGCGGCGGCCCAGCATGTCGATGCGGTTGAGCACCGGGTTGCCGGCGATGACCTTGGTGAAGCTGACCTTCTCGGCGGCGGCCGTCAGCGCCACGACGGTGCCGAGCAGCGCGTAGCGGCCCGGCCTGCCGAGCTTGGTGACGGCGGCGAGGCCGAGCAGCGCGCCCAGGGCGTTGGCGCCCGCGTCGCCGAGCATGGCGCGCTCGCCGAGGTCGTCGGGCAGCAGCGCGGCGGCGGCCCCCAGCGGAACGGCGGCCAGCGCACCCGCGGCGGGCTGGTCGCGGAAGAGCGCGGCGGCCAGCAGCGGCCCGCCGGTCAGCAGGCCGACCTTGATGGCGCGGCCGGGACGCAGGTCGAAGAGGTTGGCGAGGTTGGCGGAGCCGGCGATGGCGGCGCCGTTGACCAGGATGTCGGCGGGGCCCTGGGAGACGAGGGCGGCGGCGCCGAGCCCGGTGGCGCCGATGCCGAGGATCTTGACGGCGCCGCTGGTGACCTCACCGCGGGCCAGCGCGCTCAGGTGACCCTTGAAGCCCTTGGAGGACGTGGTGCCGTAGAGGTCGTCGTACGCGCCGAGCGCGCCGCTGCCGGCGCCCGCGAGCAGCGCGGCGGCGCGCACGCGCGGGGTGAGGCCGGGCGTGAACGCGGCGGCGGCGCCGGCGCCGGCCACGAACGCGGGGCCTTCGAGCAGCGTGATGGGCTCGCCGCGGTGGTTCTTCCTGGTCCAGCGGCCGCTCAGGTCGGCGGGCTTGTCGCGGGTGAAGGCGGAGTAGGCGACGCGGGCGGCCACGGCGCCGATGGTGGCGCCGGCCAGCGCGTAGAGCAGGCCACGGGCCCGGCTGGGCATGTCAGCTCCCTGACTCGGTGGTGGGGGATGGGGTGGGGGCCGCCTCGGCGGGGATGGGGCCGGATGCGCCCTTGCCGTTGCCGTATTGGCCGGCCCGCCCGGACAGCTGCTCCTGCAGAGAGTAGACGATCGCGACCGGCCCGAGCGGCATGTCGGCCGTATCGACGCCGGTGACCCGCTTGGAGACCTCGCCCTCGTCGCGCAGGGCGGTGATGACGTCTCCTGGGGTGACCGTGGTGGCGGCGATGCCGGCCAGCACCGTGCCCTTGCTCGCCGCGTCGAAGCCGTCGGCCACGGAGACGAGCGCGCCTGCCTGGGTCTCGGCGCTCCCCCCTTCGTACGGCCGCTCGGGCGCGAACATGACGGCGAGCGTGGCCCGCTTGGCGGGGTCGCCGTCGACGGTGAGCAGCCCGCCCGCCTCGAACGCGCCGACGACGTCGGCGGTGGTGGTGTTGGGCGTGCCGGCCTGGGCGGTGTCGTTGGTGACCAGGGAGGCGCCGAGCAGCGCGGCGGCCCTGCCCCAGCTCGTGGCGGTCTCGGGGAAGACCATGTTGACCGGCTTGAGCTGGTTGACCAGGCCGTCGAGCACGCCGGTGCCCTTGGGGTCGAGGAACTTCTCGGTGAACGTCACGCGCCCGGTGACCTCCGCGCCCGCCTGGTCGAGCACCTGCTGGGCGGCCTCGCGCCAGGCGGTGTTGGAGCCCGGCGTCTCGATCAGCAGCACGCGCTGGCCGGCCAGGTCGCCGGCGACGAGCTCGGGCGTCACGGCGCTGATGAAGGCGTCGTTGCCGGCCTCGCGGCCCTGCAGCGTGTCGATCTGGGCGCGCAGCTCCTCCTTCGTCTTGGTGAGCTGCGCGGTGAGCTCCTGGGCGGACTTCACCGCCGGTTCCTGCAGCAGCGTGGTGCCGAGCACGATGCCGACCGCGAGCGCCAGGAAGATGGCGACGATGGAGACGAGGTGGTAGCGAAAATCGATCACGAGAAGAGTCCGACCAGCCAGAAGATGAACGCGTTCCAGACGTCCTGAAGACCGTTCAGCCAGGTCTGGCCGAGCGGCGACAGGAAGAGCGCGAGCCCCATGGTGATCAGCGCGGTGATCACCAGCAGGAGCAGTTGCGAGGTGGTGATGCGACTGCGGTAGAGCCTGCTGACGCCCTTGGCGTCGATGAGCTTGCTGCCGATGATGAGACGGGTGAGGAAGGTGCTGGCCATGCCGGAGCGGCCCTTGTCGAGGAACTCCTCCAGCGTGCCGTGGGTGCCGACGGCGACGATCAGCTCGGCGCCCTTGTCGTCGGCCAGCAGCATGGCGATGTCTTCGCTGGTGCCGGTGGCGGGGAAGATCACCGCCTCCCTGCCGAGCTGGTGCACGCGCTCGAGCCCGGGCGCCCTGCCGTCGCGGTAGGCATGCACGACCAGCTCGGCGCCGCAGGTCAGGGCCTTGGTGGAGACGGAGTCGAAGTCGCCCACGATGACGTCGGGGAGGTAGCCGGCCTCCAGCAGCGCGTCGGCGCCGCCGTCGACGCCGACGAGGACGGGACGGTATTCGCGGATGTAGGGGCGGAGGGTCGCGATGTCCTCTTTGTAGTGGTAGCCGCGCACCACGATGAGGACGTGCCGGCCCTCCATGGACGTGCGGATCTCGGGCACGCCGACCCCGTCGATGAGGAGCTTGCCCTCACCGCGCACGTATTCCATGGTGTTGACGGCGAAGGCCTCGATCTGCACCGACAGCCCGGCCCGGGCCTCGGCCATGGCGGCCTCGACCGTCTCGGGCGTCTGCTCCTCGCCCTTGCCCACCACGTCGTCGTCGAGGTAGACGACACCGTCGCAGACGCGTACGAGATCGCCGTCCTTGACCCGCTCGAACAGCTCCTGGTTGGCGTTGTCGATGAACGGGACACCGGCTTCGAGCAGGATCTGCGGCCCCAGATTGGGGTAGCGGCCGCTGATGCCGCTCGCGACGTTGACCACGGCGGAAGCACCGCACGCGACAAGCGCCTCCGCGCTGACCCGGTCAACGTCGACGTGGTCGATGATCGCGATTTCCCCGGGCTGGAGGCGTTTTGTCAGCCTCTTGGTGCGCCGGTCGATCCTCGCCACTGCCGTTATACCGGGAAGGTCGCCGACCTTCCTGCCACGGAGGCCCGGCCTCTTGCTTCCCGGAACCTTCATCAAGACCATCCTGCCAGAGTGAAACAGCGCGGGGGCCACGCATGACGCGGCGTGTCCGCTATGTCACCCAGCATCACCTGTCCGCCGCGGCCAGGCCGAGCAACTCCTCAGCGTGGGCTCTGCCCAGCTCGGAGTCCTCCATGCCGGCCAGCATGCGCGACAGTTCGCGTACACGTCCTTCATGATCGAGCGTCACCACGCCGCTGCGCACGATGCTGCCGTCGCTCGCCTTCTCCACCACGAGGTGCTGGTCGGCGAAGGCGGCGACCTGCGGCAGGTGGGTGACCACGATCACCTGCGCGGTGCGGGCGAGCCTGGCCAGCCGGCGGCCGATCTCGACCGCGGCCTTCCCGCCGACCCCCGCGTCGACCTCGTCGAACACGAACGTCGGCACCGGGTCGGCGCCCGCGAACACCACCTCGATGGCCAGCATCACACGGCTCAGCTCACCGCCGGACGCGCCCTTGGTGAGCGGCAGCGGCGGCGCGGCGGGATGGGCGGCCATCCGCAGCTCCACCTCGTCGCGGCCCTCGGGCCCGAACTCCGCGCTCTGGGTGAGCTCGACCACGACCCTGGCGTGCGGCATGGCCAGCGCGGTCAGCTCTTCCGTGACCGCCTTGCCGAACCGCTCCGCCGCGGACTCGCGCACCTTGGTCAGCCGGTCGGCCAGCTCGGTGAGCCGGACGGTCAGCTCGTCGTGTTCGCGGGTCAGCTCGTCGATGCGCTCGTCGTCGCCCTCCAGCTCGCCCAGGCGGGCGGCGGCCTCCTGGGCCCACGCCAGGACGCCCGAGCTGTCGGCGGCGTACTTCCTGATCAGACTGGACAGGACGGAACGCCGCTCCTGCACCGCCGCCAGCCGCGCCGGGTCGGCCTCGACGGACTCCGCGTAGGCCGCGAGGTCGGTGGCCACGTCGGAGATCAGGTAGCCGGCCTCGGCCAGCCGGTCGGCCATGCCCGCGAGCTGGCTGTCGAAGTCGCGTACGGCCTCCACAGCCGCCCGCGCCTCCCCCAGCAGCGAGATCACGTCGCGAGCCCCGCCCGCGGCCTCCATCGGGTCGCCGAGCAGCGCGGTGTGGGCGGTCGTCGCGGCGCTGCGCAGCGCGTCGGCGTGGGAGAGCCGCTCCTCCTCGCCGCGCAGCTCGTCGTCCTCGCCCGGCTTGGGATCGACCTTCTCGACCTCCTCCAGGCCGAAGCGCAGCAGGTCGGCCTCCTGCGCCCGCTCGCGCGCCCTGGTCGTCAGTTCCTCCAGCTGCGCGGCGACCTGCTTGTGCCGTTTGTACGCCTGCGTGTACGCCCGCAGCGGCTTGACCAGCTCGTCACCGGCGTAGCGGTCGAGCGCGGCGCGCTGCCTGGCCGGCTGCAGCAACCGTTGCTGGTCCATCTGCCCGTGCACCGCCACCAGGTCGTCGGCGAGGTACGTCAGCGTGCCCACCGGCACCGTGCGCCCGCCGAGCCAGGCCCTGGACCTGCCCTCGGCCGAGACGGTGCGCGAGATGATCAGCTCGCCGTCCTCGATCTCGCCCCCGATGTCCTCGACCTGCTGCGCGACTCGCCCGCCTGGCTCGATGACCAGGGTGCCCTCCACGCTCGCGCGATCGGCGCCCGGCCGCACCCGCGCGGGATCGGCCCGGCCGCCGAACAGCAGCCCGAGCCCGGTCACGACCATCGTCTTGCCCGCGCCGGTCTCGCCGGTGACCACGTTGAAGCCAGGCGAAAGCTCGAGCACGGCCTCGTCGATGACGCCGAGCCCCTGGATGCGGACCTCCTCGACCCTGGGTCGCACTGCCCACTCCCGTTCACTGCCGTGTCTCTGCCGTGTCTGACGCCGCTGTCCGCGGTCGATCGTCCTGACCACGTGATCCTACGCGCTCCGTACTCCATTCACTCAGGGTCGCGCCCTTCCGCGCCACCCCTGGACGGGCAGTTCGAACTTGGCGACCAGCCGGTCGGTGAAGGGGGCGCCGGTGCTCTCGACGCCGTGCAGGCGGGCCAGTCGTACGGGCTCGGCGCCCCTGCGCACCTCGATGCGGGTGCCCGACGGCACCTCGAACTTGCGGCGCCCGTCACACCACATGACGCCCCCCGGGGTGTCGGGCAGAATCTCCACGGCCAGCGTCGACCGCGGCGAGACGACCAGCGGCTTGGCGAACAGCGCGTGGGCGCTGATGGGCACCATGAGGAGCGCCTCGACCTCCGGCCAGACGACCGGCCCGCCGGCGGAGAAGGCGTAGGCGGTGGAGCCGGTCGGGGTGGCGCAGATCACGCCGTCGCAGCCCCAGCGCGACAACGGGCGGCCGTCGATCTCGGCGACCACCTCCAGCATGCGTTCCTGCTTCTCGACGGTGATCTCGTTGAGCGCCCAGGTGTCGGCGAGCACGCGGCCGTTCTGCCTGGCGAGAACGTCGATCGTCATGCGCTCCTCGACGTCGTAGCGGCCCGCCACGACGCTGTCGACGGCGGCGGCCAGGTCGGCGACCTCCGCCTCGGCGAGGAACCCGACGTGCCCGAGGTTGACGCCGAGCAGCGGCGTGCCCGCCGGCTTGGCCAGCTCGGCGGCGCGCAGCAGCGAACCGTCGCCGCCCAGCACGATCATCACTTCGGCGTCCTTGGCCGCGCCGGGGTCGCCCGGCACCGCCTCGATGCCGCCGCAGCCCAGCTCGGCGGCCTCGGTGTCGAGCACCCTGACCGTGATGCCGGCCTCGACCAGCCGGTTGATGACCAGCCGGGCACTGTCGATGGCGGCGTCGCGCCCGGTGTGCACGGCGACCAGCACGGTGCGATTCATTGCGGCCCTTCCGCGACGGCACGCTGGATCTCGGCCTCGAGGTCGGCGACCCCCGGCTCGCCCTGCCCCTTGCCCAGCCAGAGCAGGTATTCCACATTCCCCGACGGGCCCGGCAGCGGGCTCGCCGTCACGCCGCGCACGCTCAGCCCCAGCTCCAGCGCCTTGGCCGCGGCATCGCGCACCGCTCCGGCCCGCAGCTCGGGATCGCGGACGACGCCGCCCGCCCCCACGCGCTCCTTGCCCACCTCGAACTGCGGCTTCACCAGCATGACGAAGTCGGCCTCAGGGGCGGCGACCGCGGCGAGCGCGGGCAGCACCAGCCGCAGCGAGATGAACGACAGGTCGCCGACCACCAGCGTGGGCGGCTCGCCGACCATCTCGGGGGTGAGGTCGCGGACGTTCACCCGCTCCATGACCGTCACCCGCTCGTCGGAGCGCAGCGACCAGGCGAGCTGGCCGTAGCCGACGTCGACCGCCAGCACGTGGGCCGCGCCGTGGCGCAGCAGCACGTCGGTGAACCCGCCGGTGGAGGCGCCCGCGTCGAGGCAGCGGCGCCCCTCCACCTTCAAGGCGGTGAACGCGCCGAGCGCGCCGAGCAGCTTGTGCGCTCCGCGCGAAACGTAGTCGGGGCCCTCGTCCGAGGCTGCCACGACGATGGCGGCGGCCGTGTCGACCTGGGTGGCGGGCTTGCGCGCCCGCTGGCCGCCGACGCTGACCCGCCCCGCCTCGATCAGCTGGACGGCCTGCTCACGCGATCTGGCCATGCCGCGGCGGACCAGCTCGCTGTCGAGGCGGATCCTGCGGCTCACGGGCGTCCCACGGCGGGCGGTCCGGGGACGGGCGGTCGAGGAAAGCTCGGCCCGGCCGGCTCGTCCACGTGCTCTTCCACGTGCTCTTCCACGGCGGCCAGCGTGCTCTCCAGCCCCGAGAACGCCTCGTCGAAGACCGCGACGTGCTCGGCCACGGGCAGCTCGCCCAGCCGGGCGAGGCCCGCCACGATGGCGTCGACCCGCGCGTCGCCGCTCTCCTCCGGCAGCTCACTCATGACTCGACCGTAACGCCTCCCGCGAGCGGCCGGGACCTTGGCAGGCGTGTCACTCGTTGAAGCTCGTACGGGGGTGCTACTGATGTGGAACGCTACCGTCCGCAAAGGGATGAAAGGATACGCACCATGGCAAGCGTCGAGGAGTGCCGGGCGGCACTGGCCAAGCTCGTCACCCAGTTCGACGAGATCGATGAGGCGGATCGCGCCAAGCACGTGGTCGAGCGTACGGTCAGCTGCCGGGTGTCCGACCTCGACGTGACGTTCTACGGCCGGCTGCATCACGGAGGGCTCGACCCGTTCGCGGAGTCGCCGCCGGCCGACGGCAAGCCCGCCGACGTCAAACTCACGATCGTGAGCGATGACCTGGTGGCGCTGGTGGACGGGGAGCTCGACCTGGCGCGGGCGCTGCTCGGGGGCCGGGTGAAGGTCGACGCCAGCTTCGGCGACTTGCTGCGCCTGCGCCGCCTCCTCTGACCCCGCTCAAGGACACCCTCCACCGACCAGCCAGGCGCTCGGGCGTGTGCCGATCCCGCACCCTCCACCCACCGACCCGGCCGATCAGGCGTGTGCCGATCCCGCACCCTCCACCCACCGACCCAGCTGATCAGGCGTGTGCCGGATCCGGCGTCCTCCTCGGGGCGCCCGGCCCCTTTCTTCCCGTCCAGCCCCTTTCCTCCTGTTACGTGAGCCGGTCGAGAGCGGGCTTCACGGCGTCCTCCTCCAGGCGGCCCTCGCCGGCGGCCGCCCAGGCGGCGTCGCAGGCCGCGCGCAGTCCGTCGATCCTGCTGCCGTCCCCTTCCAGGCGCAGGGCCCCGTCCTCCCACCGGGCCCGCCAGCCGCCGCAGGCGCCGTCGCGTACCTCGGGATAGGGCTCCAGCAGCGCCCGCAGGTCCTCGCCCACGTACGTGGGCCGGTGGCGGGGCTCGGCCGTCAACACGTCGGCCGGCGTCGCGACCCCGGTCAGCACGAGCAGGCTCTCGACCCCCGCGTTGGTGGCCCCCTCGATGTCGGTGTCGAGCCGGTCGCCCACGACCAGGGGACGCCGCGCGTTCGTCCTGATCATCGACTCGCGGTGCAGCGGCGGGTCCGGCTTGCCGGCGTAGATGGGCTCGACCCCGGTGGCCGTGGCGATCACGCGTACCAGCGCGCCGTTGCCCGGCAGCTCGCCGCGCGGGCTCGGCAGCGTGCTGTCGCTGTTGGAGGCCACGAACAGCGCTCCTTGTCGCACCGCCAGCGCCCCTTCGGCGATCAGACCGTACGACAGCTCGTACGTGAACCCCTGCACCACCGCCACCGGCGACTCCGCAGCGGTCGAGACCGGCCTGAGCCCGCGGTCGCGTACGGCCAGCCGCAGCCCGGAACCGCCGACGACGAGCACGTTCGCGCCGGGCGCAGCCCGCTCGGCGACCAGCCGGGCGGCGGCCTGCGCCGAGGTCACGACGTCGGCCGCGGTGGCGGGCGCCCCGAGCGCGCGCAGGTGGGCGGCGATCGCGGAGGGGGTGCGTGAGGCGTTGTTGGTGACGTACGCGAGCCGCGCCCCGCGCGCCCGCGCCTCCTGCAGCGCCTCGCCGGCGCCGGGGATCGCCTGCCTGCCCAGATAGACCACGCCGTCGAGGTCGAGCAGCAGGGTGTCAAAGCCGTCGATCAGCACAGCGCCTCTTCCCGTTCGCCTGTCACGCCGCGTGCGACTCTAGCGCCGCCCTCCCACCGGCCCCGCGGGCGGTCACATCTCCCTGCGGGCCTTCAAGGTCGCACGCACGCTCCGCAACGCCTTCACGTAATTCCTGTCGTCGGGCCGCATGGCCACCGCGATGGCCAGCGGTTCCTGGGCGCCTTCCACGTCCCCCGTCCGCCACAACGCCAATCCCAGGCCGAAGTAGGCATAGTCCTCGGTCGGGTTGGCGTCCACGATCTGCCGGAACCGCGCCGCGGCCTCGGCGTACTGCCGCGAGTTGAACTGGGCCCGCGCCAGCGCCTCCAGGATGCTGCGCGACTCGGGCTCCGCCTCGGCGGCGCGTTCCAGCAACGCCGCCGCGGCCGCGGGGCTGCCCTCCTTCAGCAGCTTGACCCCGCGCTGGTACCAGTCGTAAACACCACCCCTGGGAGCACCCGGTTTCTCGTCATGTCCGTTTCCCTCGTGAGCCATGGGTGAGAACTCCTTCATCGCTGTACGGCGACCCCGCTCCGCTGCGCCGCGGTACGGGCACGACTGCCATCGATGGGCCGGTTTTCGGAAGGCACAGGCATTTATGGCAGCATGCCCGGTATGGGGACTCCTGAACTGCCGATACCAGGTGGACTGGCGCTACGGCCCTTCCGCGGCGTACGTTTCGCTGTCGAGGATCCCGCCAAGGTGACCTCCCCGCCGTACGACCTGATCTCCGACGCCGACGTCGAGGTCCTCCTTGACTCTCACCCGAACAACGTCGTCCGTCTCATCCTTCCCTGTCCGCCTTCAGCCGACTCCTCAAGCACCACCAACGCAGCGGCGTCCCAGCCGTCACCCGGCCGGTACGCCGACGCCAGGGAGACCCTGCGCGCCTGGCTCGAGTCGGGCGTCCTGGTCGCCGACGCGCAGCCCGCCCTCTACGTCTACGAGCAGAGCGGCCCCGGCGTTCTGCAGCGCGGCCTCATCGGCGACGTCGTACTCGCCGACCCCGCCCAGCGCGTCATCCTGCCGCACGAGGACGTCATGCCCGGTCCCATCGCCGACCGCTTGGCCCTCATGAGCACGACGCAGGCCAACCTGGAGCCGATCTTCCTCCTGTACGACGGCTCCGGCGGCACCGCCACCGGCCTGGTGGACGAGGTCGCGACGACCCGCCGCCCCCTGGTCACCGCACGCACCGAGGACGGACTCACCCACCGCCTGTGGGCCATCACCGACGAGTCCGAAATAGCCGCCGTCAACGCCGACCTCCACCCCCGACAGGCCCTCATCGCCGACGGCCACCACCGGTACGCGACGTACCGCGTACTCCAGCGGCAGGAACGCGCCACCCGCGAGGCACCCGCCGCCGGCCCCTGGGACTTCGGCCTCGCCCTGCTGGTGGACTCCGGCGCGTACCCGCCCGACCTCAAGGCCATCCACCGCGTCATCCCCGGACTCCCCCTCGCCGAGGCCACCGCCAAGGCCAAGGGCGCCTGGCGGGTCCAGGACTACGAGACCCTGTCCGACGGCCTCGCCGCACTCCAGGAGGCCGCCGAGCCCGCCTTCCTGCTGGCCGACGCGCACAGCGCCCACCTGCTCACCAACCCCGACCCCGTACAGCTGGCCCGCGCCATGCCCGCCGACCACTCCGACCGCTGGAACACCCTCAACACCTCCATCCTCACGGAGTTCATCCTCCCGTTGGTGTGGGGCATGCACGACAGCGACCAGGACGTACGCATCGTCCACCACGACGCCCAAGCGGCCACCGACCTGGCCACCCGCACGGGCGGCACCGCGGTTCTGCTGAACCCCCTGGCGGTAGAGGACGTCTTGACCGTCGCCGCAGCAGGCGAACGCGTCCCCCGCAAATCCACCTCCTTCGGCCCCAAACCCCGCACCGGCCTGCTCCTCCGCACCTTCGCCATCGACTGACAACAACCCTGGGCGCCGGCCATGCCGGAGCAGAGATATGCGGTCGCCGCCTCGCCTGGTATGGCTACTGGGGTCGTCAGTCCGCCAAGGGAATGAAAAGGGGCTTCGCAGAGAACTGCGAAGCCCCTACCCCACTTACTCCGGCCTTGCTCCCCCTAAGCCGTGCTCCTCTTGAGCAACTCATCGAGTTTGCAGTCGAGCAGACACATACCGATACGGAGATCGTCGAGCTGCTGCTGGAGCTGGGCCTGGCTGGACGCGTGGTAGTCCCTCATATGCCAGCGGAGCCCGGTGATCTCCACGTTGAGGGCCTCCAGCTCGTCGGCCACTTCCTGAGAGAACTGGACAACGACAGGAGCGCCGGCATCACCCGATGTCGCGACCTCGTCCGCACCAGCGGACGCCGCGGCCTCCAGCACCTCGAGGCGCTGC
Organism: Nonomuraea sp. NPDC049504; assembly: GCF_040676845.1. Lineage (NCBI taxonomy): Bacteria > Bacillati > Actinomycetota > Actinomycetes > Streptosporangiales > Streptosporangiaceae > Nonomuraea > Nonomuraea sp. NPDC049504. The sequence goes on from NZ_JBFAPT010000029.1 coordinate 130,170, forward strand.
TTGAGGATGGTGATCTCTGCCTCTACGTCCATCCGACCTACCCTGTTGCGATAGTGCCGTGGCCAGGCAGGACTGCCGGGCCTGCTAACTGCGGCCTATGGTGACAGCAGACGGACGCGAACGTGGTGTCGATCTACAGCTCCGGTGTGATTCCTTCTCCCCGCCGATCCGCCTGACCAGGAGAAATGACGGGATGAGTCCCACCCTGCCCTCACTTGCCGGTAGAGAAAAACACCCCCCGGCCACCCCCGCAACTTCCCACCTTGCCCCTAGCAACCAACACACAAAACCAACAACCGTCAATTCACTCCCGCACGACGTCTCTGCCGCCACCCCGACCTAAGCCACGAATACAAACACCAGCCACCACCCCACCCACAACAGGATCAATCGCAGGATCCGCCCCCAGAGCCCACATTCCACGTCCCCTTCAATCGATCACTCCCGGCCTCCGTCGTAGCTAAGCCGTCGCGGTACGTGCCAAACCCGCAGCCGTAGAGCCCCAGGAACCCTCAACCGGCAAGCCCTCGGACCCCAGAAGCCAGCAAGACCAAGAGGCGCTCCTGAACGCGCCCAGAGGCGTCCACAAGGGACTCTGATGAGAAGCAGTTGACCTCCTTTCGCTTGCCGAAAGTCCCACCTCCTCACCAAAAAACCGGATGCGCGCAGCTACCCGGGACATCTCGAGCGCGAGGCCGCTGCGCTCACCGAGGCTCATGACGTCGGAGCCCACGGGCTCCACAGGCAGCTAGCCGATTGGCTAAGTCGGTCGGCCGAGTAGCAGGCGATGCAAACGGCCTCAGCCGTCAAACACCTACGCCGCCAAGTCACCACCCAGAAGCCCTCGCATCCACCGAACCGCCCAACCCCCGCCGCTGCCACACCGCCGAACCATCACCACCACCGAACCGCCCAACCCCTGGCGCTGCCACACCGCCGAGCCGTCACCACCGTCGGACCGCCCAGCCCTCACCACCGCCTATCGCCCAGCCTCCGCCACCGCCCATCGCCCATCGCCCAGCCTTCGCCGCCGATCAGCCCCGCCGCCCCGCCCCGCCGCCGAGGCGCCAGGACGCGAACCGATGAGCGCGAACCCCGAACCCCGAACCGCGGACGGCGGACGGCGGACGGCGGACGGCGGACGGCGAGTTGCGGGCGGTGTGCCCGATGTGGTTGTTCGGCTGCGCCCGTCAGGCGCACGGTCAGCCTGTGGGGGCCAAGTACTGCACCTGCCGGGGGATCAGGGTCGCCACCTGGCTTCCGTCGGTGTCGTCCTCGGGTCCGGAACCCGGGGCAGGGAGGTCGGCCTCGTACGGTTTGGCATCGCTCACCTCCACCTCGTACCGCCAGATCTTGGCCGCCGACGGCCCGAAGACGCGGCAGCGGAACGACCCCGTCACCTCGACGTAGTCGCGGGGCTTGAGGGCGCGGACCACCGCAGCCGTCTCCGGGTCGAACGTGACGCACGGAATGCTGTCGGTCAGGGCCGCACCCCGGCGGCTTCGGCGGCGGCGGACGATGATGCGCCACTTCGTCGCCGTGTCGCCGCTCGGCAAGGGGTGCTCCTCGACCGGCCCTGACAGCCTCCCCACCAGCAAGACTTCGTTTCGGTCCACGGTCGTCCTCCTATCGGTGCTCTGGTGGAGATCACTCTCTACGATGTGGAGGAGGCCGGATCGGCTGGAATGCCGTTCTGGGGACAGCGGCTGGACGATCGGGAGTGCCTGTGGACAACATCACCGCGCTGGGCGGCGACGTCTATGAGATCGACACCAAGATGGCCGGATACTCCGGCATCACGGCCGGTTATCTCATCATGAGCGACCGGCCGTGCCTGGTGGAAACGGGTACGTCGACCTCGGCGCCCGTGGTGCGCGACGCGATCGCCTCGCTCGGCGTCGGACCCGAGGACCTCGCCACGGTCGTCGTCACCCACATCCACCTCGACCACGCCGGCGGGGTGGGCGACATCGCCAGGTTCTTCCCGTCCGCGCAGGTCGTCGTCCACGAGAAGGGCGCACGTCACCTCGCTGAGCCCTCGCGGCTGATGGCCAGCGCGCGCATGGTTTGGGGCGACAAGCTCGACACGCTCTTCGGCGAGCTGTCCCCCACCGAGGCCGAACGCATCGTCGCCCTCGGCGACACCGGCGCCATCGACCTGGGCAACGGACGTACGCTGAGCAGCCACTACTCCCCCGGTCACGCCAAACACCACGTGGGCCTGGTCGACTCGGCCACCGGCGACCTGTACGTCGGCGACGCGGCCGGCGTCTACCTGCCGGAAACGGGCGATCTGCGCCCCGCCACCCCGCCCCCGGACTTCGACCTGCAGACGGCACTCGACTCGATCGCGCTGTTCGAGGCCCTTGAGCCGCAACGGCTGCTGTTCAGCCACTACGGGCCGGTCGACGCCGTCAAGGAGACACTTGAACGGTCTGCCGAAGAGCTCCGGGTATGGGTGGACCTGACGCGGCAGGCCCATTCCGAGGGCATGGACCTCGACCATGCCGTCGCCATGGTCAGGGACCGGACGAAGGAGCGCTACACCGCGCTGACGTCCGATGAGGAACGAGCCGAGCAGTTCGAGCTGCTGAGCGGGGCGCCGTCCAACGTGGCGGGAATCCTGCACTGGCTCAACCGCGTCTCACCCTGACGCTCCCTCGCCACACGCACGCAGATCAGGGACGGCCCCTGGGAGGGCCAGCGGTGCGTCCGAACCAGCCCCCGGCCCGCGCCGGTATGTCCCAAGTAGCGGCGCAGCAGGTGAACGGGCTGCTAAGCGCCGAAACAGACGTGCGGCGGGCACACGCGATAACGCGCGCGCCCGCCGCACCTATGTCAGCGGCAGTGCCGGTCAGTCGTCCGACTTGCCCGGCTTCTCCTTGCCCGGCTCCTCATCGAAGTGGGGCTCGATGAACGCCGGCGTGATGCCGGGCACCTCACCGGCCTTAGCCTCAACCACAGGCTCAGGCTCACCGCCCGCCTCGGAGCCCGAGGCGGCCGAGGCGGCTGAGTCCTCGCCGCTTCCGGCGACCTCGCCGACCGCGGAGTCGTCCTCGTCTCCGGAGTCCTCATCTCCAGAGTCCTCATTCACGGAGTCCTCTTCGACCTCAGCCGATCCGACCGCTTCAGGAGCCTCGAACACGGTCTCCTCCGGTACGTCCTCCGCGCCCTCCTCGGCCACGGCCTCCGCACCCAGCAGGTCACCGGCCTCGGCGAGCGCCGCGTCGTCGTCCGTGTCCTCGTCCGCCTCCGCAGCGGTCCCGGTCTCGACGGCGCCGGCGTCGTCGAAGTCGTCCTCGTAGTCGTAGTCCTCTTCGACGTCCTCGATGACGGACCCGGTCAGCTCCGCGTACCGCTCGGCCGCGTCCGTCTCGCCGTCCTCGTCGAACGCCATCGCCCGCCCGAACCAGTCGGTCGCCGCCTCCTGGTGCCCGGCTTCGGCCAGTGCGTCCGCGTATGCGAACGCCAGCCGTGCCGACCACGGCCGCGGCTGCGGGTCACGCAGCTCGGGCAGCCGCTGCAGCGTGATGACCGCGGCGTCGTGCTGGCCGAGGTCACGGCGGGCGCCGGACTCGACGATGGTCAGCTCGATGCGCCCGGCCCGGTCGAGGCGTTCGGCTTCAGGGGAGCGTACGAGGTCGATGGCCCGCTCGGGACGACCGAGACCGCGCTCGCAGTCGGCCATGACCGGCAGGTACGCCTCCGACCCCGTCATCCTCCTGGCCGCCCGCAGGTCGCTCAGCGCCTCGGAGTAGTGCCCGGCACGATAGGCGACGATGCCCGCCGCCTCGCGTACGACGCCGATGCGCGCCGCGAACCGGCGCGCCACCTTGGTGTGCTCGTGCGCCCTGTCGGGGTCGTCCTCCTCGAGGGCCCGCTCGGCCGCGACGAGGTGCCGTCCGACCAGGTCGGCGAGGTCGCCGGGGAGCGAACCCAGCTCCTCCAGCACCTCCTTGTCGAGCTCGTCGACGGTGATGTCGGGCGCCACCTCGGGCAGCCTCTCCCGCTGCGGCGCCTCAGGGGCGGCGTCGCGGTCGCTCCTGCCGTAGCGGGCGCGAGTGCCTGCGGGGCCGTCGTCACGACGGCTGTCACGCGAGAACGGACGGGAGTCGCCACGTCCTCGGTCACGCTGCGGGCCTTCGCGGCGGTCGCCGTAACCACCTTCGCGCCGGCCGCCGTAGCCGCCCTCGCGACGCGGCCCACGATCGTCCCGGTCCCGGGAGGGACGACGATCGTCCCCTTCACGCCGAGGACCGCGATCATCCCGGAACCCACCTTCGCGACGCGGACCACGGTCATCCCGGTAACCACCCTCACGGCGAGGACCACGGTCATCGCGGTAGCCGCCTTCACGGCGCGGCCCCCGATCATCCCGGAAGCCACCCTCACGACGCGGCGAGTAACCGCCCTCACGCCGATCCCCGTAACCGCCCTCGCGGCGCGGCCCACGATCATCCCGATCCCGGAAGGGACGACGATCTTCCCCTTCACGCCGAGGACCACGATCATCCCGACGCGGACCCCGGTCATCCCGGAACCCACCCTCACGGCGAGGACCTCGATCGTCCCGGGACCCGTACTCACGACGCGGACCCCGATCATCCCGGAACCCACCCTCACGGCGCGGACCCCGATCATCCCGGAACCCACCCTCACGGCGCGGACCCCGATCATCCCGGCTGCCATCTTCGCGACGCGGACCCCGGTCATCCCGGTAACCACCCTCACGACGCGGCCCACGATCATCCCGATCCCGGTAGGAACGACGATCGTCCCCTTCACGCCGAGGACCACGATCGTCGCGGAACCCGCCCTCGCGGCGAGGACCGCGGTCATCCCGGGACCCGTACTCACGACGCGGACCCCGATCATCACGGTCCTGGTAGGAACGACGATCGTCGCCGTCGCGGCGTCCACCGCGGTCGTCTCGGGAGTCGTCGCGCCTCGGCCCACGGTCACCGCGGTTGCCGTAGCGCGACCTGTCGTCGGAACGGAACGGACGGTCGCCGCCGGAGTCACGCCCGCGGGATCCGTACCCGCCGCTTCTGCCCCCTCCGCCGGAGCGCCTGTCCCCGTAGTCGCCGCGCTCGCGCTGTCCGCCGTCCGATCCGTTATCTCTGTTCACTTCTGGTCCATTTCGTTGGCTCACCCAGCGGACTCTCAACGACGGTCCACCGTGGCTGGTCGCCGCCCGCCTGCGGGCCTTACGCGACGAAGGCCACCCCTGGGGTGGCCCGGTGTCCTCCCAGCCTAGCAAGCCCCGGAACGTCCACGAGCCTGCCGCAATCCGATAATGAGTGGCTCCCGAGCACACCGTCAGCGAGACTGCTCGACATGTCACTGCGCTTCCACGAAATCGCTGAATCCCGCAACCGAATTCTGAACCCCCTGACGGATGACAAACTCCGCCTGCTCGGCGAGATCTGCGGTTTCACCCCCGGCACCCGCATCCTCGACCTGGCCTGCGGAAAGGGCGAACTCCTTTCCCGCTGGGCGGCCGAATACGCAATCGAGGGCCTGGGCGTCGACATCAGCAAGGTGTTTCTCGACGCCGCCAAAAACCGCGCGGAAGAACTGTCTGTCGCCGACCGGGTCAACTTCGTGGAAGCCGACGCGAGTACGTATATGGACGTTCCCAACTCGTACGACGTCGTGTCCTGCATCGGCGCCACCTGGATCGGCGGCGGCCTCCAGGGCACGCTGTCCCTGATGCGCCGTTCGTTGCGCCCTGGCGGCATCGTGCTGGTGGGCGACTGCTACTGGACCTCTCCCCCGCCGCCCGAGGCTCGCGCCGCTCTGCAGATCGGCGCGGACGAGTTCACCTCATTGATCGGTACGGCCGACCGCGCCGAAGAGGCCGGCTTCGAACTCCTGGAAATGGTCCTGGCCGACCCTGACAGCTGGGATCGTTACGTGGCCCCGCAATGGTGGGCGGTCAGCGACTGGCTCCGCGACAACCCCGACGACCCGGACGTCCCGGCGATGCGCGACTTCCTGACCCGCTCCCGCCGCTCCCACCTGGAGTATGGCCGCCACTACCTCGGCTGGGGCGTCTTCGTCCTCCGCCCCCTCCCCACAGACGAAAACCCCACCTGAACGCAAAAGGGCCCCGACCGAATACCGACCGGGGCCTAGAGCGTTGATGTGAAAATCGCTGATCGTCTGCAGGCACAGCGAAGGGCGTCCAAGATCGGTTTATGAAGACTGAGCCGGACGCCCTTCTGACGGCACGCTATGTGCATCGGGACGATCATGTGATGCCTCCGCCGACACCACCCGAAAAAGACCCCAGCCCCCAAAGACCCCCGGGGCATGCGGAAAAAAGGGGGGTCCGGACATGCGGAAAGGGTCTCAACACCAGAACCTGGTGTTGAGACCCTCTCCTTGAAAGTTTGTGCGGCGGTGACCTACTCTCCCACACCCTCCCGAGTGCAGTACCATCGGCGCTGGGAAGCTTAACTTCCGGGTTCGGAATG
>NZ_JBFAPT010000030.1:0-127565 GCF_040676845.1 Nonomuraea sp. NPDC049504
CGCGACAGTCCGGCGTGCCGGCCGAGTCGGGCGCGCTGCTCGAGCGTCGGGGCGAGTTCGACGCGGAAGCCCTGCCGGGAGGTCATGCCGCGTCCCGTGCTGCGCGCACCGCCGCATTGGCGCGGCGCGATGCCGAACGCCGCCCGTACAAGCGAGCACAGAACGACGTGAGAACTTCGGTCATGTCCCGTATCAGATCGTCGTCGGGTTCAGCGTCGTCGATCACGACGATGCGGCGGCCCACCGCCTCGAGCGCAGCAGACAAATGCTCGAGACCGAAGCTGGTCAGCCGGTCGCGATGCTCGACCACAATCACCGACACGGACGCGTCCCGCAGCAGCCGGGCCAGTTTCGGCCGCCTGCCGTTCAGCCCGGACCCGACTTCGGTGGCCACCTCGGAGACCGTCAAGCCCATCCCGGTCGCGGCGGTGACGACTCGCCCGGCCTGGCGCTCGAGATCCGCCTTCTGGTCGGCACTCGACACCCGGCAGTACGCCACAGTCCGGCCGTCCCTGCCAGCGGACGGCTCGAGTACCAGGTATCGGCCGGTTGCGGTCTTGACGACAGGGACGGGCATCTTGCCGTCCCGGGCCCACTGCCAGGCGGTCTGGTAGTGGACGCCGTTCCGCCTGGCCCACTCAGAGAGCTTCACACACTGATGACCTCACATAAAGACTGATGAAAACTGATGATTCAGCTGACAGCTGAGGGCCCCTCTAGGGGGCGCCGGGTGGGAGGGTGGGGAGGGTGGGGGAGGGGCCCTGCTCGATCAGGTGGAGCAGGGCGTCCGTGTCCATGTGGTGGTCGATGAGGTCGCCGAGGGCGTCCAGGCGGTCCTCGCGGAGGCGGGCGAAGTCGGTGTCAGGGGCGGGGGTGAAGGCGCGGCCGGCGCGGTCGGCGACGTCGGTCAGGAAGGCGCGGCGGAAGCCGTCGTTCTCCAGAGCGCCGTGCCAGGTGGTGCCGAAGACGTTCGCCGAGCGGCAGCCGTCCAGGAAGGGCTCGCCGCCCTCGACGGTCGCGACGCCGTGGTGGATCTCGTACGCGCGCACCGCCTCCCCGTACGCGGACCCGACGGGCCGGCCGAGCCGCTTGTCCGCCCCGAACGTGACCCGCACCGGCAGCAGCCCGAGCCCCTCGACCCGGCCCGCCCCCGACTCGACGTCGTCCACGATCTCCCGCCCGAGCATCTGGAACCCGCCGCAGATCCCCAGCACGGGCCCGGTGCGCGCGCGCAGCGCCGCCGCGAGCCCGCTCTCCCGCAGCCAGGCCAGGTCGGCGACGGTGGCACGGGAGCCGGGCAGCACGACGAGGTCGGCGTCGTCCAGCTCGCCGGCGGAGGTGGCGAAGCGCACCACCACGCCGGGCTCGGCGGCCAGCGCGTCCACGTCGGTGAAGTTGGAGATGCGCGGCAGCCGTACAACGGCGACCCGTAGCGTCCGCCGCCCGTACGGAGGCCGCACCGCCACCTGCCGCCCGTCGAGGGCGAGTGAGTCCTCGACGTCCAGCCAGAGGCCGTCCAGCCAGGGCAGCACCCCGTAGACTTCGCGGCCGGTGAGCCGCCTGATCATGTCGAGCCCGGGTTCGAGCAGCTCCTTCGCGCCGCGGAACTTGTTGACCACGAACCCGGCCACGTGCGCCTGATCGGCGTCGTCCAGCAGGCCGACGGTGCCGTAGAAGGCGGCGAACACCCCGCCCCTGTCGATGTCGCCGACCACGATGACGGGCAGGTTCGCGGCCCTGGCCAGGCCCATGTTGGCGATGTCGCCGCGGCGCAGGTTGATCTCGGCCGGGCTGCCCGCGCCCTCGCACACCACCACGTCGTACTGCTTCCTGAGCCGCTCAAGCGCCTCCAGCGCGGTCGTGCGCAGCAGGTCCTTCAGGGCGCCGTACTCCATGGCGTCCACGTCCGCGACCGGCCGGCCCATGAGCACGACCTGGCTGCGGCGGTCGCTGCCCGGTTTGAGGAGGATGGGGTTCATGTCGGCGGCCGGTTCGAGGCCGGCGGCCTGCGCCTGCACGGCCTGCGCGCGGCCGATCTCGGCGCCGTCGGCGGTGACGTACGAGTTGAGCGACATGTTCTGCGCCTTGAAGGGCGCGACGCGCACGCCACGGCGGGCCAGCCAGCGGCAGATCCCGGCCGTGACCACGCTCTTGCCCGCGTCCGATGTGGTGCCCGCCACCAGGAGTGCGCCGTTGACCATGGCCACACCGTATCGAAGCCGCAGATCACGAAATTTCCCGGAAACCGGCCATTTACGAATGCTGTGACTTCTGTCACTCTGGCTAGAACGTCGCACTAGAACTGGATTCTAGAGTCACCTACGCGAAAGGGTGGGCATGGTCGGGACGTTCGGCTCGCCACGGACGGGCACCATCGACGCGCGATCCCGCGCGCCATTCGGCTGGGCACCCCTGGTGGTGCTGTTCATCGTCGGACTAGTGGACAGGATGGAGGCCAACCTGCTGTCGGGCGTGCTCCCGGTCATCCAGCGGGAATGGCAGTTCAGCGACACCGCGGCCGGTTCCATCCCGACCGCCTCCGCCCTGGCCGCCGCCGTGGTGGCCCTGCCCGCCGGCTACCTTGCCGACCGGTTCAGCAGGACCCGGATCATCGCGATCGTCGTCTTCTGCTGGGCGCTCGCCACGCTCGGCTCCGGCATCGCGACCGGATTCGCCATGTTCTACCTGATGCGGGTGCTGCTGGCCGCCGCCGAGAACATCGACAACCCAGCCGCCGGCAGCCTCCTCGCCGACTACTACCCGCCCGCCAGCCGGGCCAAGGCGTACGGGCTGACCCGCGTCACCACGTACCTCGGCGGTGTCGGCACCCTGCTCGGCGCCCAGCTCGCCGCCGCGTTCTCGTGGCGTACGGCGTTCCTCATCATGGTCGTGCCAGGCGTGCTCACGGCGCTGCTGGTCTGGTTCCTGCGCGAGCCGCGCCGCGGCGAGCTGGACCGCATGGTCGCGAACGGCGGGATCGCCCCGCAACCGTCCATGGCCGGTGCCGGTGGTGGTGCCGGTGGTGGGGCCGCTGCGCCCGCGCCTTCCCCGTCCGCCGGGGCCGAGGTCAAGCCGCCGTTCCTGGCGCAGGTGCGCGGCGTCATGGCCATCCCGACGCTGCTGTTCGTCTGCGTCGGGCTCGCGCTGCTCAGCCTCGGGCTGGCCGGGATCTTCTTCTGGCTGCCCACGTTCATGGTGCGCGCCCTCGGCGCGGGCGTCGCCACCGCCGGCTCGCTCAGCGGCCTGCTCACCATCGCCGGGACGCTGACCGGCACGCTGGTCGGCTCCTGGCTGGGCAGGAAGTGGCATGGCACGATCAAGGGCGGGCGCCTGCTCGCGGGCGGCGGCGGCATCACGGCCGGCTCGGTGGTCCTGGCCGGCGCGCTGTCCATGGACTCGGTCGGCGCGCTGGCCGGGCTGATGCTGCTGGCCAGCGCGCTCATGTCGATCGCGATCCCCAACATGACCGCCTGCCTGGCCGACGTGGTGCCGGCCGCCGCGCGCGGGCTCGGCTTCGCCGTCCTGCAGCTCTTCCTGACCGTCGGCACGGCCTTCGGCTCGCTGGTCGTCGGCATCGTCTCCGACGGGACAGGCTCGCTGCTGACCGGCATGTACGTCCTGATCGCCCCCATGGTCGTGGGCGGCCTGCTCACGCTGGGCGCCAGGGCGTCGTTCGAACGGGACGCGGCGAAGGTCCTGGAGGACGCCCGCCACTGACCCGTCCGCCGTGCGGGCTCTCGCGGACGCCCGGCGGCGAGGGCCGTTGAGACGCCCGCCGCCGGCCTCGCGGGATGCGGCGGGAGTCTTCGGAAGACGCCCGCCGCCGGCCCGTGCGGTCAGCCCTGAGGCGGCATCCGCCGCTCCTGCTCCTCCTGGGTCGGGGGCGGCTGCTGCCCGGCCTGCCGGCCCGGCTGTCCTGGCTGCTGTCCTGGCTGCTGGCCCGTCGGCTGGCCCGTCGGCTGGCCCGTCTGCTGGCCGGTCTGCTGGCCGGTCTGGTCCTGCCCGCCGCCGTAACGGCGCTGGACGGTGTCCGCGCCTCTGCTGATGTGCTCGTCGTACTTGTGGCCGGTGCGTTCCTTGGCGTACTGCTCGGCGCGGTCGACGATCTGGTCGGCCTGCTTGGAGTGTCCCCTGGCCAGGTTCTCTGCCTTCTTCAGCCACTCTCCGATGCGGCTCATGACCTTTTCCCCGTTTCTTCCGGTTACGCCCGCCCCCTACCCCGCCAACCTGGGATGATGTCTTTGCCGGAATCCGGCAGCGAATTCGTCCGCAGACTTCCGGACCTCCCCCATGACGCGCAGCGCCCCGCGGCACGACGATACGGGCATGACAGCAGTGGTGCAGGCCGAGGGGCTGACCAAGTACTACCGCGCCCGACGCGGCCTGGAGGACCTCACGCTCGACATCCAGCCCGGGGAGATCTTCGGCTATCTGGGGCCCAACGGCGCGGGAAAGACCACGACCCTCCGGCTCCTGCTCGACGTGATCAGGCCAACCCGGGGCGCCGTGAGCGTGCTCGGCGGCCACCCGCGCGAGCCCGCCGTCCGCGCCAGGATGGGCTACCTGCCCGGTGACCTGGTGCTGGAGGGCCGCGACCGGGCCACCGACTACCTGCGCTTCCTCGCCAGAGTCCGCGGCGGCGTGCCCGCCTCCCGCATCGAGGCCCTGGCCGAGCGCTTCGACGCCGACCTGTCGGTGCCCATGCGCAAGCTCTCCAAGGGCAACAAGCAGAAGATCGGGCTCATCCAGGCGTTCATGCACGAACCGGAGCTCGTCCTCCTCGACGAGCCGACCGTGGGGCTCGACCCGCTCGTGCAGCAGGAGTTCCTGGCGCTGGTCCGCGAGGTGCGGGCGTCGGGGCGTACCGTGCTCATGTCCTCCCACGTGCTGGCCGAGGTCGAGAGCGTCTCCGACCGGGTCGGCATCGTGCGCGGCGGGCGACTGGTGGCCGTCGAGAACGTCGCCGTGCTGCGCGAGAAGGCCGTGCGCCGCGTCGAGCTGCATTTCGCCGCGCCCGTCCCGCGTGACGCCTTCGAGGGCCTGCCCGGCGTACGCGACCTGCGGGTGGAGGGCGCCGCCGTGCGGTGCACGATCGACGGACGTCCCGACGCGCTGGTCAAGGCCGCCGCCCGGTTCACCGTCGTGCACCTCGTCAGCGCGGAACCCGACCTCGAAGAGATCTTCCTGACCTACTACAGCGACGAGGAGGCGGTCCGATGATCGCCAGAAGCCTGCGCGAGCACCGCCGCCCGCTCCTGTGGTGGACGCTCGGCATCAGCGCCTTCATCGCCCTGTACGTCGCCGTCTACGGCGCCGTCCGCGCGAACCCCGACACGTACGGGCCGGCCATGCTGAACAAGTTCCCCGGCCCGCTGCGAGACCTCATGGGCGGCATGCCGGACATGACCTCTGGCGCCGGTTACCTCCAGACCGTCGTCTACCAGCTCTTCGTCCCCATGTTGTTCATCGCCTGCGCGACGCTGCTCGCCAACCGGGCACTGGCCGGGCCCGAGGAGGCCGGCACGCTCGAACTCGTCGTCACCCTGCCGGTGGACCGGCGGCGGCTGGTGCTCGACAGGTTCCTCGCGCTGGCCGTCGCACTCGTGGTGGTGGCCGTGGTGACGCTGCTGGTCGCGGTCGCGATGAGTGCGCTCGTACGGACCGGGGTGCCCTTCGACCGCATCCTGGCCGCGCAGGTCGGCGTCCTGCTGCTCGCCCTGTTCTTCGGCGCTTTGGCCCTGGCCGTCGGAGCCGTCGCCGGGCGCCGGGCCGCCGCCTCGTCCGCCGTCGGCGTGTGGGCCGTCCTCGGGTACGCGGTCGTCACCGTGGGCCGCTCATGGGACGCCGTCGCCTGGCTGCGGTGGCTCTCGCCGTTCCACTACTACGCCGACGGCCGGCCGCTCTATGAGGGGCTGCCCGTCACCGACTACCTTGTCCTCGCGGGGGCGACGGCCGTGCTCGCACTCACCGCGGTGCTCGCCTTCGACAGGCGCGACGTAGGAGTCTGATGCCGCCCACGGACCCACCCCCGGCCGCGCCCACCGGCCTGCCCACCGGCCTGCCCACCGGCCTGCCCACCGGCCTGCCCACCGGCCTGCCCACCGGCCTGCCCACCGGCCTGCTCGACGGGCTGCTCGACGGGCACCGGCGGCGGTTGGCCGAGCATGCGGCCACCGGACGGGCCTTCGACCGGCGCGCCCTCGACGCCTACCGCGCCGCCGGCAGCCAGGCCGCCCGGGCCGGCGTACCGCTGCGGCTCCTCGTCGACCGCGCGCTCGCCGCGGGCGAAGGCGTGCCCGGCGTGCTGCCCGCGCTGCGCAGGGCCGTGTCCGCGCTCATGGAGGGGTACGAGCAGGCCCAGCTCACCGCCATCCGCGAGGAGGAGAGCGCGCGCAGGGAGTTCGTGGACGACCTGCTCCAGGGCCGGGCCGAGCGGCTCGCGGAACGGGCCGAGCACTTCGGGCTGCGGCTGGCCGAGTCGTACGTGGTCGCCGTGGCCCGCGGGCTGCGCGACGGCGACCAGGACCGCATCGAACGCGACCTCATCGCCCGCTTCGGCTCCCACAACGTGCTGGTGTCCGTACGCGACGGGCTGCTTGTCTGCGTCGCCCCCGCCATGCTGGCGGCCGCCGTCGGTGAGTTCGTGCACCACGTACGCAACCGCTTCCCGCCCGGCTGGCGCGTCGGCGTCGGCCGCCCCAAACGCGGCCCCGGCGGAGTCGTGACCTCCTACCGCGAGGCCGCCCAGGCCCTCGAACTGGCCGACGGGCTCGGCCTCACCGCCGACGTCGTCAAGGCCGCCGACCTGCTGGTCTTCCCCGTGCTGCTGCGCGACAGAGGCGCCATCGAGGACCTGGTGACCAGCGTGCTCGACCCGCTCCTCGACGCCAGGGGCGGACCGGAGCCGCTGCTGGAGACCCTGGAGGCCGTCTTCGCCTCCCACGGCAACCAGACGGCCGCCGCGCGGCGGTTACGGGTGAGCCCGCGGGCGGTGACGTACCGGCTGGAACGCATCCGCCGCCTGACCGGCTTCTCCCCGGACGACCCGACACAACGCTTCACCCTGGAGACGGCCGTTCTCGGCGCCCGCCTGCTGAACTGGCCGGCCGCCTTCTGACCACAACCGCCCGCGCATTGATCGTGGTCAGCCGCTTGAGCATGCTCAGTCATCGGCGATCAGCGCGTGGCACTTCGTAGACGTCGTCCGGATCGGTCCTGTGCGTCGTCATCCGGCCGGCTGACACATGCGCGCCCCGACGGCTCATTCGCTGACGGCCAGGCGTACCCCGAACCCCACGATCACCACTCCGGTCACCCGATCGAGGACCCGCCGCACCCGAGCCGACCGCAGGACCCCGCTCATCAACGACGCGAACCCGATCAACCCGGCACTCCACACGAGCCCCTCGACCACGTGCACCCCGGCCAGCACCAGCCCCATGACCGCGTGCGGCGCCCCGTCCGGGATGAACTGGGGCAGCATCGCCACGTAGAAGGCCCCCACCTTGGGATTGAGCAGGTTCGTCAGCAGCCCCCGCCGCAACCCCTTCCAGAACCGCACCTCCTGCCCATCCACCACCTCACGCCCGGCGTCCCGCTTGAGCAGCATGCGCATCCCCATCCACACCAGGTACGCCGCCCCCGCCCACCGCAGCACGTCATAGGCCACCTGCGAGGCCGCCAGCAACGCCGACAGCCCCGCGGCGGTGAGCACACCCCACACCAGCGTGCCGAGCTGGATGCCCAGCGTCACCCCCAAGGCCGGACGCCGCCCGGCCAGCAGGGACGTCCGCAGGATCAACGCTGTGTCGAGCCCGGGCGTCACCGTGAGCAATGCGACCACGGCGGCGAACGACCAGATGGAGGTGGCGATGTCCATGAAGGTCAGGGTATGAGGAGCAGCTTCCCTGTGGTCCGCCGCCCCGCCAGGTCCTCATGCGCCTGCCGGGCGTCGGCCAGCGGGTAGCGGTGGGAGACGTTGATCCGCACCTGGCCCGCGCCGATCCAGCCGAACAGGTCGGAGGCGCGCCGCAGCAGCTCGGCCCGCTCCGCCACGTAGTGCACGAGCGTGGGCCTGGTCAGGAAGAGCGAGCCCTGCTTGTTGAGCACCTGCGGGTCCAGCGGCGGCACCGGGCCGCTGGCGGCGCCGTACAGGGCCATGAGCCCGCGCGGACGCAGCGCCTCGAGCCCGCCGTCGAACGTGGCCTTGCCGACGCCGTCGTACACCACGTCGATCGTGCCCCGCAGAGCCTGCGCGAAGTCGTCGTAGCGCAGCACCTCGTCCGCGCCCGCCTCCCTCGCCAGCTTCTCCTTCTCGTCGGTGGAGACCGTCGTGTACACCTTGGCGCCCTTGAGCTTGGCCAGCTGGATGAGCAGCTGCCCCATGCCGCCGGCCCCCGCGTGCACGAGCACCCGGTCGCCCTCCTTGACCTCGTACGTGGAGTGCGTCAGATAGTGGGCCGTCATGCCCTGCAGCATCGCCGCCGCCGCCAGCTCGGCCGACACGCTGTCCGGCACCGGCACCAGCCGATCCGCCGGCACCACGGCCTTCTCGGCATAACTCCCCAGCACACTCGCCCACGCCACGGTGTCACCCACCGCGACACCCTCTGCTCCCGGGCCGACGGCGGACACCGTCCCGGCCCCCTCGGACCCGATGGAGGTGGGCAGATCGAGCGGATAAGCACCAGACCGGTGGTAGATGTCGATGAAGTTCACCCCACTGGCGGCCACATCCACGACCACCTCACCGTCCCCGGGCACCGGATCGGGACGCTCGACATACTCAAGAACCTCTGGCCCGCCTTGAGCGGACACCATGATCGCACGCATGCCCCCTAGTCAACTCCGCCCCACCCATCACCTGTCACCCACCCCCCAGCCCTCCAGCCGGTCTCACTAGGGGACCGCTGATCAGCGATCCCACCCATGGGACCGCCAACCAGGCGGGCGTAGAGCCGTGCACGCTGCTGGGCACCCGCCCGCCAGCCGGCCCGCGGCCCCGACACCCCGATGGGGCTGTTCGCGGTCGCGCGGGGGTCATGGCATGGCTGGGGCCCGTTCGCGTCCTCCGTCTGAGGGTCGTCACATGTGGCGGGCCAGGGCGCCGGCCTCCAACGCCACCCAGATCGCTCCGTCCGGGCCCACGGTCAGACCGTGTGGCTCCGCCTTTCGCTCGGGCTTCGGTGCGTCGTCCCCCGGTTCGGCGTTCGGTCCTTGGGAGTTGTCCTCCTCTTCCGTGCTCGGTTCCTGGGGGTTGTCCCCCTGCTCCGCGTTCGGTGCGTCGGGGCCGTGCGCGGCGGCTGGCTTTGGGACCGCTGGGAGAGGGTGTTCTTCGATCTCGCCGTCTACCGTGATGCGGCCCAGGTGGCCGGTGCCCCATTCCGTGAACCACAGGGCGTTGTCGGGGCCGGTGATGATGGCGTGGGGGCGGGCGGCGCGATCGGGCAGGGGGTATTCGGTGATCTTGCCCTGTACGTCGATCCGGCCTATCTGGCCTGCGCCGATCTCGACGAACCACAGGGCGTCGTCGGGGCCGCGGGTGATGCCAACCGGGGCCGCGTTCTCCGTGGGGAGTTCGTGCACGGTCACCTCGCCCGACAGCGAGATGCGGCCGATGGCGTTGCCCTGGTTGATGGTGAACCAGAGCGCGTCGTCCGGCCCCGCCACGATGAACGACGGCATGCCGCCCTTCACCGGCACGTCGTAGGAGGTCATCGTGCCGTCGGTGGCGATGCGGCCGATCCTGTCGGTCGACATCTGGGTGAGCCACATCGCGCCGTCGGGGCCGGCGGCCAGCCCGTACGGCGAGTCGACCGTGTAGGTGGTGCGCCGCCCGTCGGCGGTGATGCGGCTGACCCGGCCGCCCTTCCACTCGCTGAACCACACGGCGTCGTCGTGGCCGCGCACGATCATGGTGGGCAGCCCGTCGGCCGGGTCGAGCTGGTGGATCTCGGGCTTCTCGCCCGGCACCAGCCGCCCGACGCGCCCCTCGTGGACGAGCGTGAACCACAGGGCGCCGTCGGCCGCGGTGGCCAGGCCGTAAGGCGAGCCGGAGTCGATGATGGTCAACATGGGAGTCCCCCCGATGGTCGTGGTCAAAAGTCGCGCTCCTGCGAGCTCCGTCTAGGTCGCGGTCAATGGATGCGACCCCGTGCTAGCTCGATCTCGGTTGCGGTCAATGGATGCGACCCCGTGCTAGCTCCGTCTAGGTCGCGGTCAATGGATGCGACCCCGTGCTAGCTCGATCTCGGTTGCGGTCAAAGGATGCGTCCTCCCGCGAGCTCGATCTCCCTGCCGCGGAAGCGCCGGATGAGTGCCCGGTCGTGGGAGACCATGACGAGGGTGCCGCGGTAGCCGTCGAGTGCGCGTTCGAGCTCTTCCGCCAGCACCGGCGACAGGTGGTTGGTGGGTTCGTCGAGGAGCAGCAGGTCGTGTTCGCGGGCCAGCAGCCTGGCCAGCGCGAGCCGCCGCTGCTGGCCGACCGACAGGTCGCCCACCCGCTGGTCGAGTGTGTGCGGCCGGAACAGGCCGGTCGCCAGCAGCGCCGCCCTGCGGTCGTCGGGATGACCCTCGCCGTACGCCTCCAGCACCGGCAGCGACGGGTCGAAGCTCACCTCCTGCGGCAGGTGACCGACCCGGCACCGGGCCCGCTCGGCCAGGACGCCCAGCAACGTGGACTTGCCCGCGCCGTTGCCGCCTCTGACCAGGACCCGGTCACCGGCCCTGATGGTGAGCGCGTCCACCCGCAGCCGATCGCCCACCCGAACGTCCCGCAACTCCACCAGCACAGCACCCGTGACAGGAGCACCCGCCTCCAGCGGCGCTGCGCCTGCGGCCGGCGCGGCTCCCTCTCCATCGGCCCGCTGTGGGCCCCTGGCTGAGGAGAAGGTGCCGCCGCCGGGCCGCTGCGTCGGTGCGGTTGGTTCTGGGCCCGCGAGGTCGGTGGTGGGTGGGGGGAGGGGGTCGGCGGTGAAGGTGGCGTGGAAGCGCAGGGGAGCGGGTGGGCGGGGGACCGGGTCGGCTTCCAGGCGGCGCAGCCGCTCGTGGGCGTTGCGGACCCTGCTGGCGACCGAGCTCTGCACACGCCCCGCGTTACGGTCGTAGGCCATCTTGTTGTTGTCGCGCATCACGCGCCCCGCCGCGACCCGGTGTGCGGTGGTGGCGGCGTGTTCGCGGACCTGGCGGACCTCGGCGCACCAGGCCGCGTACGCCTGCTCCCATCGCGCCCTGGCCGCCGCCTTGGCCGCCAGGAAACCGGTGTAGCCGCCGCCGAACCGGCTCACCGAGCCCTGCTCGACCTCGATGATCGCGGTGGCCACCCGGTCGAGGAAGACGCGGTCGTGGGAGACGACGGCCACCGCGCCCCTGTGCTCGCGAAGCCGGTCTTCGAGCCAGGTCAGGGCCGACTCGTCGAGGTGGTTGGTCGGCTCGTCGAGCAGCAGCACGCGGGGGGCGGCGGCCAGCACGCAGGCCAGGCCGAGCCGCGCCTGCTCGCCGCCGGACAGGCTGCCGAGCATGCGGTCGTGGCCCACGTGCGCCAGCCCGAGGCCGTGGAAGGCCCGCTCGACCCGCGCGTCGGCCTCGTAACCGCCGCGCAGCTCATAGGCGGTGCACAGCTCGCCGTATTCGTCCATGACCTGCTGCGTCGCCTCCTCCGACAGTGCCGACTCCAGCTCGCGCATCCTGCGCTCCATGGCACGCAGGTCGGCCAGCGCGGCGTCGACGGCCTCGCGGACCGTGCCGCCGGACGGCAGGCCGAGCGTCTCGGCGAGCGTCTGGCCGACGTAGCCGAGGTCGGCGCCCGCCCGAACCTCGCCCCGCACCTCGCCCCGAACCTCGCCCTCGTCGGGCCGCTCGGCTCCGGCCAGCAGGCGCAGCAAGGTGGACTTGCCCGAGCCGTTCTCGCCGACGATGCCGACGCGCTCGCCGGTGCGTACGGACATGGACACGTCGCTGAGGACGGCGCGTCCGTCGTAGGACTTGAAAACCCCGCGAAGACTGATCAGGATGGAACTCCAATCGCAACTGGTGTTGCTTTAGGATGGCACAAGATCACAACTAACGCAACTGGAGTAGTTTTTGGAGCGCAAAGAGCCCGTCAAGCGTCCGGGTGGGCGCAGCGCCCGCGTACGCGACGCCGTACGCCAGGCGACCCTCGCCGAGCTGGCCGAACACGGCTACGCGGGCCTGACCGTGGAGCGGGTCGCAGAGCGGTCAGGCGTGCACAAGACGACCGTTTACCGGCGGTGGGGCGGTGTCGAGGGGCTGATCTCCGACGCGCTCGAACTCGCCGCCGACGAGCCGTGGCCCATCCCCGACACGGGGTCGATCGAGGGTGATCTGCGGGGGATCGTCCAGCTCGTACGGGTCGGCTTCCAGGATCCCGAGCTGGGCCCCGTGTCGTCCGCCTTCGTGGCCGCCGCCGTGCAGAACGAGGCCGCCGCCCGTTCGCTGCACGAGTTCTTCGTCTCGCGCCACGAGCAGTCGGCCGCTGTCGTACGCCGGGCGGTCCAGCGCGGCGAGCTGCCCGGCGTCGTCGATCCCCGGGAGGTGATCAGAGTGGCGGTCGCGCCCGTCTACTACCGGCTGTTCGTCGCCCACGAGCCGGTCACAGAACGCGACGCCGACCGCGCCGCCGACGCCGCCCTCGCCGCCGCCCGCGCCGGCGTCCTATGAGCCGGTCCCTCCAAGCTGGTGCGTCCAAGCGGGCGCCCCAAGCCGGCGTCCGTCAAACCGGCGTCCGTCAAACCGGCGTCCGTCAAACCGGCGTTCTTCAAGCGAGGCGCCGTGCGGGCGACCTCTCACCAGGGGTCCGCGTCGGCGGACTTTGAGCAGAGCGCCGCGCGGGCGTCCTTTGTGCGAAGGTTACGGCTCCAGGCGGCCGCGTAGTTCGAAGTCGTCCCAGGTCGTGCGCACCACCGACCTGTCGTCCTTCGGTGTGCGCGCGAACAGCCCGAGCGAGCCGTTGCCGATCCCGTTCGGGTCCTCCGCCTCCTGGACGAGCTCGTCGTTCACCCACATCGACAGCCGCACGGTCTTGCCGCTCTGCTCGCACGCCACCGTGATCCGCGCCTTGCCGGGCAACGCGTCCACCTTCACGGGCTGGGCGATCATGCCGCCCGAGCCGTCGACGATACGGCGGATGCGGGCGTTGCCCTTGGTGTCGAGGGTGAACTCGTAGTAGTTGTCGCCGTCTTCGGAGTTGTGGCAGTAGAGGCCGTATTCGCCGGTGCCGACGGTCTTGGTGACGTCGGCGGTGACGGCCATGACCACCGACTGGGGCAGCATCGGCGTCGGGCTCGCCGTCGGGTCGGGCGTCGCGGTCGGCGTGTAGAACAGGTAGGGTACGGGCGCCCTGGCCCACCGCTCCTCGTAGTCGGGCTCGGCGTCCATCCCGTACGTGCCGTCGGTCCGGTAGCCGACGCTGCCCGCGGACTGCGGGTCGTACGAGCCGGTCCAGCCGCCCGTCGTCTGCGTGAAGTCCTCCTGGTAGAGCAGCCCCAGGTCTTTGGGCGGCCCGCTCGGGACGAACAGCGCCCAGGCGCCCACCCCGGCCGCCAGCACGACCGCCGCGGCCGCCGCCACCGCCGCGTACAGCCTGCCCCGCCGCGCCCGCACGCCGCCCGGCGCCGGGGCGACCGTGTAGGGGGCGGTGGACTGCTGCCAGGCCACCTGTACGGTGTGCGCCGCCTGCTCGGGCGCCGCCGACCGGCCCACGAGGGCGTCGAGGAGCTGCTGCGCGGTGGGCCGTTGGGACGGGTCCTTGTTCAGGGCCGCGGCGACCAGCTCGCGCAGGCCGGGGTCGATGGCTTCGAGATTGGGCTCGGTGTTGAGCACCTGGTAGACCATGGCAGGCAGCGTGTCGCCGCCGAACGGGGCGCGTCCGCTCGCCGCGAACGCCACCAGGCAGCCCCACGAGAACACGTCGCAGGCGGGGGAGATCGGGTCGCCGCGCAGCACCTCGGGCGCCATGTAGCGGGGCGTGCCGATGACCTCGCCGGTGCTGGTGACGCCGCCGATCGTGTCGAGTGCCCGCGCGATGCCGAAGTCGATCACGCGCGGCCCGACGGGGGACAGCAGCACGTTGGACGGCTTGAGGTCGCGGTGCACGACCCCGGCCGCGTGGATCGCGGTGAGCGCCGTGGCCACGCTGACGGCCAGCGCGTCGAGGCTGGAGCCGCGCAGCGGGCCGGACTGGCGTACGGCCTCGTCGAGGTTGGGGCCGGGGACGTATTCGGTGACGACGTAGAGCTGGTTGCCTTCGAGCGCGGCGTCGAGGACGGCGGCCGTGCAGAAGCGGCGCACCCGCTGCGCCGCGTCCGCCTCCCTGCGGAACCGCATGCGGAACTGCTCGTGCTGGCTGAGCTCCGGGTTGATCACCTTGACGGCGACCCGTTGCCCAGCGGGATCCTCGGCGAGGTGGACCGTGCCCATCCCACCCCGCCCCAGCACGCTTAGCAGCCTGTAGCGCCCGATGTGGGAGGTTTCACCGCTCACGCCGCGCAAGCTTACCGACACCTGCGGCATCGCCGCAGATCTCGGCCCCGACACGCGTACATGAGATGCCTTTTCACCGCATGACGGCCTTCACGGGGTGACGCAGGCGCACACCCTGCGCAGGGACGGGAGCCCGTGCTCAGGGCCCGCGACCAGGACGTGGCAGCCCGCGGCGCGGGCCGCCGCTATGCCGGTGGGGCTGTCCTCGATGGCCACGCAGCGCGAGGGCCTCGCGCCCAGGCGGCGGGCGGCCTCCAGGTACGGGTCGGGCCAGGGCTTGCCGCGTTCGGTGTCCTCGTCGGCGATGATCAGGTCGAACGTGTGGCCCAGCCGGGGCAGCACCAGGTCCACGACGCTGCGGGGCGAGGCGCTGACGAGGGCGGTGGGGATGTCGACGGCGGCCAGGCCGGACAGCAGCTCGGCCGCGCCGGGCAGGACCGTGGCGTCGCGCTCCACCCGATCGGCGAACGCCTCGGTGAGGCGGGCGGCGAGGGCGGGCTCGCCGAGGTGGTGGGCCACGTCCTCGATGGTGCGCCCATGGACGTGCGGGACGTCGTCCTGAGTGAGCGGACGGCCGGCGACGTCGGCGACCGCCTCCCACCACAGCCGCTCGGTGTCCACCAAGGTCCCGTCCATGTCCAGCAACACCGCGTCCGGGGCGGTGGGTGGTGAAGGGCCGGAGACGTCAGAGGGCATCGGCTGCGACGGCCGGGGCCGGGGTCGTGACGGTGCGGGGGGCCACGAGGACCGGGCGTTCCACCAGGCGGACCGACACCTGCGCCCCCGGGCCGAGACGGGCGGCCTCGTGGCCGGGGACGTCGGCCAGGACCTCGCCGCCGGCCACGGCGAGCCGCAGCCGTACGGAGGCGCCCCGGAAGGACGCGGCGAGGACCTCGGCGCGAGCACCTCCAGCCTCCTCGGGGGCGGTGACCTGGACGGCCTCCGGGCGGACCAGCACGTCCACGGAGGGATCATCGGGTACGGGCCCGTCGAGCGGCAACGACTGCCCCAGAACGGACACCCGGTCATCCGCCACCTGCCCGGCGAGGTGGTTCATGGTGCCGACGAACTCGGCGACGAACGGCGTGGCGGGCCGGTCGTACACCTCGGCGGGTGCGCCGACCTGTTCGAGGCGCCCGTCCCGCAGCACCGCGACCCGGTCCGCGACGGACAGGGCCTCCTCCTGGTCGTGGGTGACGAAGATGGTGGTGATGCCGAGGTCGAGCTGCAGCCGCCGGATCTCCTCGCGCAGCGTGACGCGGACCTTGGCGTCCAGGGCGGACAGCGGCTCGTCGAGCAGCAGCACGCGCGGTTCGAGCGCGAGCGCCCTGGCGAGCGCGACGCGCTGCTGCTGCCCGCCGGAGAGCTGGTGCGGGTAGCGGTCGGCGTGGGAGGGCAGCCCGACGAGTTCGAGCAGCTCGTCGGCCTTGGCCCGCCGGGCGGGGGCGGGCACCTTGCGCACCCGCAGCCCGAAGGCGACGTTGTCGCGGGCGTTGAGGTTGGGGAAGAGCGAGTACGACTGGAACACCATGCCGGCGTCGCGCTTGTTGGCCGGCACGTCGGTGACGTCGCGGCCGTCGACGAGCACGGCCCCCGAATCGGGACGCTCGAAGCCGGCCACGCAGCGCAGCGCGGTCGTCTTGCCGCACCCCGACGGCCCCAGCAGGGCCACGAACTCGCCGGGCGCGATGACCAGATCGAGGCCGTCGAGTGCCACCGTCCTGCCGAAGACCCGCCGCAGCGCCCTGAACTCCACCGATGCCGTCATTTCCCCTCCTTCTTCTTCCCGAACACCGTGGACACGGCGAGCAGCAGCAACCAGATGAGCAGCAGGCTGAGTATCGACACCGCGACCGACAGCTGGCCCTTGGAGCCGGAGACGGTCACGATCCACACCGCGAACGGCTCGTACCCGAGCAGGCTGGCCACGGTGTACTCGCCCAGCACCAGCGCCAGCGTCAGGAACGACGCGCTGGCGAGGGCCGAGCGCAGGTTGGGCACGACGACGCGGGCCAGCACGTACGGCCACGACGCCCCGAGGTTGCGCGCCGCCTCGACGAGGGTCCGCACGTCCATGGTGCGCAGCCCGGCGTCCAGCGACCGGTGGACGAACGGCAGCACCAGCACCACGTACGCCAGCACGAGCACGACGGGGAAGCCGGGGTCCTGCACGGCGATGATCGTGGCCCAGAACGGCGTCGGTTCGAGCAGCTCGGTGCCGTTGCGCAGCGTGGTGCCGATCCCGGCGACGAACGTGATGGGCGGCACCACCAGCGGCAGCGTGCAGATCACCTCCATGACGGGCCGCAGCCGGGGCGCGAAGAGCCGTACGGCGAGCATGGCGGGCAGCGTCAGGAGCAGCACCAGCACGATGGTGGCCAGCGCGAGGCCGAGTGAGAGCGTCAGCGAGCGGACGAAGCCGTCGGCGGTGAGCAACTCGCCGTAGGGGGCGAACGACACGCCGGTGGCAGGCGTGTGGATCGTGTACCAGAGCGAGGTGCCGAGCGGGATCAGGAAGTACGCGGCGGCCAGCGCGAACACCAGGCCCCGCCAGGCCCGCGGGCGGGGGCGGCGAGCGACGTCGCCCGAGACGCGTTCGAGGCCGGTCAGTGCAGCCATCGCGAGGTCCTCCTCTGCAGCGGCAGGTAGACGGCCATGACGAGCCCGGCCACGACGACCATGTCGAGGCTGAGCGCGAGCGCGATGTTCTCGTAGCCGATCAGCACGTCGCCGGTCAGCGCGCTGGCGATCTTCAGGGTGACGAGCGGGACGACGGTGCCGACCATGGCGTTGGCGGTGGCGTACGCGGAGAAGGACGACCCGAACAGCAGCACGACGCCGCCCAGCATGGCGGGGGCGAGCACCGGCAGCGCCACGAAGCGCCAGTAGTGCCAGGCGGTGGCCCCGCTGCCGGCGGCGGCCTCGCGCCACTGGGGGCGCAGCCCGTCGAGCGCGGGGGCCATGGCGAGCACCATGAGCGGGATCGAGAAGTACAGGTAGACCACGACCAGGCCCCAGAACGTGTAGAGGGAGCCGGACGGCAGCCCCACCAGGCCGCTGATGACGCCGGAGTTGCCGAGCGTGGCGATCCAGAAGAACGCCAGCGGCACCCCGCCGAAGTTGGCGAGCACGCCGGAGGCGGTCAGCACGGCCTCGCGCAGCAGGGTCGAGCGCGAGGTGACGACCGCGTACGCGAGGAACGTGCCGAGCACGGCCCCGAGCAGCGCCACCATGGCCGACAGCTTGATGCTGCCGATCATGGCGGTGAGGTAGCCGCCCTGCAGGCTCTGTGTGACGTTGGCCAGGCTCGGCCGTCCCTGCGCCGTGAAGGCCCCCGCCACCAGCGCGATGGCGGGGACGCCGAACACGAGCGCGAAGAACGCGAGCAGCGGCAGGGTGCCGAGCCAGCCCTTGGACCGGGAGCGGCTCATCCCGAGATCGCGGCGTCCCAGTCGGTGGCCAGCTTGGCCTTGGCCGCGTCGACCTGCTCGGAGGTGGGGAACGTGGGCGTGCCCTCGACCTCGGGGAGCAGCGCGGCGAGCGCCTTGTCGACGGTGCCGTCTGCGGTCATGGCGGGCAGCAGGACGGGCCTGGCGAAGCCCTTGAGGTAGAGGTTCTGGCCCTCGGCGCTGTAGAGGTACTCCTGCCACAGGCGGGCGGCGGCCGGGTGCGGCGCGTCCTTGTTGACGGCCTGGGCGTACATCTGGAAGTACTTGCCGTCCGTGGGGACGTTCACCTTCCAGTCGATGCCCTTGGCGGCCATCTGGGGGGCGTAGGCGGCGTTGTTGTAGTCCCAGTCGATGCTGATCTTGGTCTCGCCCTTCTCGATGGTCGCGGGCGTGGTCTCGACCGGGTTGTAGTTGCCGGCGTCCTTGAGCTTCTTGAAGAACTCGATGCCGGGGCCGATGTCGTCGAAGGAGCCGCCGCCGGCGATGGCGGCGGCGTACACGCCGGCGAAGGCCGAGCCGGCCTCGGTGGGGTTGCCGTTCATCGCGACCTGGCCCTTGTACTCGGGCTTGAGCAGGTCGGCGAAGCTCGTCGGGCAGGTCTTGATCTGCTTGGCGTCGCAGCCGATGGAGACGTAGCCGCCGTAGTCGTTGACCCAGAGCCCGGTCGGCTCCTTCTGCCCCTCGGGGATCTTGTCGAAGGTCTGCACCTTGTACGGCGCGAACAGGCCCTCCTTGGCCCCGCTGATGGCGAAGGACTGGCCGAGGTCGAGCACGTCGGGGGCGCGGTCCTGGCCCTTGCGGGTCTTCACCGCGTTGATCTCGTCGGCGCTGGCGGCGTCGGGGGTCTCGCTCTCGATCTTGATGCCGTATTTCGCCTGGAACTTCTCGATGATCTCGCCGTAGTTGGCCCAGTCGGGCGGCAGGGCGATGACGTGCAGGTTGCCCTCCTTCTTGGCCGCCTCGACGAGCTTGTCGAACCCGCCGAAGTCGGCGGCGGAGGTGGCGGTGGCCGCGTTCACGCCGCCTTGCGCCGTTGTGGACTGTCGGCTGCTCGGAGCGGCGCCACACGCCGCGGTGAGGAGGGTCAGGACTGCGGCAACGCCGGCCGCACGGGCGCGAGGTGTGAACACGACGCCTCCATTTTCCAGGGGGTGTAGCAAGAAGGTAGGGGAACTTGTACAAACAAGCGAGCACCAGTAAGTCGCATGAATGTTGCTCTTTCATGAATGGGGAGGGTCGGGAATGGTCGCGCGCTATGAACGGATCGCCGATGCCCTGCGCGAGGAGATCCTGTCCGGCGTGCACCCGGTCGGCTCCCAGCTGCCCAGCGAGGCCGAGCTGGCGGAGCGGCACGCGGCGGCGCGCGGCACCGTACGCCAGGCGGTGGCCGTGCTGGCCGCCGAGGGCCTGGTCGGCTCCCGGCAGGGGGCCAGGCGCATCGTGCTCGGCAGAGCGCGCAGCCAGAGCTTCGCCGAACTGCACAGCTTCGCTCAGTGGGCCCGCGCGAACGGTTACCGCTTCGGCGGCCAGGTGATCGCCCAGCGCCGCCGCCGCGCGAGCGGCGCCGAGTCGGCCAGACTCGCCTGTGAGGAGGTGCTGGAAGTGCTGCGGGTGCGCTCGCTGGAGGGCGAGCCCGTGCTGCTGGAACGCACGGTGTACGCCGGGTGGGTGGCCGCCGCCGTCGAGGAGCTGCCCGCCGACTGCGAGTCCGTCACCGAGGCCCTGTACGCCTCCACCGGCCTGGTGTTCGCCTATGGCGAGCACCTCATCGACGCCGTGGCCGCGGGCGCTGAGGACGCCCGTCTGCTGGGCGTGCGCAGGGGCAGCCCGCTGCTGCGCCAGCGACGGGTGACGACCACCCACGAGGGCAGGCCGGTGGAGTCGTCGGACGACCGCTATCGCCCGGGCAGCGTGGCCTTCAGCATCCGCAACTCGATCGGCGCGAACCCGCTCGCCCGGCAGGCGGGCGACTTGCGTTTCGGGCCGGGAGAACATATGTTCGAGTCATAAGCGCCCGTCTTCCCCCGGGTGGCTCAGCACAGGCACCACCAGAGCCGCGGGGAGACGCGTCTTGAGCAGACTCTATGGCGATCCGATAGAGGTGTGGACCCGAGACGGGGAGCCCACCCAGTTCGTCTGGCGTGACCGGCTCTATCTCGTCCGCCGCGTGCTCGACCAGTGGGTGGTCGCGCGCGAGTGGTGGAAGACCGGCGAGGGCGACCCGGGTGAGCGTCAGTTCTGGCGGGTCGAGGCCAGCCCCGGCCGCGAGGTGGGCTCCTACGAGCTGCGTTACGACACCGCCGGCAACGGCTGGCTGCTGCTGAGGGCGTGGGACTGATGGCGCCCCCGTTCCCCCACCTCAACGTGAGCTCCGCCTACTCGATGCGCTACGGCACCGCGTTCCCGCGCGCGCTGGTGAGCAGGGCGGCCGACTACGGCATGGACATCCTGGCGCTGACCGACCGCGACGGCCTCTACGGTGCGATCAAGCACGTGCAGGCGTGCGCCGAGGCCGGCATCGCGCCCGTCGTCGGCGTCAACCTGGCCCTCGACGCGCCCGCCGGGGCGTTCACCCCGGTGCCCGGCATCCGCACGCCGCGCCCGCGCACCGGCCCCGCGGCGGAGGACCGCGTCACGGTGCTGGCCCGCGGCAAGGGCTGGTCGCGGCTGGCCCGCCTGGTCACCGCCGCCCACTACGCGGGCGAGCGGGGCGCGCCGAAGGTGACCCGCGAGCTGCTCGCCGAGTGGGCGGGCGGCCCCGGCACGCCCGGATTCGGCGCCGAGGACGGCCTCGTGGTGCTGCTCGGCCCCCGCTCCGACGTGGGCCGCGCGGTCGCGGAGCGGCGCGACGAGCACGCGAGGACGCTGCTCGGCCTGTGGCGCGCCGCCCTGCCCGGCGTGGTGGTCGAGCTGGTCGACCAGTACGGCTTCCGCGACGCCACCACGGCCGTGCGCATGCTCGGCCTGGCCGAGTCGATGGACGTGCCCGCAGTCCTGACCAACGCCGTGCGCTACCTCGACCCCGCCGACCACCAGGTGGGCGACGTGCTCGACGCGGCCCGCCAGCTCGTCCCGCTGCACCCGCGCCACCTCGACCGCACGACCTCCCACGCCTACCTCAAGGGCACCAAGGAGATGCTGCAGGTGGCGGCCAAGGTGTGCGCGGGCGACCAGGAGCGGATGGTCCACCTGCTGCGCACCACCAGGCGGCTGGCGGAGGCCTGCGCGATGGACCCGCTCGACCTGCTGGCGCTGCGCAACGACCCGCCCGCGCTGCACCTGCCCGAGATCGGCCGCGACCCGGTGCCGCTGCTGCGCAACCGGGTCGAGGACGGCCTGTTCAGGCGCGGGCTCGACCGCTCGGCCGAGGCCAGGCGGCGGCTGGACGACGAGCTGGCCATCATCGAGCGCAAGCGCCTGTCGGGCTACTTCATCGCGGTGGCCGGCATCACCGACATGATCCGCGGCATGGGCATCCGCTGCGCCATCCGCGGCTCGGGCGCGGGCAGCCTGGTCAACTACCTCATCGACATCGGCGAGGTGAACCCGCTCGACCACGGCCTGCTCATGGAGCGCTTCCTGTCGGAGGGCCGCATCGGGCTGCCCGACATCGACGTCGACGTCGAGTCGGCCCGCCGCCTCGACTGCTACCAGGCCATCTTCGAGCGTTACGGCGAGTCCAGGGTGGCCTGCGTGTCCATGATGGAGACCTACCGCGCCCGCAGCGCCATCCGCGACGTCGCCGGCGCCATGGGCCTGCCGCCCCACGAGATCGACGCCATCGCCAAGGCGTTCCCGCACATCAGGGCCAAGCAGATCACCGCGTCCCTGCACGACCTGCCCGAGCTGCGCGAGAGCCGGCTCGGTGACGCGGGGCTCGACCGGGTGTTCCGGCTGGCGGAGAAGCTCGACGGGCTGCCCAGGCACATCGCGCTGCACCCGTGCGGCGTGCTGATCGGCAACGCGGGGCTGCGCGACCGCACGCCGGTGGAGCGCAGCCTGCTGGAGTTCCCGATGTCGCAGTTCGACAAGGAGGACGTGGAGGAGGCTGGGCTGCTCAAGCTCGACGTGCTGGGCGTGCGGATGCAGTCGGCCCTGGCGTACGCGCTGAGCGAGATCAAGCGGGTGGACGGCATCGAGGTGAAGCTGGACACCCAGCACGGCGACGAGCAGCCCGACGTCCAGTACGTCCCCCACGACGACCAGGAGACGTACGACATGATCTGCGCCTCCCGCACCCTGGGCTGCTTCCAGATCGAGTCGCCCGGCCAGCGCGAGCTGGTCGCCAAGCTGGAGCCGCGCAGGATGCACGACCTGATCGTGGACATCTCGCTGTTCCGTCCAGGACCGGTCAACTCCGACATGGTCACCCCCTACCTGGAGGCCAGGGGCGGCTGGCGGCAGCCGTACTACCCGCACGAGCGGCTGCGCGAGGCGCTGAAGGAGACCCACGGGGTGGTGGTGTTCCACGAGCAGGTGCTGAAGATCATCTCGGTGATGACCGGGCGCGACCTGTCGTACGCCGAGAAGCTGCGCCGCACGCTCGACACGCCGGAGGGCCGCGCCCGGGTGCGCCGCGCGTTCATGCCGCTGGCCAGGGCCAACGGGTTCGACGACGCGGCCGTGGAGCGGGCCTGGCAGGTGCTCGACGCGTTCGGCTCCTTCGGGTTCTGCAAGGCGCACGCGGCGGCGTTCGCGCTGCCCACCTACCAGTCGGCCTGGCTCAAGCGGCACCACACGGCGGCGTTCTTCGCCGGCGTGCTCACCCACGAGCCCGGCATGTACCCGCCGCGCGTCATCATCGACGAGGCCAGGCAGTGCGGGGTGCGGATCCTCCCGCTCGACGTCAACAAGTCGGGCAAGGACTGGCAGGTCGAGCGGCTCGGGCCGCGGGTGCAGGTGCGGGTGCGGCCGTCCGGGCTGGAGGGCGGCTCGCGGGTGCGCAGGGAGTTCAGGATCGGCGACATCGGCAAGGGGTACGCGCTGCGCGTGCCGTTCTCGGCCATCAAGGGCGTGAGCGAGGCGGAGGTCGAGCGGATGGTGGCGGGGCAGCCGTACACGTCGCTGGCCGACTTCTGGGACCGCGCCAGGCCGTCGCGGCCCACGATCGAGCGCATCGTCCAGGTCGGCGGCCTCGACGCGCTGCACGACCTGCACCCGGGCGGCCCGCGCTGGCGGCCCGGCGAGCTGACCCGCCGCGACCTGATCGCCCAGGTGGGCGTGCTCGACCGGGCCTCGGCCCACGGCGTGCAGGCGGGCCCGCGCAAGTCCCGCCGCTACAGCTCCCACATGTCTCAAAGGGACGTGTCGCCTCCCCAGAACGCGGCTCCTCCGGCGGTGCAGCTTCCGCTCGGGTTCGGCGAGAGGCTGCCGCCGGGGGAGCTGCCCGAGATGACCGAGACCGAGATGGTCGAGGCCGAGCTGGACATCCTCGGCATCGACGTCAGCCGGCACGTCATCAGCTTCCACCAGGAGCTGCTCGACGCGCTCGGAGTGGTACGTTCCAGCGACCTGCTCCGCCAGCGCAACGGGGCGGAGATCCTGGTGGCCGGGGTCAAGGTGGCCACCCAGACGCCGGCCATCCGCTCGGGCCAGCGGATCATCTTCACCACGCTCGACGACTCGACCGGGCCGATCGACCTGACGTTCTTCGAGTCGGTGCAGGGCCGGTGCGCCTCGATCGTGTTCGGCTCGTGGCTGATGCTGGCCAGGGGAGTGGTCAGGCGCACGGGGGCGCGGGCGGTGACCATGCGGGCGGTCGACTGCTGGAACCTGGCCGACCTCGACGCGCTCTGGCGCTCGCAGGGCATCGAGGCGGTGCGCGCCCTCATCGACCGGACTCCCGAGGAGGCGGCGGGCGTCGGCGGCCGGCCGATCGAGTACGCCAACGGCTTCCGCCTGTCGCCCTACTCCGACCTCGCCCCCGCCGTCACCACGAACCCGCCGCGGCAGCTCTGGCACGCCAGCCCCGGCAGCTCGGGCCCGACGGCGGCGTGACCGCTCAGCCGGTCTGCGGCTGCGTCTGAGGCGGCGCCTGAACAGGAGCCTGAACAGGCGGCTGCACAGGGGTCTGTACGGGCGCCTGCGGCTGCTGCGGGATCACCGGCTGAAGCTGCGTCTGAAGCTGTGTCTGAAGCTGTGTCTGGGGCTGTGTCCGGGGCTGGGGTGCGGGCTTGGGGTGCGCGGAGACCCGCAGGGTGCCCGACTCCAGGGTCCACGTCGTCCGCGCGGCCCGCTGCAGCCCGGCCAGCTCCCGCACCGTGGCGGCGCACAGCACCGCCGCCACCGCCGCGCAGGCCAGCTCGGGCACGCCCACGCCGGTCAGGTCGACGTCCGACGAGCCGAGCGGCAGCCGGATCGTCACCATCGCCAGCGTGGCCAGCCAGCTCAGCCACCACGCGGCCAGCAGGACCAGCCACCTGCCCCGGCGGCCGGCCGGCGGGCGGGCGCCCCGCCACACCTGATCGACCAGCACCACGGGCGCGACCAGGTTGACCAGCGGGATCAGCCAGGCCGCCGCCACCGGACCGGTCGCCGCCGAGCGGTCGTTGGCCCGCCTGGCACGTACCAACCAGGTCGCGTACGCGGCGGCGGCGGCGATCGTGGTGCCCGCCACCAGCATCATCAGCACCGCGAACAGGGTCACCGCCCCCACCACCGCCTCGGCGTCGGCCCCCTGGGGCCGCCCGCCGAACGCGGCGAGCTGCACGGCGAGGTCGCGGCCGCGGGTCAGCTCGAAGATCACGAGGGCGGCGAGGGAGAGGACCTGGGCGGTCAGCGTCACGTAGACGGCGGCGGCTCTGGCGGGTGATGCCTGGGTGTAGCGCACGTTGTTCTCCCCCCGGGCCATGCGCTGAGGTTCTGATTCACTTGTATCCCGGGAGCCCCGCTGTTAATCAGCTCACCACGCCGGATTCCCACGCCCATGCCGCGATTCCGACCCTGTTGCGCACGCCGAGCTTGGCCTGGATGCTCCCGAGGTGCGTCTTCACCGTCGACAGCGACACGAACAGCTCGGCGGCCACCTCCTTGTTGGTCCGTCCCCTGGCCACCAGGCGCACGACGTCCAGCTCGCGGTCGGTCAGCGGGTCGGCGGCCGGCAGCGGGGCCGGCGTGCGGGGCTGCGACAGGTGCTGCAGCAGCCGTACGGTCACCGAGGGCGACACCAGCGCGTCGCCCACCGAGGCGGCCCTGACGGCCTCGACGAGCAGCGTGGGGCCGCTGTCCTTGAGCAGGAAGCCGGTGGCGCCGGAGCGCAGGGCGCCGTAGACGTACTCGTCCAGGTCGAACGTGGTGACGATGACGACCCGCAGCGGGTTCTCCACGCCCGGCCCGGCCAGCGCCCTGGTCACCTCCAGCCCGTCCAGCTTGGGCATCCTGATGTCGAGCAGGCACACGTCCGGGCGCAGCCGCCTGGCCTCGGCCACCGCCTCCGCCCCGTCGGCGACGGCGGCCACGACCTCCATGTCCGGTTGCGCGTCCAGGATCATTTGGAAGCCGGTTCTTACCAGTTGCTGGTCGTCGGCGATGAGTACCCGAATAGTCACCCGACAACTCTATGGAGCGGCCGGGACGAGGATCGGCCGTTCGGCCGATGACGGACCGACCGCACGGCCGATCCGCCGGTCCCTTCCTTCCCGGAAGGCTGGTCGCCATGAACGACGTACTTGTTGGACGAGCCCTGACCAAGCGGTTCGGGCAGACGACGGCGCTGGGTGGCGTGGACATCACCGTTCCGGCCGGCGAAGCGGTGGCGATCATGGGACCGAGCGGGTCCGGCAAGTCGACCCTGCTGCACTGCCTGGCCGGCATCATGAAGCCGGACGACGGCGAGGTGCACCTGCTCGGGCAGCGCATCGACAAGCTCGGCGAGCGCAGGCGCAGCGCGCTTCGGCGCACCCGCTTCGGCTTCGTCTTCCAGTTCGGCCAGCTGCTGCCCGAGCTGCCCGCCGACGAGAACGTGGCGCTGCCGCTCATGCTGGGCGGGGTGCCGCGGACGCAGGCCGTACGCCAGGCCCGCGAGTGGTTCTGGCCGCTCGGGCTGAACGGCATGGAGACCAGGCGGCCGGGCGAGCTGTCCGGCGGCCAGGCGCAGCGGGTGGCCATCGCCAGGGCCCTGGTGACCAAGCCGGCGGTGGTCTTCGCCGACGAGCCCACGGGGGCGCTCGACCAGCAGACCGGCCAGGAGACCATGCGGCTGCTGGTGGAGGCGACCAAGCACAACGGCGCCTGCCTGATCGTCGTCACCCACGACCCCAACGTGGCCTCCTGGTGCGACCGCACGGTCGAGGTCCGCGACGGCCGCCTGCTGGCGAGCGGGGCGATGGCGTGAACCTAGACCTCACCTGGCGCCTCATCAAGGGCGGCGGGCGCAAGGGGATGCTCGGCACCTGGCTGACGTTCGGGGCGGTGGCCGTGGCGACGGCGCTGCTGCTGTTCGCGGTGGCCGCCAATTTCGCCTTCCAGGCCAGGGCCGAGCGCGGTGCCTGGCGCAACCCGGTGCCCGCCACCACGGGCGCGGTCGCCGTCGAGGCGCAGCGCTTCGACTTCGTCCGCGACCAGAAGATCACCGTCATCGACCTGGCCGCGCTCAAGGGCGCGGACCCGGAAGCGCCGCCCGGCCTGCCGCGCTTCCCCGCGCCCGGCGAGGTGTGGCTGTCGCCCGCGCTCGCCGAGCTGGCCGACGAGCTGCCCGCGGCCGAGCTGGCCGCGCGCTATCCGAAGCGCGCGGGCGTCATCGGCGACGAGGCCCTGGTGTACCCGGGCGAGCTGGTCGCGGTCTTCGGCCAGGCACCGGACGCGCCCGCGATGACGGCGCCCCGCCTCGACGACTGGGTCATGTCCAGGCCGCCGGTCAAGGTCGCGAGCCTGGCCGGGGAGCCGAGCGAGGACGCGGTCGCCTACCAGTGGCTGTCCGCCATCGCCATGGTGCTCATGGTGGTGCCGCTGCTGGTGTTCGGCGGGGCGGCGGCGCGGCTCACGGTCGCGAGACGTGACCGGCGGCTGGCCGCGCTGCGGCTGGTCGGCGCCACACCCGGCCAGGTCGTCGCGATGACCGTGACCGAGGCGGTGCTCGTCGCGCTGGCCGGCGCGCTCACCGGAGCCGTCGTCTACGCGCTGTCCGTGCCGCTGTTGACGCGCATCGAGATGCAGGGCGGCCCCTGGTTCGCCGGCGACCTGCTGCCCGGCCCGCTGCTCCTCGCCGGGGCGCTGGTCGCGGTGCCGCTGCTGGTCGGCCTGTCGGCGGTGGCCGGGCTGCGGCGGGTCGTGGTGAGCCCGCTCGGCGTGGCCAAGCGGGAGACGCCGCCCGCCATGCGGATCTTCCGGGTGCTCGCCCTGTTCGCGGCCCTCGCCGTCTTCCCCCTGCTGAGCAGGGAGACCAGCGTCACCCTCATCGCGATCGCGCTCGCCCTGGCGTTCCTCTGCCTCAACCTGGCGGGACCCTGGGTGGTCGGCGTCATCGGCCGCATCGCGGCCAAGAGCGCGCGCGCTCCGGCCGGGCTGCTGGCCGCCCGGCGGCTCGTGGACGACCCGCGCTCGGCCTGGCGCACGGTGAGCGGCGTGGCGCTGACCGGGTTCGTGGCGGGCTTCCTCGGCCTGCTCAGCCCTGGGGCGTTCGAAGAGGTCACAGGGCCGCCCCAGCTCAGCGTGAGCGTCACCGAGGGCAAGCTCGCCGAGGTGGCCGGGCAGGCCCGCGACCGGCTCAAGGAGGCCGGCGTGACCGCCACCGTCGAGCCGCGGGACAAGGCCGTGGTCGCCGCGCTGGGCAGCTCGGCCGACGCCGCGACCCTGGACAGGGCGCGTACCGCGCTGGCCGGCCTCGTGCCCGGCCACACGCCCACCACCCAGGAGGAGGGCCGGCGCTTCGGCTCGGAGATCCTCGCCGACATCAGGGTCGGGACGATCGTGGTGCTGTCGGTGTCGTTCCTGGTGGCCATCACCAGCTCGGGGATCACCGCCATGTCGTCGGTGCTGGACCGGCGGCAGACGTACGGGTTGCTGCGCCTGGCCGGCACGCCGCTGGAGGTGCTCGACAAGGCGCGCAGGTCCGAGACGCTCATCCCGCTGACCGTGATGGGCGGCGGCGCGATCCTGACCGGGGTGTTCTGCGGGCTGCCGTTCATGCTCGGCGAGCCCAACGTGACCGGCGCGCTGACCCTCGCGGTCTGCGTCGTCGCCGGCTTCGCCGGGGTGATCGGGGCGGGCGCGCTGAGCCGGCCGCTGCTGCGCTCGGTCACCACCGACCCCGCGCCGCGCCCCGACTAGCCGCTAGCCGAGCACGAGGTCGCGGACGAGCTTCAGCGAGGGCTCGTCCCGCACCCCCATCACCAGCAGGCTGGTGACCGGGCTGCGGTGCCACAGCTCGAGGCGTTCCTTGATCCGGCCGGGCGGGCCGACGAGCGAGATGCCGTCGGCCAGCTCGTCCGGGATCGCACGGAACGCCTCGTCCCTGCGTCCTGCCAGGTAGAGCGACTGGATGTGCTCGGCGGCCTCGGCGTAGCCCATGCGGCCGATGATGTCGGCGTGGAAGTTGCGCTGCTTGGCGCCCATGCCGCCGATGTAGAGGGTCAGCATGGTCTTGACGCCATCGAGCGCGGCCCGTACGTCGTCGGAGATCACCACCAGCACCATGGCGGCCACGTCGAAGCCGGCGGGGGCGCCGGCGAGCGCGTCGCCGTACATCTGCTCGATCTTCTCGGGGAACGCGAACAGCGGCAGCCAGCCCTGTGCCACCTCGGCGGCCAGGGCCACGTTCTTGGGCCCTTCCGCGCCGAGATAGACGGGGATGTCCTGCCGGAGCGGGTGCGTGATGAGCTTGAGCGGCTTGCCGAGGCCGCCCGGCAGCGGCAGCGGGTAGTGCGGGCCTTCGCCGGTCACCGGCTCCTCGCGGCGCCACACCTTGCGCATGATCTCGACGTACTCGCGGGTCCTGGCCAGCGGCTTGGCGAACGGCTGGCCGTACCAGCCCTCCACGACCTGCGGGCCCGACGCGCCCACGCCCAGCAGCAGCCGGCCGCCGGTGAGGTGGTCGAGGGTCATCGCGGTCATCGCCGTCGTGACCGGCGGCCTGGCGGAGATCTGCGCGATCGAGGTGCCGAGCTTGATGCGGCTGGTACGCGCGCCGTACCAGGCGAGGGGGGTGAACACGTCGCTGCCGTACGCCTCGGCGGTCCACACCGAGTCGTAGCCGAGCCGTTCGGCCGCCAGCACCGATTCGGTCGCGTCGTCGGCGCCGCGCTGCCAGTAGCCGAGGTTCAGGCCGAGCTTCATTTCAAGGACCACCTCCGGAATTAAGTTCTATTACTGCCGTGGCGGCCCAACGTGTCAATGGCGGATCCTCCGGGGAAGTCACACTCTGTGCTGAAGGCCCTGTCGCGACTCGTCTGCCTGCTGCTCCTGCTGCCGGCGGCCGAGCCCAGCGTGGCCCAGAGCCAGTCGCGGCCCAACATCGTCGTCATCATGGCCGACGACCTCGAGACCGGCACGCTCCACCACTTCCCGACCATCACCCAGCAGCTCGTGGCCCAGGGCGCCTCGTTCGACCGCCACTTCGTGACCAACTCCTGGTGCTGCCCGTCCCGTTCGTCGATCCTGC
The DNA here is from genome assembly GCF_040676845.1 of Nonomuraea sp. NPDC049504. Taxonomy (NCBI): domain Bacteria; kingdom Bacillati; phylum Actinomycetota; class Actinomycetes; order Streptosporangiales; family Streptosporangiaceae; genus Nonomuraea; species Nonomuraea sp. NPDC049504. The sequence continues at coordinate 29,545 of NZ_JBFAPT010000030.1, forward strand.
GCTCCCAGCACGTCCACAGCCACGGCGTGCTCACCAACACCGCTCCCGAGGGCGGCTTCCACCGCTTCCACGAGCTGGGCCTGGAACGCTCCACCCTCGGCACCTGGATGCAGCAGGCCGGCTACCGCACCGCGCTGATGGGCAAGTTCCTCAACCACTATCCGGGGAACTCGGCGCCCGAGACGTACGTGCCGCCCGGCTGGAACGACTGGCGGGTCCCCGTACGCGCCCTCTACGAGGAGTACGGCTACCGGCTCAACGAGAACGGCGCGCTGCGCGACTACGGCTGGGCCGAGCAGGACTACCTGTCCGACGTGCTCGCCGGTCACGCCCGCTCCTTCATCACGGCCTCCGACCAGCCGTTCTTCCTCTATCTGAACCCGGTGGGCCCGCACAATCCGGCCAATCCCGCCTTCCGGCACGCCGAGGCCTTCCCGATGGAGGTCGCGCCGCGCACGCCGTCGTACGACCAGGACGACATCAGTGCCGAGCCGCTGTGGATGCAGATGCAGCCGCCGCTGTCGCCGCGCGCGGAGGCCGCCGTCGACGAGCGGCACCGCGCCAGGCTGCGCTCGATGCTCGGCGTGGACGACCTGGTCGGCTCGGTGCTGCGGGCTCTGGAGGAGTCGGGCAAGCTGGAGAACACCTACGTCTTCTTCACCTCCGACAACGGCTTCCACCTCGGCACGCACCGGATCAAGCACGGCAAGACCACGCCGTTCGACGAGGCGATCAGGGTGCCGCTCGTCGTCAGAGGGCCGGGCGTCGCGCCCGGCTCGACGGTCGCGCACATGAGCGCCACGATCGACCTCGCGCCGACCGTCGCCGAGCTGGGCGGCGCCACCGTTCCGGACTTCGCCGAGGGGCGCTCGCTGGCGCCGCTGCTGCGCGGGCAGCCGCCGCCGGAGTGGCGCAGACAGGTGCTCGTGGAGTTCGTCCGCCCGGCCAACCGCATGTCGGCGGCCCAGACGCCCGTGCCCGCCTACCAGGCGCTACGCACCGAGCAGTACACGTACGTGCGGTACGAGACGGGGGAGCGGCAGCTCTACGACCTCGACGCCGACCCCTACCAGCTCGACAACCTCGCCATGTCCGCCGACCTGTCGCTGCTGGCCCGGCTGGACGAGCGGCTGTCGGCGATGGTCGCGTGCTCGGGGGCGACCTGCCGGCAGGCCGACCGGGTGGAGTGAGACCGGGTGGAGTGAGACCGGGTGGAGTGAGCGGGTCAGCGGAAGAGCGTGGGGTAGGCGTGCGCCAGATGCTCGGAGACCGCTCGCGCCGCCTCCTCGGGGTCGCCGCCGTCGATGGCCTCGAGGATGCGTACGTGGTCGGCGCGCAGCACCGAGGTGTCGCCCAGCCGGCGCACCGCCTCCACCGAGTACTTGCGCATCGAGTCGCGCAGCGACCGCATGATGGCGGCCACCAGCCGGTTGCCGGAGGCGTCCGCGATCGCGCAGTGGAAGGCCGTGTCGTGCTCAACGAACTCCTCAGGCGACCCGGCCGCGTCCATCCCGGCCAGCGCCGCCGCCAGCTCCGTGGTGGCGGCACCCCCTGCGGCACTCACTGTGGCACTCACTGTGGCGGCGCGGGTGGCGGCGTGGGCGGCCGCCCACTGCTCGATCATGTGCCGGGTGTCGATGACCTCGCGCATCTCCAGGCCGGTCAGGCCGAGGTGGAGGCGCAGCAGGTCGCTCAGCGCCGAGTCGGGGCGCGAGGTGAGCACCGCGCCCGCGTCGGGGCCCCGTCCCGCCTGCGACGAGACCACGCCGAGGGTCTCCAGCACGCGCATCGCCTCGCGTACGGAGGAGCGGCTCACGCCGAACTGCTCGGCGAGGTGCCGCTCGGCGGGCAGCCGGTCGCCCACGGTGAGGCCGTCCTCGGCGATGCGCCGCTCGATCTGAGCGAGGACGTCCTCGAACGTCCGCGTCCGCTTGACGGGACGCCAGCCGGTTCCGTCCAACAGCCCTCCCTGGCCGGACATGATGGCTTCGAGTATGGTCTGACCATATTGTGGTCGGACCATACCTTTGGAAGGAGAGTCGTGCGAGTCGCCCTGTTCATTACATGCGTGAACGACACGCTCTTCCCCGGCACCGGCAAGGCGGTCGTGTCGCTCCTGCGCAGGCTCGGCTGCGAGGTGGACTTCCCCGCCGCCCAGACCTGCTGCGGGCAGATGCACGTCAACACCGGCTATCGGACGGAGGGCGTACGGCTGGCGCGGCACTTCACGGAGGTCTTCGCCGGGTACGACGCCGTGGTGGCGCCGTCGGGATCGTGCGCGGCCATGGTGCGCGAGCAGTATCCGAAGCTGGCCAAGCCGGGCAGCCGGGGCGCGGCGGCGATCGCGGAGGTCGCGCCCAAGGTGTACGAGCTGTCGGAGTTCCTGATCGACGTCCTGAAGGTTGACGACGTCGGGGCATATTTCCCGCACCGGGTGACATATCACCCGACGTGCCACTCGCTGCGCGGCCTCCACCTGGGCGACCGTCCCCTGCGGCTGCTGCGGAACGTGCGCGGCCTCGAACTCGTCCCGCTGCCCGGCGCCGAGGAGTGCTGCGGCTTCGGCGGCACGTTCGCCGTGAAGAACCCGGCGATCTCCGCCGCGATGGGCGCCGACAAGACCCGCAACATCCTGGACACCGGCGCCGAGGTGCTGTGCGCGGCCGACAACTCCTGCCTCATGCACATCGGCGGCACGCTGGGCCGGCAGCGGGCGGGCGTCAGGACCATGCATCTGGCCGAGATCCTCGCGTCCACGGAGGAGGCCCAATGAGCGCGACATTCCTCGGAATGCCAGGAAATTTCCCGGAAAACTCGGAGAAAGCTGTCCAGAACTCGCAGCTGCGCTTCAACCTCCGCAAGGCCACCCACACCATTCGCGGCAAGCGCGCCTCCGTCGTCGGCGAGCTGCCCGACTGGCAGGAGCTGCGCGCCGCCGGCAAGGCCATCAAGGACCACACGCTGCGCAACCTCGACCGCTACCTGCTCCAGCTGGAGGCCGCGGTCACCACGGCCGGCGGCACCGTCCACTGGGCCAGGGACGCCGCCGAGGCCAACCGCATCGTCACCGAGCTGGTCAAGGCCACCGGCGAGCACGAGGTGGTAAAGGTCAAGTCGATGGCCACCCAGGAGATCGGGCTCAACGAGGCGCTCGCCGAGCACGGCATCAGCGCGTACGAGACCGACCTCGCCGAGCTGATCGTGCAGCTCGGCGACGACTTCCCGAGCCACATCCTGGTTCCCGCCATCCACCGCAACCGCTCGGAGATCCGGGAGATCTTCCTCGACAAGATGCCCGGCGTCTCGGCCGACCTCACCGACGACCCGCCCGCGCTGACCGAGGCGGCCCGGCTCCACCTGCGCGAACGCTTCCTCAGGAGCAAGGTCGCGATCTCCGGCGCCAACTTCATGGTGGCCGAGAGCGGCACCCTCGTCGTGCTGGAGTCGGAGGGCAACGGCCGCATGTGCCTGTCGCTGCCCGAGACCCTCATCAGCGTCGTCGGGATCGAGAAGCTGCTGCCGTCCTGGCGGGATCTGGAGGTGTTCCTCCAGCTTCTGCCGCGCAGCTCCACCGGCGAGCGGATGAACCCGTACACGAGCATGTGGACCGGCGCCGTCGAGGGCCAGGACTTTCACCTGGTGCTGCTCGACAACGGCCGCACCGACGTGCTCGCCGACGAGGTGGGCCGCCAGGCGCTGCGCTGCATCCGCTGCTCGGCCTGCCTGAACGTGTGCCCCGTGTACGAGCGGGCCGGCGGCCACGCGTACGGCTCGGTCTATCCCGGGCCGATCGGCGCGATCCTCACCCCGCAGCTCAGAGGCATGACCTCGGAGCTGGACGCCTCGCTGCCGTACGCCTCCAGCCTGTGCGGCGCCTGCTACGAGGTGTGCCCGGTCGCCATCGACATCCCAGAGGTCCTGGTGGACCTGCGCGCCAAGGCGCCGCACGGCGCGGCCGAGAAGGCCGGCATGAAGGTGGCCGGCTGGGTGCTCGACGACCACGAACGCCTGGCCAAGGCGCAGCGCGCGGCCTCCCGCCTGCGCAAGGTGGTACCGAGACGGCTGCCGGGGCCGCTGTCGGCGTGGACCGACACCAGGGACGTGCCGGAGATCCCCGAGGAGCCGTTCAGGGACTGGTGGAAGCGGACCGGCGGCGGCGCGGGCGAGGAGGCGGAATGAGCGCGCGTGAGGAGATCCTGGCCAGGATCGGCAGGGCCGTGGCGGGGGCGCCCGATGTCGAGATCCCGCGCGGCTACCGCGTGCGGCGGGAGGTGGACACGGCCGAGCTGGTACGCCTGTTCGCCGAGCGGGTGGACGACTACCGCGCGATCGTGCACGTCGTGGCGGCTGCCGACGTGCCGGCCACCATCGACGCGTGTCTGGGCGAGCGCAGGATGGTCGTCCCCGACGGCTTCGACCGGGAGGGCGGCTGGCCCGACCTGCGGACCGCCGACGGCGTGATCACCGGCTGCGCGGTCGCGGTCGCCGAGACCGGCACCATCGTCCTCGACCATGGCCCCGGCCAGGGCACGCGGGCGCAGACGCTGGTGCCCGACTACCACCTGTGCGTGGTGCGGGCGGACCAGATCGTCCCCGGCGTGCCTGAAGCGATCGCCAGGCTCGACCCGTCGCGGCCCCTCACCTGGATCAGCGGGCCCTCGGCGACCAGCGACATCGAGCTGAACCGGGTCGAGGGCGTCCACGGCCCCCGGACCCTGGAAGTGGTCATCAGCACCTGAGGCACTCTGCTGAGTGCCACCGCCGGTCCTGGCCGGTGGCGGTGGCCCGTCGCGGCGTCCTGGTCTGGGCGATGGGCCGTCGCGGCGTCCTGGCCTGTGGTGAGGCGCCGTGGCGGCGTCCTGGCCTGTGGTGAGGCGCCGTGGCGGCGTTTCTGTCAGTAGCGCAGGACCGCGGCGACGTCCTTGACGTCGTCGGTGAACCACACCTCGGCGTCCGTCATCGCGGCCGCCCTGACCAGCGCGGAGTCGGCGCGCTCACGCACCGGCTCGGCCACCCCCCAGTGGCGCAGCTCGTTGGGGTCGGTGCCCACCTGCGTGCCGCCATCGCCGACCCAGACCGGCGCGGGCAGCTCACCGGGCATCAGTACCGCGTGCACGCGGCCCTCGCGCAGCGCCTGCGCGACGCGCGCGGGCCCGGCGGGCGCGGCCGACTCCTGGTGACGTTCGAGCAACTCGGCGCAGCGGCGGGCGAGCCACTCGTCGAGCGCGCGCTCCACGTCCTTCTCGAACTGCCCGTGGTCGTCGCGGCTCCCGTGCTCGACGATCGTCACGCGGTCGGCCGACTGGGTGCCGAGATGGCGCAGCAGGTACGAGCGCGACTTCGGCTGCCCGGCCACCAGGACCAGCTCCGCGCCGATCCTGCGTACCTGCTCGTCGATCTCGTGCGCGACCGCGACCGCGTTCTTCTCCCAGGTGTCCTCGACGGCCTGCTCGTAGCGGCGCTGCGACCAGCCGCCCTGTGACGTCTTCTGCAAAGGCCACGACTCGGCCTCCACCGTCGTCCTGCGCGGCGCGCCGCCGCCGTACACGGTCACCTCGGCCCCCGCGTGGTCCACGATGACCCGGATGTGCGGCACGTTCTCCCCGCGCCGCATCAGCATCGGCGTGACGTGCGGCAGCGGCGAGCAGGTGGCCAGCTCATCGGGCGGCCGCGCCAGCGACTCCGCCAGCACCACCGTGCCGTCCGTCGCGAACAGCGCCCGCCCGGCGGCGGCCTGCAGCGCCTCCTCTTCGAGCGCCTCGATGGTGGCGTCGTCCACCTGGTGGTCGAGCCGGTCGCGGACGCTGCGCCAGTGGGCCTTGCGCTCCGGGACGGTGAGCGCTCCCATGTAGACCGACGCGTACGGTCCGCGCCGGTCGTACAGGGGGCGGATGAAGTCGAGCCGCACGGTTCAGAACCTCCGCTGCTCCACGCCGAGACCGAGGGTCTTGGCGATGTCGGACATGTTCGTGTAGTCGCGATCGGGCAGCGACTCCACCATGTCGGTCACGGGATCGGGAGCGCCTTCACGGCGGGCCCTGGCCAGCAGTTCCTCCTTCGAGGCCGGCCAATGGGTGTCGCTCAGCCACTTCGCCAGGTCGCTGCGGACGTCCACGTCACGCTGCGTCATGCCCTCCGAGACGCCGGGCGCGTGACCGGGCGGGTACGACGACGACTCCTCTCCGGCGGACGGCATGGCCTCGGGCTCCTTCCACTCCTCGGCGTGCGTCGTGCCGCCGCCGCGCATCATGCCCTCGGTCTCGTGCTTCTGCTCCTCGTCCAGGCGGGGTCCGTGCTTGTCGCTCCCACGTTCCATGCTTCTCTCACTCCTCTCTGATGCGCCCCTACCCCCGCTTTCGTGGGCAAACATCGCGGCTGTGTACCCTGCCCAGCGTGTTCGACCCCGATGTGCGCATCGCCACGGCCCGGCTGACGCTGCGGCCGTTCGGCCCTGCGGACGAGCCCAGGATCCGCTCGATCGTCAAGTCCGGCGTACGGTTCCTGCCGCCGGGCGCGCCCGCCAAGGCCGGCGGCGTCGAGCAGTGGCTGCGGCAGGGCGTGCACGAGCTGCGCCGCAGCGGCCAGGGCATCCACCTCGCGATGACCGACGGCGAGGGCATCATCGTGGGCGCGATCAGCCTGTTCAAGACCTCATGGAGCACGGGGACGACCGAGGTCGGCTACGGCGTGCACCCCCTCTACCGGGGGCGCGGCTTCGCCACCGAGGCGGTGCGCGGGCTGGCGAAGTGGGCGTTCGAGACCGTCGGGCTGCGCCGCATCGACCTGACCGCGAACCTGGACAACCACGCCTCGCTCAGCGTCGCCCGCAAAGCGGGCTTCACCTGGGAGGGCGTCGTCCGCGAAGCCGTGCTGGACGACGACGGCACGCACGACCTCGTCGTTCTCGGCCTGCTGCGCACCGACAGCCCGGCACCCGGCGCCACGCTGCCGAAGGCGGACCTGCTCACCCAGCGGCTCCGGCTGCGCCCCCAGGAGCCGCGCGACGCGCCGCACCTGGCGGCCACCGGCGCCGACCCACTCACCCAGGAGTACACGGGCGTGCCGCGCGGCTACACCGAGGAGCACGCGCGCGCCTACATCGCCCACACCGAGCGCCAGCGCATCCGCGGCATCGGCGTCGCCTGGACCGCCGAGGAGCTCGCGACCGGCAGGTACGCGGTCAACCTCGACCTGCGCGACCTCGACTGGCACAACAGGACCGCCGAGGTCGGCTACATGACCGCGCCCTGGGCCAGGGGCAACGGCTACGCGGCCGAAGCCGTGCTGGCCGTCGCCCGCTGGCTGTTCGAGCGGCACGGCTTCGCCCGGCTCCAGCTGCGCGCCGCCACCGCCAACACCGCCTCCCAGCGGGTCGCCGAGAAGGCCGGCTTCGTCCGCGAGGGCGTCGCGCGCTCGTCGCTGGCCGGCGAGGACCTGGTCGTCTACAGCCTCATCCCGTCGGATCTGGCCTGAGGGCACGGCGGACTGACCCCGTCCCCCTTTGTGAAACCCCTCCGCAGCCGTCACCCTTGAGGTGAGGACGGTGAGGCGCATGATCACGGTGGTCGGCTGGGACGGTTCCGAGCTGTCGGCCAGGGCGGTGACCAGGCTGCACGAGGCGGGGCTCGTCGTGGGCCCCGACGCGATCATCGGGCAGCTCAAGCTGAACGCGGCGACCGCGCGGGACACGTCGCTGCTGGAGACCATCGACGACCATCTCGAACACGGCGAGGGCCCCGCGGTCGTGCTCGTCCAGGGCGACCCCGGCTTCTTCGGCGTCGTCCGCGAGCTGCGGGCACACGGCCTCAAACCGGACGTCCTGCCCGCCACGTCCCTCGTCGGCAGGGCCTTCGCCCGCGCCGGGCTGCACTGGGACGATGCCCTGGTCGTGGCGCCGTCCGGGCCCGCCCAGCTCGCCAGGGTGGTCAACGCCTGCCGCGCCCACCCCAAGGTCGCCCTGCTCGTCGCGCCCGGCGTCGGCCCCGCCGAGATCGCCAGGGAGCTGGCGCCCACCACGCCGCGCGCGCTCATCGTCTGCGAGGACCTCGGCGGCCCCGACGAGCGCGTCACCCACAGCCGCATGGGCGAGGCCACCACCCGGCCGTGGAAGGACCCCGACGTGGTGCTCGTCGTCGATCCGCTGCACCGGCCGGGCGAGCGGGGCTGGGTGGCGGGCGCGCAGCCGGGGCCGCAGGAGTGGGCGCTGGCGTTCGGCGACGACGGGATCCCGCCCGAGGTGCGGGCGTACGTGCTGGCCAAGCTGGGGCCGCGGCTCGGCGACCTGGTCTGGGACGTCGGCGCCGGCGTCGGCCAGATCGCCGTCGAGTGCGCCAGGCTCGGCGCGGCCGTCGTGGCCGTCGAACGCGACGAGGCCCGCTGTGCCGCGCTGCGCGCCAACGTACTCGAACATGGGGTGAAAGTGGCGCTGACCAGGGGACAGGCGCCGCCCGCGCTGGAGCCGCTGCCCGACCCCGACGCCGTCTACGTGGGCGGCGGCGGGCTCGACGTGATCGACGCCTGCGCCGCGCGGCGGCCACGCGCGCTGGTCTGCGCGCTGCGCAAGGTCGAGCAGGTGCCCGCCGTGCTCGACCGGCTGCGCGAGCAGGGCTACCGGGGCGAGGGTACGCAGATCCTGGCCTCCAGGCTGAGCGTCGACCCCGACGGCGCACACCGCCTGACCGCCGCCGACCCCGTCTTCGTGGTGCACGCCAGGCCCGCGCACACAGGGTGACCTGTTCCCTACCGGCGCGCATCGGTTATCCTCGCGTGACTTTGTCTACCGCACCGGAGAATCCCTCAATGAAGCCGCCGCTCCTGCTGATCGGGCAGGGCTCACAGGACGACGCCTACGCCGCCGAGTTCGGCAGGTTCGTACACCGCCTGCGCTGCCGCCTCGACCAGACGGGCGCCGACGTCTCTGGCGGCTATCTCGAGCGGGCCACGCCCCGGCTGAGCGACTCGGTCGCCTCCCTCGTCGCGCGGGGGCACCACCGGCTGGTCGCGCTGCCGCTGAGCCTCAGCAGGGTGGGCGAGGAGTTCCCGGCCGCGATGGCGCTTGAGCAGCAGCGCCACCCCACGCTCATGTACGACTACGGCCGCCCCCTCGGCCCCGACCCGCGCGTGCTCGCGCTGCTGGCCGAGCGGCTCAACGAGGCCGCCACCGAGATCTCCCGTCCGCGCTCGCTGGAGCTCGCCGGTGCCAGGCCCCGGCTGCGCGCGGTCGACGCCTCGCCGTCCGAAGACCTCCACGCCCACGTCGAGCCGGGCGAGACCGCCGTCGTCCTGGTCGGCGAGGGCTCCACCGACGCCACCGCCAACGCGGAGATCCACCGCGTCTCCCGGCTGTTCTGGGAGACCCACGCCTACGACTTCATGACCGTCGAGACCGCGTTCGTCTCCGTCACGCCGCCCGGCGTGCCCGGCGGGCTCGAACGCTGCCGCCGGCTCGGCGCCAAGCGCGTCATCGTGGTGCCGTACCTGCTGTTCGCGGGCGGGCTGCTGGAGCGAGTGTGGGCGCAGGCGCTGGCGTACGGCGCCGGGCACCCCGATCTCGACATCCGCTGCGCCGAGGTGATCGGCGACTGCGAGACACTCGCTGACGTCGTCATCGACCGCTACGAAGAAGCGCTCCAACTCGTCCCGTAAGTGGAGGTTTTCGTGCTCGCCGAGACGCTCGCCGCGATCCGCCCCGCCGACCCTGGGGCGCTCGCCGACGCCCGCGCCCACCAGGACCGCCTCACCAAGCCCCGCGGCTCGCTCGGCGCGCTGGAGGAGGTCTCGATCCGTCTCGCGGGCGCGGCCGGCGTCAGCCCGCCGCCCATGCCCGAGCCGGCCGCCCTGGCCATCTTCGCCGCCGACCACGGCGTGCACGCGCGCGGCGTCAGCCCATGGCCGCAGGAGGTGACCGTGCAGATGGTCGCCAACTTCCTCGCCGGCGGCGCGGTCGCCAACGCCTTCGCGGCGCAGGCGGGCGCGTCCGTGACCGTGGTGGACGTCGGCGTCGCCGCCGACCTGCCCGACGCGCCGGGGCTCATCAAGCGCAAGATCGCGTACGGCACCGCCGACCTGTCCGCGGGCCCCGCCATGACCGTCGACCAGGCCGTCCGGGGGCTGGAGGCGGGCATCCAGGTGGCCAGGGACCTCGTGGACTCCGGCGCCCGCTGCCTCATCACCGGCGACATGGGCATCGCCAACACCACCGCCTCCGCCGCCCTCGTCTCCGCCTTCACCGGCAGGGACCCGGCCGAGGTGACCGGGCGGGGCACCGGCATCGACGACGAGACGTACGAGCTGAAGGTCGGCATCGTCCGCCAGGCCATGCGCTCCCACGCCCTCGCCGACGTCGCCTCCTCGCCCAGCGAGGCGCTGCGTGCGCTCGCGGCCGTCGGCGGGTTCGAGCACGCGGCCATCGCGGGGTTCATCCTCGCCGGGGCCGCCGCGCGCGTGCCGGTGATACTCGACGGCGTCATCTCCGGGGCCGCCGCGCTGGTCGCCGCGGCGCTCGACCTCGCCGTCACCGACCATTGCGTGGCCGGCCACCGCTCCGCCGAGCCGGGCCACGGCGCCGCGCTCGACCACCTCGGGCTGCGCCCGATCATGGATCTGGAGCTGCGGCTCGGCGAGGGCACCGGCGGCCTGCTGGCGCTCCCGACGGTGTGCGCGGCGGTGCGGGTGCTGCACGAGGTGGCCACGTTCGACTCGGCCGGGGTGACCGAGAAGCCCGTGTGACGTGCCGTACGGCGACCGGGGGCTCGCCGCTCTTCACCGCGCCTGCAGGCGTACGTCCAGGGCGATGGCCTGCGGGATCGGGTTATCCTTGGTGCCTGACAGCGATGGCCGGACGCCGTGGTGACGATGAGGGCGGGCCTCGCGCGGTCGCTTTCCACGCTCGTTAACGTGTGCGCAGCAAATGACACAAGCGAAGCCGGTAGGTTTACCTCCTAACACAACCTTCGCGAACGGGAGATTCCCCCCATGGGTCCCTACCTCCTCGGCCTGCGGCTTTCCGGCCGCCGGGTGCTCGTCGTGGGCGGCGGCCGCGTCGCCCAGCGCCGGGTGCCCGCGCTGCTAGAGGCCGGTGCGGAGGTCACGGTCGTCTCGCCGTCCGTCACACCGGCGCTCGACGACCTGATCGCCGCGGGAAGGGTCACGTGGCACGCCCGGCCCTACGAGGTCGGCGACTGCGACGGGGCCTGGCTCGTACAGGCGTGCTCCGACGACCGGTCGGTCAACACGGCGGTCGCCGCCGAGGCGGAGGCCAAGCGTGTGTGGTGCGTGCGCGCCGACGACAAAGACGCCTCCGCCGCCTGGACCCCTGCCACCGGGCGGGTCGATGAGATCGGCGTGGCCGTCACCGCCGGCGGCGACCCGCGCAGGGCCGCGGGCATCCGCGACGCCATCGTCGGCGCGCTGCGCGACGGCACCGTCGACGCCCGGCGAAACCGCACCAAACCCGTCGGTGTCGCCCTCGTCGGCGGCGGCCCCGGCGATCCCGGCCTCATCACCGTGCGCGGGCGCCAGCTGCTCGCCCAGGCCGACGTCGTGGTCGCCGACCGCCTCGCGCCGCGCGCCCTGCTCGACGAGTTGGCCCCCGACGTCGAGCTCATCGACGCCGCCAAGGTCCCCTACGGCCGTTCGCTGCCCCAGGAGACCATCAACGAGCTGCTCATCGACCGGGCGAGGCAGGGCAAGTTCGTGGTCAGGCTCAAGGGCGGCGACTCGTTCGTGTTCGGGCGGGGCGGCGAAGAGCTCATCGCCTGCGCCGAGGCCGGCATCCCGGTGCTCATCGTGCCCGGCCTCACCAGCGCCGTCGCCGTGCCCGCCGCGGCCGGCGTGCCCGTCACCCATCGCGGGGTGAGCCAGGAGTTCCACGTGATCTCCGTGCACGTGGCGCCCGACGACCCCGCCTCCACCGTCGACTGGCCCGCCCTGGCGCGCTCTCACGGCACTCTGGTGCTGCTGATGGCCGTCGAACGCCTGCCAAAAGTCGCAGAAGCCCTCATCCGTGACGGACGTTCTCCAGAGACTCCCGTAATGGTGGTGCAGGACGGTACCCTTCCGACCCAGCGGGCGGTCACCGCTTCGCTTTCCACCGTGGCCGACCGCGTGTCCGCGGCTGGGATCCGGCCGCCGGCGATCGTCATCGTCGGCGACGTCGTGAGGGTCGGCCAGGAGGTCGAGATGGTTCGAGCGGAGCGCTTGCCGTGAACACGGCCATGGATGACGGGCGGCCGGAGCCGCCCGGGGAGCAGACGATGAGCTTCCGCCCGATAACCGACGACGCCCTCCCAGAGGCTTCCGGAGAGGGCACGGGGGACCCCACATCCGCCGACGACCACCCGCGCCGCCCCAAGAAGTCCAAGCCCCGCAACCCCCTGCAGGAGGCGACCCCCCTGACCGAAGCCCCCCCGGTCACCCCCGAGGACCCCACAACCTCCACCCCGGAACGCCCCACAGTTTCCACCCCGGAGCACTCCACGGCTTCCGCATCCGAGGGCTCCGCGGCATCCGGTGCCACAGACGCCGTAACGCCTGACGAGGCCGATGCGCCCGAACCCAGCGAGCCCGAAGCGGCCGCCGGCGGCGACGTCAAGACAGCCGAAGCCGGAGAGACCGGCCCGACCGGAGCCGCTGAGTCCGATCCGCCCCAGACTGCGGAAGCGACCGCTCCCGGGGGCGCTGAAATTGCTGCCCAGGGCCAGGCCGAGGCGAGCACCGTCAGCGCAGCCTCCGGTGAGCAGGCGGATGCCGTTGCGTCCGGATCTAGTGAGCGGGCGGATGCCCTGGCACCGGGATCTGGTGAGCGGGCGGATGCCCTGGCACCGGGATCTGGTGAGCAGGCGGATGCCGTTGCGTCGGATGCTGGTGAGCGGGCGGATGCCGTTGCTTCTGCGTCCGAGGAGCGGGGCGGGCGTCGGCCTTCGCTCTTCGAGAAGCCTTCGTCCCCCAGACCTTCGATGTTCGAGAAGCCGGCCGTGTTGCAGAACCCTCCTGCCACCGACAGCCCCTCCAGTGAGTTTCCGGCGCCCGGCCGGTCGTCCCGTGCCGAGGGCCCGGCGGCCGATGAGGGGACCTCGTGGGCGTTCCGCCCGGCGCGCAAGGTCGAGCAGCAGCCCGAGCCGCCTTCGGGGCGCACTTCGATGTTCGAGAAGCCGGCCGTCCTCCGGGAGCCCGCGCCCGGTGACAGGCCGTCCTTCGCGTCCACCGACGGGCCTTCGTACCCGTCCACGGACGCGCCGTCCTATCCGTCCAGCGATGGGCCGTCCCGTCGGACCACGGACGAACCGTCTGTCCCGTCGATCGACTGGCCGTCATTCCCGTCCATCGACGTGCCGGCCGCGTCCTCTGAGCCTTCCTCGGGGCGTCCCTCGCTCTTCGAGAAGCCGGCCGTGCTGCGGCAGCCACCGGTGGGCAAACAGCCGTCCCCGTCGGCCGGCGCTGGTGACGTACAGGATGCTCGGCAGCCCGATGAGCCGGTGAGCGCGGACGAAGCCGGAAAGCCGGAGACCTCCGAGCCCGCCGCGTCCGAGCCGCGCTCCCAGAGCGAGCACACCTCCGGCGAGAAGACCGGCTCCCGGGAGCAGCAGACCTCCGACGAGCAGCCGAAGGACGGCGAGTCCGCTGACGACGGTGAGCAGGCTGAGGGCGAGGACGTCCAGGCCCAGGACGCTCAGGAGGATGGGGGCGAGGCCGGGTGGCCCGAGGCGTCGCCGGCTGGGCCCGGTGAGCGGGTCGAGGAGTTGCCGCCCGAGACGGTCGAGGCGCTCACGACGGCCCTGAACGCCCTCCGCGAGAGCATCGCCGACGTACGCTTCTGCGACGACCTGCCAGGGTCGGCCGAGGCGCGGCAGGCGCAGGCGGCCCTGCTGGCCCAGATGGAGAACTACGTCGTCCCGAGAATCAGGACGAGCACGGCCCCGGCCCTGATCGTGGTGGCCGGTTCGACTGGCGCGGGCAAGTCCACGCTGGTCAACAGCCTGGCCGAGAAGAACGTCTCGCGCACCGGCGTACGCCGCCCGACCACCGGCACCCCGGTGCTGGTCTGCCACCCGGAGGACCACAAGTGGTTCGCGGAGGGCGAGCTGCTGGGCGGCCTCGAGCGGCTCGACAAGCCGACCCCCGAGGCGGGCCTGGACAGCGTGGTCATCGCCCCGACGGAGAAGCTGCCGCAGGGCGTGGCGCTGCTCGACACCCCCGACATCGACTCGGTGGTCGAGGAGCACCACGAGATCGCCCGCCGCATGCTCGACACCGCCGACCTGTGGATCTTCGTGACGACGGCCGCCCGTTACGCCGACGCGCCGGCCTGGAACGTGCTGCGCCTGGCCAAGGAGCGTGGCGCCCGGCTGGCGATCGTTCTGTCCCGGGTGCCCGACAAGTCCGCCGACGTGGTGCTCAAGCATTTCGTCCGCATGCTGACCGAGTACGGTCTGGGCGACATCGAGCGGTTCGTCATCCACGAGTCGAAGGTGTCCGACGGCAGGTTGCCCGACAGCGAGGTGACGGAGCTGCGGCTGTGGCTGGCGGAGCTGTCGGTCGACGAGGCAAGGCGGGCGGCGGCCGTACGCGAGACGCTGAACGGCGTGCTCAACAGCTTCCGCACCCGCGTGCCGGCGCTGGCCAAGCACCTGGAGGCGGGGGCCGCGATCAGGGCGGAGCTGCGCGGCGACGTCGAGGCGGCGTTCCTGAGCGCGTTGAGCGACATCGACAAGGCGTCCAAGAACGGCTCGCTGCTGCACGGCGAGGTGCTGGCCCGCTGGCAGGACTTCGCGGGTTCCGGCGACCTGATGCGCGCGCTGCACCTGCGCAGGCGCGGCAGGGCGGCCAGGCAGGCGCCGGAGCGGGTGCTGGCATTCAAGGCGGCGATCAGGTCGGGGCTCGAGTCGGTGATCGTCGCCGCGGCCAACCGCGCCTCGAAGGAGGTGGCGGCGCGCTGGCGGCACCGCTCGGAGTTGGGGGCCAAGCTCGGGGAGGACCTCGACAGGCCGTCGGACGACCTCGTACGCCACACCGGTCGTGCGATCGCGTCCTGGCAGGACCACCTCGGCGAGCTCGTACGCACGGAGGGTGTGGCCAAGCGCTCGGTGTCGAAGATCGTCTCGTTCGACCCCGAGTCGCTCGCCCTGATCTTCATGGTGGCCATGTTCAGCGGGGGCAACGGCGAGGGCGTGCCGCACCGCCTGGTCAACGCCCTGCTCGGCGCCGAGTCCCTGCGCGGCATCGGCACCAAGGCATTCAGTGATCTCCGGGCCAGGATCGGCATGCTCTTCGACGAGGAAGCCATGCGTTACGTGAAGGCGCTCGACTCCGCCGGCATCCCGGACGACTCCGTCGCAACCCGCCTCTACCAGGCTACGTACAACCTCGAGGTCGCTCGATGACCACCACGACCACCAGGCCGGGGCTGGCCCCGCGACTGTCCGCGCTCGCCAAAGTGGTGGAGCTGGGCCAGGGGCGGCTCGACCAGAAGCTGCTCGACGAGGCCAGTGCGCTGCTGCTGCGCGCCGGCGACCGGCTCAAGCTGTCGTCCGAGCACACCGTCGTCGCCCTCGCGGGCGGCACGGGCAGCGGCAAGTCGTCGCTGTTCAACGCCATCTCGGGGCTGGAGCTGTCGCCCACCGGCGTACGCCGGCCCACCACCGCCCGCACCCACGCCTGCGTGTGGGGGCTCGACGGGTCTGGGCCGCTGCTCGACTGGCTGCAGATCCAGTGGCGCCACCGCTTCTCCCGGGCGAGCGCGCTCGACAAGGGCGACAGCCAGCTGCACGGGCTGATCCTGCTCGACCTGCCCGACCACGACTCGATCAGGGCGCTCACCGACACCGAGGCCGACCGGCTGATCGGGCTGGCCGACCTGGTGGTGTGGGTGCTCGACCCGCAGAAGTACGCCGACGCGTCCACGCACCGGCGCTACGTCACCGAGCTGGCCGGGCACGACGCGGTCACCGTGTTCGCGCTCAACCAGGCCGACCGGCTGACCACCGAAGAGCTGGCCGAGCTGGTCATCGACCTCAACGACCTGCTGCGCAAGGAAGGCGTCGAGCACCCCAGCGTCGTACCGACCTCCGCCGTCACCGGCCGCGGCGTCGAGAGTCTCAAGAGCGTGATCGCCACCGCGGTGGCCCGGCGCAGGGCCGCCATCCAGAAGCTCGAAGCCGACCTGCAGCGGCTGGAGCAGAAGCTCAGCCAGGCCATGCCGATGGGGGAGGCCCTGTCGGCGCCGTCCGCGGTCGACGAGGCCCGCCGCATGGGGCTCACCGACGCGCTGTGCGACGCGGTGGGCGTGCCGGCCGTGGGCGAGGCCATGGAGAACATGTACGCCGAACGGTCGAACCGGTACGTCGGGTGGCCGTACCCGCGGTGGGCCGAGAAGTTCCGTGCCGATCCGCTGAAGAGCCTCAAGCTCGACGACGTGGCGCAGGAGATCCGCGGCATCAGCACCACGTCGGTCACCGCGCAGTCGGCCGAGGTGGCGAACGCGGTGCAGGCGCTGGCCGACGGGTTGTCCGGCGGCATGCATCCGGTGTGGCGGACGGCCGTCCACAAGGCGGCTCGTGGCCGGTCAAGGGGGCTGCCGCAGGCGCTCACCGAGGATCTCGCCGAGGTGGCGCCGCAGCTCGATCGCGTACCGGTGTGGTGGTGGGTGCTCAAGGTCTGGCAGTACCTGCTGGTGCTGGCGTTCGTGGCCGGGCTCGCCTGGCTCGTCGTCGGGCTGCTCATGCCCGGTCAGCTGCCGGATGCCCTGGAGCTCCTGGGTGACAGTGCGACGTTGCCGTGGGTGGGGCTGATGATGGCATCCGTCCTGGGGTTGGGGGCTTTGTCCGGCATCGCCTCCCGGAACTTCGTCGAGCTGGGCGCTTCGCGGGAGCGGGAGCGCCTCGAACGGGAGATGCGCCGGCGGGTCGCGGCCGTGTCGGCGACCATGGTCGTGGAGCCGGTGGAGGAAGAGCTGAAACGGCACCACGCCTTCTACACGGCCATGCGCGACTTGTCCGTCTGAGGGGTGTCGGGGGGCTGCCCGCGTTCGTACGACGGGCAGCCTTTTCATGCTCTTGCACCGCCATCACCGCTGCTCAGCGTGTGGAGGCACCACCATCGCCGCTCAGCGCTTAGAGACACCGCCACCATCGACCGGCGCCTGCGGTGTCGCCATCGCGAACGGGCCCCCTTGTCCACAGGCGGCGCCCGTTTAGGCAGCTCCTCCACAGAACCCCGTTCGGGCGTCCCTGACCCCACCCTCCCGCGGCACCGTATTGCCCAGGTCGCGGGCAGCGGGCCCGCCGCATGGGAGGCACGGGATGAACGACATCTACATCACGCTCACCGGTAACGTCGCAGCCGAGCCCAGGCAGTACAGCTTCGACGAAGGCACCAGGGTCACCTCACTGAAGGTCCTCACCTCACACCGCTACTTCGACAGGAAGACCGGCCAGTGGACGGACGGCGAGAAGGTCTGCTTCACGGTTCGCTGCTGGCGTGCGCTCGGGGAGAACGTCGCGGCGTCCATACGCGCGGGGCAGCCGGTGGTGGTGTCGGGCAAGCTCCGCATCCGTGAGTTCGGCACCGAGGGAGACCGCCGCTTCATGCCCGAGATCGAGGCCAGCGCCGTGGGCCACGACCTGCGGTGGGGCTCGGGCGTGTTCACCAAGCCCGAGCGCAGCGGCATCGGCTCGATGAGCAAGGAGATGCGCGACAAGCTCGACGAGGAGACCCGCGACTGGGCCATGGGCACCCGCCCCAGCCGCACCCCCATGCCCGACTTCACCGCCGCGGACTCGGAGCAGCCGCAGTCACCGGCTCAGGACACCAGGTCGGGCAACACCCTCGTCCGCACCCTGGGCCCGAACGACGACACAGTCCGCATCCTGACCGCCACCACCACAGCAACCGACCCCGAGGCGACGGCAGCGACTGAGGAGCAAGACCACCCGGCAGCAGAAGAACGCGCCGCCGCCTGACAGGCAACTTCGCCCCGTGCCGCATAGGCCAGCGCCGCACCGGCCTTGACCACCATGCGGCACGGGACACCGCGGAACACGCCGACATCCCCGTCCACCCCGCACGCCCAACGGACGACGGGCGCGCTGACCCGCACGTCCAACGGGTGGCGGGCGTGCTCACCCTGCACACACAACGGGCGGCGGCACGGTCACCTTGCATGCTCAACGGGCGGCGGCACGGTCACCTTGCATGCTCAACGGGTGGCGGGCGCGCTCACCCCGCACGCCCAGCGGGTGGCGGGGGCGCTCAGCGCTCACCGCTCAGCGTCCCTGGTCCGCAGCCGGCATCGTTTGAGGTCGCCACCAGCCCCACTGCGCCGTGGTGGCGCGCACGCGCCGCGCGCAAGCAGGAAAGGGGAACGGGCGAGAGGCCGGGGGAGAGGTGCAGACGGGCGCATGGGGGATCGGGCGGGGGAGGAGTCGGGCGGGCGGGAGTTGGGCGGAGGGAGTTGTCCGGGAGGGGAGTCCGGCGGAGGGAGTTGTCCGGGAGGGAGTCCGGCGGAGGGAGCAAGGGAGGGGTGGGGAGGCGGGGTGCGTGCCGTTGGGCGGTGTGACTGGGCTGGTGGTGAGGCGGGAGGGGGAGGGGGGCACCGGCCGGAATTTCGCGAACGCCCCCGAGGGACGGCCGATGGTGTGTTGCCCGCCTCAGTGGGCTAGAGCACCTGTCATGTCCAGGTCACGCCCCGCACCATGGTTGCTCCTTTCCAGCGCGGCTGTCCGTCATGGCCCGCTCGCGAATTGAGCAGGTGTGGTCATTGCCAAACGTATCGGTTCCCATCGCACATCGCACACTCCGCAATTATTGTGTTACACATCGTTAGTCTGAGAGGAGACGAGATGGCGGTGACCAGTCACGCCTCGATCAAGCCTCGCGACGGAGTGTCAACACTGACCGACCGCTGGCCATTGCTCGGGCAACGTCGCCCGCTGGTCGGCTACTTGTGCGCGATCGTCGCTCTTGATCTCGTCGCGATCGTCATGCTCTCGGCGTTCACCGTCTTCCAGTGGCGGGACGCGCTGACGTTCGCCGCTCTCATGGCGTGCGGCGCCGTCTGCATCGAAGCGACCAGGCGGCTCGGCATGCCGGCCGGAGTGTCGCGCGACCTGCTGTCGGCGTGGTGGCTGCCGGTGGCGCTGCTCCTCCCGCCGGTGTACGCGCTCTTCGCCCCCATCGTGCTGCAGATCCTGCTCCAGGTGCGGGTACGCGCCACCGTCCTCTATCGCCGGGTGTTCAGCTCGGCCGCCATCGGGCTCGCCGGGTGCACGGCGTCCCTGGGCTTCCACTGGTTCGTTCCCGACCCGTCGGTGCTGGCCCAGGGGAGCGGGGCGCCGATCATGTTCGCGGTGGCCGCCGCCGCGCTCTTCGCGGTGCTCAACATCGCGCTCATCGCCATCGCCGCCCACACCGCCGACCCCGACATGACCTGGCGCGAGGTGCTGTGGGACCGGGAGAGCGTGCTGCTGGACATCGTCGAGCTGTGCCTGGGCGTCACGGTCTCGATCGCGTGCGGGCTCAACATGGCTCTGCTGCTGCTCGCGCTTCCGCCTGTGGTGCTGTTGCAGCGCAGCCTCCTGCACGCGCAGCTCCAGGCCGCCGCCCGTACTGACGCCAAGACCGGGTTGCTCAACGCGGCCGCCTGGCAGCGCGAGGCCGACACCGAGATCGTACGAGCGCGGCGCACCGGCGAGTCCCTGGCGCTCCTCATCATCGACATCGACCACTTCAAGCGCGTCAACGACGCTCACGGCCACCTCGTCGGCGATGAGGTGCTGGTGGGGGTGGCGTCCATGCTGCGCAGTCAGTTGCGCGACTACGACGTGGTGGGCCGGTTCGGCGGCGAGGAGTTCGTGGTGCTGCTGCCCGGCGCCGACATCAACGAGGCCCGCCGCGTCGCCGAACGCCTGCGCGTCCACATCAGCCACATGGCCGTCCCGGTCGAGGACACCCTGGTCAAGGTCACGGTCTCGACGGGTGTGGCGTTGATGAGCGTGCACGGTGACGACCTGATCGACCTGCTGACGGCCGCCGACCTGGCGCTCTACCGGGCCAAGGAGCTGGGCCGCGACCGCGTCTGCATCCCCGCCGTCCCGCCCCCGCCACCCCACCCCCTCTCCACGGACACCACCCCACCCCCCGACCCCGCCCCCGCGCCGCACCAGGACCCCGACCCCGACCCCACCCCCTGACCAGGCCACCCGGCCTTCCCGGCTCCACATCCGCATGCCCGTTCCCTTCCGTCCGGCATCCGCATGTCCGTTCTCTTCCGTCCGGCATCCGCAAGCCGTTCCCTTCCCCACCTCGTCGTTCCCCGCCGTCCCGCCGCTGTGTGCGGCGTGTGGTGTCAGCGCTGTCAGGACGGCGACCACCCGGCGGGTCTGAAAAGGGTTCAGGCGGTGCCGTCACGCCTGTCGGCTGGTGAGGCCCGGCCGCGGGGTTGAGAGGGGTTCGGAGGCTGGGGGTGTGGGTGCCGGGGTCATGGAATCACCGGGCTGGGCGCGCGGGGGCCGGGGTCATGGAATCACCGGATTCGGGCGTGGCGGCGGGGGTCATGGGGTCACTGGGCTGGGGGCGTGGCGGCGGGGTCATGGGGTCACCGGGCTGAGGGTGCGGGGGCATGCCTGCCCCGGCAGCACGCCCTGATCGCCGCCGCACCTCAAGCCCGTCCGTCGGTCGCTCCGCCGTCGGTCGCTCCGCCGTCGGTCGCTCCGCCGTCGGTCGCTCCGCCGTCGGTTGGTCCGCTGCCGGCGGGCCCGCCGACGGCGGGGGGGCGGGGGATCGTGGACCTCTGGGTGGGCGGGGTGGGGAGGGTTGTGTTGCCCCTTGGGGCTTGCTTCCCGCAAGGAGGGGTGTTCTCGCATGTCGGGGGTGACAGCCCGGGGCTTGGGGCGGTGGCTGGTGGGGTTGGCGGGTGGGAGCGGCGGAAGCCCGGGTCGGGAGCCCCTAAGCTAGATGGCATGCCGGAGTACATCTACACGCTGCAGCGCGTGCGCAAGGCGCACGGCGACAAGGTTGTCCTTGACGACGTCACGCTGTCGTTCCTGCCCGGAGCCAAGATCGGTGTCCTGGGGCCGAACGGCACCGGAAAGTCGACGCTGCTCCGGATGATGGCCGGCCTGGAGCAGCCGTCCAACGGTGAGGCCAAGCTGATGCCGGGCTTCACGGTCGGCATGCTTCAGCAGGAGCCGCCGCTCAACGAGGAGAAGACCGTCCTCGGCAACGTGCAGGAGGGTGTCGCCGAGACGATGGCGATGCTCGAGCGCTACAACGAGATCGCCGAGCAGATGGCCACCGACTACAGCGACGAGCTGCTGGAGGAGATGGGCAAGCTCCAGGAGCAGCTCGAGCACCGCAACGCGTGGGACCTCGACAGCCAGCTCGAGCAGGCGATGGACGCGCTGCGCTGCCCGCCGCCCGACGCCGACGTCTCGACGCTGTCCGGTGGTGAGCGCCGCCGGGTGGCGCTGTGCAAGCTGCTGCTCGAGGCGCCCGACCTGCTGCTGCTCGACGAGCCCACCAACCACCTCGACGCCGAGAGCGTGCAGTGGCTGGAGTCGCACCTGGAGAAGTACGCGGGCACCGTGCTGGCCGTCACCCACGACCGCTACTTCCTCGACAACGTCGCCACCTGGATCCTCGAGCTCGACCGGGGCCGGTGCTACCCCTACGAGGGCAACTACTCCACCTACCTCGACATGAAGGCCCAGCGGCTCAAGGTCGAGGGCCAGAAGGACGCCAAGCGCAAGAAGCGCCTGGAAGATGAGCTGGAGTGGGTCCGGTCCAACCCCAAGGCCCGCCAGACCAAGAGCAAGGCCCGTCTCCAGCGCTACGAGGAGATGGCCGCCGAGGCCGACAAGTACCGCAAGCTCGACTTCGAAGAGATCCAGATCCCGCCGGGCCCGCGCCTGGGCACCACGGTGATCAAGGCGGAAAAGCTCACCAAGGGCTTCGGCGAGCGGCTGCTCATGGAAGGGCTGACGTTCGACCTGCCGCGTAACGGCATCGTCGGCGTCATCGGTCCCAACGGTGTCGGTAAGACGACGCTGTTCCGCATGATCACCGGTGGCGAGACGCCCGACGAGGGCTCCATCATCATCGGCGACACGGTCAAGATCTCGTACGCCGACCAGAGCCGGGGCGGCATCGACCCGAGCAAGAACGTCTGGGAGGTCGTCTCCGACGGGCTCGACCACATCAAGGTCGGCAACGTGGAGATGCCGTCGCGGGCCTACATCGCGGCGTTCGGGTTCAAGGGCCCTGACCAGCAGAAGAAGGCCGGCGTGCTGTCAGGCGGCGAGCGTAACCGGCTCAACCTGGCGCTCACCCTCAAGCAGGGCGGCAACGTGCTGCTGCTCGACGAGCCCACCAACGACCTTGACACCGAGACCCTGTCGTCGCTGGAGAACGCGCTGCTCGACTTCCCGGGCTGTGCCGTGATCACCTCCCACGACCGGTGGTTCCTCGACCGCATCGCGACCCACATCCTGGCCTGGGAGGAAGGGTCTAACTGGTTCTGGTTCGAGGGCAACTACGCCGACTACGAGAAGAACAAGATCGAGCGGCTGGGCGCCGACGCGGCCCGCCCGCACCGGGTGACCTACCGCAAGCTCCACCGCGACTGATCCCGTAGGTCGCGCGGGGCTCGTGCGGCAGGTAACTCAAACGCACACCGCCACCACCGTCAGGCGCCGCACGGCATTTGCCTGATGGTGGTGGTTTCGGCGTTCCCAGGCGTCGGTCGATGCCGGGTGGGGCCTGGGGTTCTGATGGGTTGACGGTGCCGGTGAGATTGATGGTGCCGATGGCGTTGATGGTTCCGCGTGAGGTTGAGGTGCTGTGGCGGCAGTGGTGCCGGATGGCGCCACGGGGGTTGTGGCGCGGGTGAGGTTTGTTGGTGCGGCGGTGCGGCGGTGCGGTGGTGCCCGGCGAGGGGTGTCGGGTGGGGCGAGGTTCGCTCGTTCGGGCGGGGGCGGTCTTCGATGTCAAGGTGGGGAGGGCGGCCAGGGCTCAGGGGACTTTGCTGAGGGCGGCGAGGGATTCGATGAAGAAGTAGATGACGCGGAAGAACGCCAGCACGTCCCCGCTCTCCAGCCGCAGCCCCCGATACATCACCACCCGCCCGGGGTCGGCGCCGGCGCGGAGTTCGTGCCAGGTCGTCTCGGTGGCGGCCAGGACGTAGTCGGCAGTGCCGGGGTCGGTGGTGATGTGGGCGTCGACGCAGGTGCCGTCCTTCCAGACCAGCACCAGGTACGCGCCCGTCTCCCGCACCCCGAGCGCCCACGTGGCGGTGTAGCCGGAGCGGGCCCGGTCGATCCACTGCCAGTACGACGGCAGCTTGCCCTCCTGCGGCGGCCCGTCGTCGACGGCCACCCGCACGGCCTGCGCCCATTCGGCGGTGAAGAACGTCGTCGCGCCTGAGGAGAACGTCATCGCGCGTCAGCCTCCCGCCAGCTCGGGCTCGATGCGGGAGACCTTCTCCCGCAGGTCGGGCGGGAGGGCGATGCCGACGTCCGTCAGCTTCATGTCGAGCTGGCGGATCATCAGCCGGCGCACCTCCTCGGGCGTCCAGCCGAGCGCCTCCAGGGCGAGCTGCCGGCTGGTGGCGCCGTTGATGGCGAGGATGGTGCGCAAGGTTTCGTGGATCTGGAGCAGCAGCCGCGGGTCGTCCTGGACGGAGTCGCGCAGGAACCGCATCCCGGACTGCACGTGACGGGCCTCGTCGCGGCAGGTGGCGGTGAAGCCGGTGTAGTAGCCGGGCAGGAAGCCGCGCCGCCGGCAGTAGGTGAGCGTGATCTTCATGACGGACAGCGCGAGCACGCCTTCGATCCACAGGAAGTACGTGGTGCCATAGCGCACCCTCGCAGCCGGGTCTTCGGGGTCCTTGCGCAGCTCGTCGGCCTGGTACGCGAGCAGCCCGAACGGCCCCACGAACGTCTCCGACACGTGCTCGAAGGACGCGTCGAGCACCTCCTGCACGGACTCGCCCGGCATGCCGACGACCTCGCGGTAGAACCGGTCGAAGAAGACGGTGTGGCGGGCCTCGTCCTCGATCTGGCTGGACATGTAGATCTTGGACTCCTCGGAGCCGCCCAGCATGAACACCGGCAGTTCCACCTCGACCTGACGTTCGCCGTGGTGGAAGCCGGCCGAGATGCCGACGAACGCGTCCCGCTCGTCCTGCGTCATGCGTTCGCGCCAGTCGACGGCGTCCTGGGAGAAGTCGAGCTCGTAGACGTCCCAGCGCTGGCGCAGGTAACGCTTGTAGAGCTCGGTGTAGCTGGGCAGGCGCTTGAGGTCGTGGTGCACGTATGCGAGGACGTCGTCGATGTCGAGGTCGCGGATCTGCCGCAGCGAGGACTCCGCGACGTCGGACAGCTTCGTCATGCCTCCGCCTCCCCGACGGCGACCGGAGTGGGCGCGGGCTGCGAGGGCCGCCGCCAGGGCCCATTGAACAGCAGGATGGCGGGGATGAACAGGACGAGGCAGCCGAGCGCCACGAACAGCCACGTCTGCCAGTTGGTGGCCTCGACGACGTGCGGGATGACGAGCAGGCCGATCACCGCGATGCCCTTGCTGAGGAAGCCGAACAGCCCCCACGCGGTGCCCTGCAGGCGCGGGTCGGCGTCCTCGGCGTCCTCGGAGTAGTTGGCCATCCAGGGGGCGTAGGCGACGCCGAGCGAGCCGCCGAGCAGCGCGCCGATCACCATCAGCAGGCCGGTGGAGACGCCTTCCTGGCCGAGTGAGACGGCGAGGTAGGCGGTGACGAGGACGGCGGCGATGGTGCCGCCGAGCGAGAACGGCTTGCGCAGCTGCGTACGGTCGGACAGGCGGCCGGTGATGATGAGCGTGATGAGGTTGAGGCTCCAGAAGGCGGCCATGATCGTGGACGCCTCCGCGCTGCTGATGCCGAGTGCGCCGACCAGCATGGTCTGCCCGAACAGCGAGAGCGTGATGTAGAGGACGAGCCACAGGGAGATGCCGACGACGTGGGCCCAGATGTTGCGCCGCCTGAACAGCGAGCGCAGGGTGGGCGGCTTGGAGAGGTCCACGACCTGGCTGGCGGCGCGTTCCGTGTGCTGGATCCTGGCCCGCAGCTCGGGGGAGAGGTCGGCGATGTTCAGCGCGATGACGATCGAGATGACCAGCGAGAAGCAGCCCATGATGACGAACTGGGAGCGCCAGGAGTCGTTGAAGATGGGCAGCGTCCATCCGGCGACGGCGGCGGCGAGGAAGTTGGCGCCGACCGGGCCCCACGTCCAGAAGCCGAACGCCTGGGCGCGTCCGAGGCGCGGTGAGAAGTCGCGGATCAGCGGCGCGGTGCTGGCCATGGCGACGCCGTCCACGAACGCCAGCGCGATCCGGGCGATCAGCAGGTCGCGCGGGGTGTGGACGAGGGTCATGGTGAAGCAGAGGACGGCGGTCAGCGCCATGAGGGGGATGAGCAGCCTGACCCGCCCCAGGCGGTCGGTGAGCCGGCCGCCGATGATGGAGGCGATGGCCCCGGTCACGGCGGCGCCGCCGGACACCGCGCCGTACGTGGCCAGCGACATGTCGAGGTCTTTGAGCAGCAGGGGCACGACGGGGGCGATCTGGCCTTCGTACGAGCCGATGAGGATGGCCAGTACGGCCATCGTGAGGATCTTCATGCGCCGGGCGCCGGTCGGGTACTCGTCGAGCTCACGGACGTAGGACAGCCTCATGGCCAACCTTTCTGGTCGAGCTTTACCCCCCGTGTAGTTCTAGAAGACAGCTCTAGAATCTATTTCTGCGATGCTGCCTCTCACATCTGACTCCGTCAAGGGTGTGAGCCGGGTCCGGTGGCTAGAATGAAATTCTAGGATTGCCGAGAGCGAGGAGCCCCCCGCGTGGACCTGGAACTGGACGGTCTCGACGTACACTTCGACCACACCGCCGTGGCGGCGCCCCGGATCAGGGACCTGCTGCCGATCTACCGCGACCTGCTGGGCGGCCGGCATCTCGGCGGCGGCGGCGACAACCTGCGGGCCGGCTACCGCACGCTGCAGCTCACGTACGGCAACGGCGGCAAGGTCGAGCTGATGGAGCCGCTGGCCGGATCGACGTTCTTCGACAGCTTCTTCGAGCTCACCAGGGGCAGAGGCGGCGTCCACCACCTCAACTTCCACGTCAGCGATCTCGGCGCGGCGGTGGCCCGGCTGACCGAGCGCGGCTATCGGCTGCACGGGCTCAACCGGTCGGATCCGCGCTGGCAGGAGGTGTTCCTGCACCCCAAGGAGGCGCACGGGGTGCTCATCCAGCTCGCCCAGCCGGGGCCACGCGAGCCCGCCGAGGAGCGCCCGACGCTGGAGGACGTGCTGGCCGGCCGCGGCAGGAACGGCAACGGCATCCCCAGTCGCTGAGCATCAGGGCTCTTGAGGTGCGGCAGAACTTAGATCTAGAGTGGAATTCTAGAACTAGGATTGGGGAGGCTGATGAAGCCGGCACCTAAGCCCACACCGGAGACCCAGCCCTTCTGGGACGGGACGGCCGCGGGCGAGCTGCGGATCCAGCGCTGCACCACCTGCGAGCGCCACTACTTCTACCCCCGCCCCACCTGCCCCCGGTGCGGCGGCGACCAGGTCGAATGGGTCCGCGCCAGCGGGCGGGCGACCCTCTACTCGTACGTCATCAACCACCGTCCGGCGCCGGGCTTCGAGGAGGAGGCCCCGTACGCGATCGCCGTCGTGGAGCTGGAGGAGGGCGTGCGGATGATGACCAACATCGTGGGCGTGCCGAACGTCCCCGAGAACCTGCCTCTGGACATGGAGCTGCAGGTGGTGTTCGAGCGGCGGGGCGAGGTCACCGTGCCGCTGTTCGAGCCGGCCGGAGGTGCCCGATGACCGTGGTGATCGCCGGCGCCGCCGAGACCGACGAGGTGGGCCGCCTGCCCGGCCACTCCACGTTGCAGCTCCACCTGGAGGCAGCCAGGAACGCCCTCGCCGACGCGGGCATGACCATCCACGACATCGACGGCATCGCCACGGTCGGGACGCCTGGCCCGATCCAGATCGCCCACGCCCTCGGCGTCACACCCGCCTGGCTGGACGGCACGGGCGTGGGCGGCTCGTCGTTCCTCTTCCACGTCCGGCACGCGGCCGCCGCGATCAGGGCGGGGATGTGCCACACCGTGCTCATCACGCACGGCGAGTCAGGGCGCTCGCGGGTCGGGGCCGGTCGCTACGGCATGGGGCCCGACTCGCTGCTCGGGCAGTTCGAGCTGCCGTACGGGGTGGTCGGCCCGCCCACGTCGTTCACGATCACCGCGCTGCGCTACATGAAGGAGACCGGCCTCACCCACGAGCAGCTCGCCGAGGTCGCGGTGGCGCAGCGGCGCTGGTCGCACCTCAACCCCAGGGCCATGTACCGCGACCTCATCACGGTCGAGGACGTGCTCGCCTCGCGCCTGGTCGCCTACCCGTTCCACCTGCTGGAGTGCTGCCTGGTCACCGACGGCGGCGGCGCGCTGATCGTCACCACGCCCGAGCGGGCCCGGCGCTCCCCGGTCCACCTGCTGGGCTCGGGGGAGGCGGCCGAGTCGCCGATCATCTCCCAGATGGAGGACTTCACCACCTCCAAGGGCTTCCGCCTCTCGGGCGAGGCGGCCTTCGCCGAGGCGAAGATCACGCACGCGGACGTCGACCATCTCATGGTGTACGACGCCTTCGCCCACGTGCCCATCTACGGCCTGGAGGACCTGGGCTTCGTCGGGCGCGGCGAGGCGGGGGCGTTCATCGCCGAGGGCCACACCTCGCCGGGCGGCCGGCTGCCGCTCAACACCAACGGCGGCGGCCTGTCCTACACGCACACCGGCATGTACGGCATGTTCGCCATCCAGGAGTCGGTACGCCAGCTGCGCGGCGAGGCGGCGGCACAGGTACCCGGCGTGGAGGTGAGCGTGGTCCTGGGCAACGGCGGCATGTTCGCCTCGGCCGCCACCCTCGTCCTGTCCAACCGCCTGCCCTGAACAGGGGAGGGGCGCCTGAGGGGGCGTCCCTCCCCACGAAACCAGGGACAAGGATCCTTCGGATCAGGGGACCGGGACCGGTGAACCGGCCCTGGGTCGCCTGGACCGCGAGGTCAGCGCCAGGTGATCAGGGCGTCGAGCGCTTCGACGCGGGAGCCGGTGACGAGCAGCGGGTTGATCTCCAGGGACTCCAGCCCGTCGCCCAGCGACTCGGCGAACGAAGCGACGCGGGCCACGACGTCCGCCACCGCGTCCAGGTCCGCGGCGGGGCCGCCGCGCACGCCGTCGAGCAGTGCCGCGCCACGCAGCTCCGCCAGCGCCGTACGCACCTCGCCCGCGTCCACCGGCAGCACCCGCAGCGCGGTGTCGCGCAGCACCTCCACCCAGACCCCGCCGAGCCCCACGGCCAGCGTGAGCCCCCAGGCGGGGTCGCGGACGACGCCGACCAGCAGCTCGATCCCGCCGCCGCGCTGCGGCTGGACGAGCACGCCGTCGAGCGACGGCACCGCGGCCACCACCTCCCGGTACGCCCGCCGCACGTCCTCCTCGGCGGAGAGGCCCAGCCTGACCCCGCCGACGTCGCTCTTGTGCCCCAGCCCTTCGGCGGCGGCCTTGAGCACCACGGGATAGCCGAACCGGCCGGCGGCGGCGACCGCCTCCTCCTCCGAGCGCGCCAGGTCCGACGGCACGACCGGCAGCCCGGAGGAGGCCAGCAGCGCGGCGGCGCGGTGCTCGGCCCACACCCCGTGCGCGCCGGGCGGGCGCAGCGCCCCCTCGGCGCGGGGGCTGGGCTCGGGCCGGGACAGCACCCTGGCCCGCGTCCGCGACCACCGTACGGCGGCCCCGATGGCGTGCATGCCGTGCTCGATCCCGCCCGCCACGTACGGGAACCCGGTCTCCTGCTGCACCTGACGCCCGAACGCGGTCACGTCGGTCAGCACGTTGCTCACCACCACGACCGGCACCCGAGAGGCCGCGATGCGCTCGGCGCTGGCCGTGTACTGGGCCAGGACGGGCGCCGGGTCGGGCGGCGCGAGCTTGGGCGGCTCGGACAGCAGCATGACGAGGTCGATGTTCGGGTCGGCGGTGACCACGTCGAGCGCGCGGCCGAGCAGGGTGCGGTCGATGAGCACGTACCCGGTGACGTCGAGCGGGTTCTGCACGGTGCCGAAGGCCGGCACGATCTCCTTGAGCCGCTCGACCGTCTCCGGCGCGAACGCCGGCAGCTCCAGGCCCTCGTCCTCGGCCCGGTCGGCGATGATCTCCGACGCGCCGCCCGACGGCGTCACGACGCCCACGCGCGGCCCCGGCAGCGGCCCGCTGGAGGCCAGCAGCCCGGAGGTGATGATGAGATCCTCCAGCGAGCGCACCCGGATCACGCCGAGCCGGCGCAGCGCCGCGTCGATCACGTCGTCGTCGCCCACCAGCGCGCCGGTGTGGGCCTGGGCGGTGTGCGAGGCGAGCGTGCTGCGGCCGATCTTGAGCGCCACGATCGGCTTGCCCGCCTCCAGCGCCCGCCGCGCCACCCGGGAGAACTCGGCCGGGTTCCTGATCGTCTCCAGGAACAGCGCGATGACCTTGGTGGCCGGGTCGTCCACGAGGTAGTCGATGACGTCGGTGACGCTCACGACGGCCTCGTTGCCCATGGAGGTGAGCAGGCTGATGCCGACGTTGCGGGCCTGCGCGAAGGAGAGCACCGAGCTGGCCAGCGCGCCGCTCTGCAGCACCACGCCGACCTCGCCGCGCAGCAGCGGCGGCGGGATCGGCAGCCCGTACGGGGTCACGCCCGCGGCGGCGTTGATGTAGCCGTTGCCGTTGGGCCCGAGGATGGTCAGCCCGTGCTCCACGGCGAACCCGGCGATCTCGGCCTCCAGCCGCGCCCCCTCCTCGCCCGACTCGCCGAACCCGGCCGTGAGGATCACGTAGCAGCCGATGCCCAGCTTGGCGCCCTCGCGCAGCACGCCCAGCACGGCGGTGGTGGGGACCATGACGTACGCGAGATCCACGGGTTCGGCGATGTCGGTGAGGCTCTTGTGCGCCGGCATGCCGTGCACGACGCCGCCCCGGGGGTTGACCAGGTGCACGGGCCCGGGAAACCCGTGCGCGCGCAGGTTGCCGAGCGTGCTGATGGACCAGCCGGACTTGTCCGTCGCGCCGACCAGGGCGATCGAGCGCGGGTTGAACAGTTCGCGGACGGACATACCCCTCACTCTCCGATGAGGCCGAGCCGAGCGTGCCCCTTGATCAGGTTGCGGGCGATCGTGCGCCGCTGGATCTCGTCGGTGCCCTCGAAGATGCGCAGCAGGCGCAGCTCGCGATACCACCGCTCGATCGGCAGCTCCTTGGTGTATCCCATGCCCCCGTGGATCTGCAGCACCCGGTCCACGACCTGGTTCGCCATGACGGCGCCGTTGAGCTTGGCGATGGAGGAGGCGTGCCGGGCGTCCATGCCCTGGCCCACCTGCCAGGCGGCGTACAGCGTGAGCCACTTGGCGGCCTCGATCTCCACCTGGGAGTCGGCGATCATCCACTGGATGGCCTGGTAGTTCGAGATGGTCTGGCCCATCGACTTGCGGATCTTGGCGTAGTCGATGGCCATCTGCAGCATGCGCTCGGACGAGCCGATGGCGCGGGCGGGGATCATGTAGCGGCCCTGGCCGATCCACTGCATGGCCAGCTCGAAGCCCTTGCCCAGTTCGCCGAGGATGTTCTCCTCCGGCACCCGGACGTCCTGGAACACCAGCGAGGCGGGGCCCCACTGGCCCATGGTCGGGATCGGCTCGGACGTCCAGCCCATGTCCCTGTCCACCAGGAAGCAGGTGACGCCGTGCTCCTCGGCCAGGGCGAAGACCATGACGAAGTCGGCCTCGTTGCCGCCGGTGATGAACGTCTTCTCGCCGTTGATCACCCACTCGGCGCCGTCGCGGGTGGCGCGGGTGCGGATGTTGCGGGCGTCGGAGCCGGCGCCCGGCTCGGTGATGGCGAAGCAGGAGCGGCGCTCGCCCTCGATGGTGGGGATGAGGTAGCGCTGCTTCTGCTCGTCGGTGCCGGCGTACAGGATGTTGTCGGCGCTGCCGCCGAACGAGAACGGCACGAACGTCCTGCCGATCTCCATGGCGATGATCGCGGACATGATGGGGCCGAGGGCGGCGCCGCCGTACTCCTCGGGGGTGTTGATGCCCCAGAAGCCCGACTTCCTGGCCTTGGCGCGCAGGTCGCGCAGCACGTCGGCGTCCAGGCCGGGGCGGCCCTCGCGCTCGTTGCGCAGGACCTCCGGCTCCAGCGGCATGACCTCCTTCTCGATGAAGGACCGGACGGTGTCACGGATCTGCCGTTCCTCGGGGGTGAGCGAGAAGTCCACAGCCGCCTCCCAGGGCATTTCTAGAATCGTTCTCTAGGAAGAGGTTCTAGCCTATGTCGTCCAGTGTCAAGAATCGGATTCTAGAATTCGCCGCGCTACGATAGGCGCATGGCACGCAAGTCCTCGTGGGAGTGGAGCCGTACGGCCCAGACCCGCAAGAGCATGCTGCAGGCCGCCCGTGAGGTCTTCAGCGAGCACGGCTTCGCCGACTCCAACGTCTCCGACGTCGTCGCCCGCGCCGGGTCCAGCGTGGGCAGCCTCTACCACCACTTCGGTGGCAAGACGGAGCTCTTCCTCGCCCTCTACGAGGACCACCAGGCCGCCCACGAGCAGGCGTCGGCCGCCAGCGTGGCCAAGGCCAAGAAAGAGGGGGTCACCGACCCGGTCGAGCTGCTGATCGCGGGCGCGCGGGCCTACCTCGCGGGCGCGTGGGAGCGCCGCGACCTGGTCAGGCTCTTCATCGACGGCGACGGCCCTCCTGGTTTCGAGCTGATCCGCCGCACCCGCGGGCGCGAGTGGGTACGCCAGAACGCGGTGCTGCTCGGCGCCGGCGGCGACCCGCTCGACCGGTTCACGGTGGCCGTGCTGACCAGCATCATCGGCGAGGCCGCCCGCGAGGTCGCCACCTCCGACAACGAGGAGGAGGCGCAGGAGGTGATCGAGGCGGCGGTGACGCTCATCCACCGCCTCGACCCCCTCAGGGAGCTGCGCGAGGGCTAGCCGATCGTCGCGCGGCCCCGGTCGATCACCACCGTCCCGTCGTCCTTGGCGGTCCTGAACAGCACATCCGTGCCGTCCGCCCAGATCGAGACGGTCAGCGACTCGCCGGGGAAGACCGGGCTGGAGAAGCGCCCCGACATCGCCTTGAAGCGCGCCGGGTCGGAGCCCGCCACCGCGTGCAGCAGCGCCCTGCCGGTCAGCCCGTACGTGCACAGCCCGTGCAGGATCGGCCGGTCGAACCCGGCCCTGGCGGCGAACTCCGGGTCGCTGTGCAGCGGGTTGTAGTCGCCCGACAGCCGGTAGATGAGCGCCTGCTCCGGATACGTCGAGTACGTCACCTTGTGGTCGGGCGCCCGGTCCGGCGCCGCCCAGGAGTCGCGCGGCCCCCGGTCACCCCCGAACCCGCCCTCGCCTCTGATGAACACCGAGCTGTAGGAGGAGATGACCAGGTCGCCGGTGTCGAGATCGACGGCCCTGGCCTCGGAGGTGACCAGCGCGCCCGAGCCCTTGTCGTAGATGCCGGTCACCTTCGAGGTGGTCCGCACGCCGCCCGCCGCGGGCAGCTCCCGGTGCAGCTCGAAGCCCTGCTCGGCGTGGACCAGCATGGCCGGGTCGAAGCCGCCGAGCCGCCGCCCCGGCGCCTGCGCGGCCAGCACCGCGAACGTCGGCAGCACCCGCTGCCCCTTCTCCGTGGTGAACTCCAGCTCGGCGGTGCCGGCGCCGACGCCGAGCGCGTACAGCATGGTGTCCTTGGCCGTCCACGTGCGCTCGTGGGGCGCGCTCTCGACGCCGATCACGCTGTGGTCGAGTGGCATGTCAGTCCTCCCGCCCGGGGATGCGGCCGTTGGTCAGCGCGTTGGGCGCGGCCTTCTCGACCAGCGCGGGGATGACCGAGCCCAGCTCGGCCGGGTCCCAGCGACCGCCCTTGTCCACGCCGGGCCCCGCGTGCCAGCCCTCGGCCACGCTGATCACCCCGCCGCGCACGTTGAACACTCGCCCGGTGATGCTCCTGGCCTCCGCGCTGGACAGCCACACGACCAGCGGCGCGATGTCGTCGGGGTCGGCGCCGGTGGCGCCCTTCGGCAGCAGGTTCTCGGTCATGCGGGTGAGCGCGGCGGGCGCGACCGCGTTGACCGTCACGCCGTAGCGCTCCAGCTCCCTGGCGGCGATGACGGTCAGACCCGCTATGCCGGCCTTCGCGGCGCCGTAGTTACCCTGACCGGGGTTGCCGTAGATGCCGGAGGACGAGGTCGTGTTGATGATGCGGGCGTCGACCTGCTCGCCCGCCTTGGCCTTCGAGCGCCAGTAGGCGGCGGCGTGGCGCAGGGGTGCGAACGTGCCGCGCAGGTGCACCCTGATGACCGCGTCCCACTCCTCGGCGGTCATGTTGACCAGCATCCGGTCGCGCAGGATGCCCGCGTTGTTGACCAGCACGTCGAGCGTGCCGAAGTGGTCGATGGCGGCGCGGACCAGCCGCTCGGCGCCGTCGAAGTCGGAGACGTCCTCGCCGTTGACGATCGCCTGGCCGCCCATGGCCTCGATCTCCGCCACCACCTCGGCCGCCGCTCCCGACGAGCCGGTGCCGTCCACCTCCGCTCCGAGGTCGTTGACCACCACCTTCGCGCCCTGCCTGGCGAACTCCAGGGCGTGTCCCCGTCCGATGCCCCTGGCCGCGCCCGTGACGATCACCACGCGGCCCTCGACTATCCCGCTCATCCGACACCTCGAATCCTTGACCGGCGAACGATGCGAATAAGATTCTAGTATTGAAATCTAGAAAGGATAAGGGCCTTTGGCGGCGACCATCCCGACCCTCGGCTACGCCTGGCGAACTCTGTCGGTCGTGAGCCTGGCCAGCGTCCTGACCGGGCTCGGCGGCAGCGCGATCAACGTCGCGCTCCCCGAGATCGCGCGCAACACCGGCGCCGACGCCACCGCGGCGAGCTGGATCCTCCTCGGCTACCAGTTGACCACGACCGTCCTCATGGTGGTATTCGGCAGGCTGGCCGATTTGTTCGGCAGGCGCAGGATGTACCTGCTGGGGCTGGCCACGTACACGGGCGCCGCGCTGCTCGCCGGGCTCGCCCCCAACGCCTGGCTGATCGTCGCCATGCGGGCCGTGCAGGCGGCGGGCGCCGCCATGCTGCTCACCAACAGCGCGGCCCTGGTCAGCGACGCCTTCCCGCGCGAGCGGCTGGGCGAGGGCATGGGCGTGTACGTCGCCTCGTTCTCCATCGCCGGGCTGATCGGCCCCACGCTGGGCGGCGTGCTGGCCGAGAGCCTGGGCTGGCGGTGGGTGTTCTGGTTCAACGTGCCGATCGGGCTGCTCTGCCTGCTGTGGGGGTCGATCACGCTGCGCAGGACGCCGCCCGCCCGGCGCGACGGCGGGCTCGACGGGCCGGGCAGCCTGCTCGTGCTGCTGACGCTGGGCGGGCTGCTGCTGGCGCTGTCGGAGTTCACCAGGCTCGGCTGGCAGCATCCGCTGGTGCTCGGCGGCGCGGTGGCCTTCGTCGTGGGGCTGCCGCTGTTCGTGCTCAGGGAACGCAGGGCCGCCCACCCCGTGGTGGACATGAGCCTCTTCCGCGAGCCGTCCTTCGCCTTCGGGACGCTCGCCTCGTTCCTCAACGCCGTCGCGCGCATGGGCATGGTCTTCCTCGTCGCGCTCTACTTCCAGGCCGTCCGCGGGGACGATCCCGTACAGGCAGGGCTCAAGGTGCTGCCGCTGGCCGTGGCCGCCCTGTGCGCCTCGGTCGTCTCCGGCTTCCTGCAGCGCCGCTTCAGCGCCCGCACCCTCGCCGTGGCCGGGGCCGCGACGACCTCCTGCGGCCTCGCGGTCATGATGGCGGTGATGTCCACGACGATGCCGTATCCGGCCGTCGCCACCGGGCTCGTGCTCATCGGCCTCGGCTCCGGGATCTTCCTGCCGTCCAACAACACCGCCATCCTCGACGGCCTGCCGTCGAACCGGCTCGGCATCGTCAACGCCATGCGGCTCATGCTGCAGAACACCGGCAACGTCGTCGGCACCGGCATGGTGCTGTCGATCCTCGTCGCGCCGCTGCCCGCCGCGCTGCACCAGCAGGTCTTCGCCGGCACGCTCGGCCTGCTCTCCGGCGAGGCCGTCGGGCAGCTCGTCACCGGCTACCGGTGGGCGCTCGGCACGATGGCCGCGGTGTCGGTGCTGACCGTGCTGACCTGCCTGGCCCGGCGCAAGGCCACCTGACGTGGCCCGGTACGGTGGCGGACGTGGACGAACCTTCCCCGGCCCGACGGCACATCTATCCCCGCGTGGTGAGATTCGGTGACATCGACTCCCAAGGTCATGTGAACAACGTGCGCTTCCTCGACTACCTCGAGGACGCGCGGTTCGGCATGTTGAGCATCGACCCGTACAACGAGGGTGTGGAGCCCTTCAAGGGGCTGGTCGTGACGCGTCACGAGATCGACTACCGGCGCCCGCTCGGCTTCCGCGCGGCGCCCGTACGCGTCGAGACCTGGGTGACGGAGATCCGGGCGGTACGGTTCACGCTGCGTTACGAGATCCGCGACGACGAGGACCTCTACGTGACCGCCACGTCGGTGCTCGCGGCGTACGACGTCGAGCGGGCCGCGCCCCGCCGCCTGACCGAGAGCGAGCTGGCCTACCTCAAGCGGTACGCCGAATGACGCGTCCCTGAGCATGAAGCGGTGGTGGATGCTGGCGCTGGGCGTCAACGCGCACGCCAGCGTCACCCTGGGGCTGTTCGGACTGCCCCTGGTCATGCCCGAAATCCTGCGACATTTCGGTGTTTCGCTGCCGGTGGGTGGCCTGATAGGGAACGCCCCGGCGATCGGCATTCTCTGTGCCCTCGTCGCCTGGGGCGCGCTCGCCGACCGGCACGGCGAACGGCTCGTCTTAGGACTCGGCGTCGGCGTGGCCGCCGTGACGCTGGCCGCCGCCGCGTTCGCCGAGGCCACCTGGGCCGTGATCGCGCTGCTCGCCCTGGCCGGCGCGGGCGGCTCCGCCGCGATGGTCGGCGGCGGCCGGATCGTGCTGCGCTGGTTCAGCCCGCCCGAGCGCGGCGTCGCCATGGGCGTGCGGCAGGTCTCCTTCACCCTCGGCATGGCGGCCGCCGCGTTCGTGCTGCCGCCCGTGGCCGCCGCCCACGGGCTGTCCGGCGTGCTGCTGCTCTGCTCGGGGCTCAGCCTGCTGGCCGCCGTGCTGGCCGCGCTCTTCCTGGCCGAGCCGCCGAACGCGGCGCCCGGGAGCAGGGCGGCCGCGGCCGGCTCGCCGTACCGGCAGCCCGCGCTGTGGCGGGTGCACGCCACCAGCGCGCTGCACGCGGTGCCGCAGATCGTGGTCACCACGTACGGCGTGGACTGCCTGGTCACCTCCTACGGCTGGGACGGCGTCGCGGCGGGGCGGCTGTTCGGCGTGGCCGCGATCGGCGGCGCCGTGGTCCGCGTCGCGGCCGGTCGCTGGTCGGACAGGACCGGCCTGCGCATGCGTCCCCTGTTGCTGCTCACGCTCTGGAACCTCGCCGTGCTGGCCCTGCTCGTCGCCGGCGCGCTCACCGGAGCCGCGTTCGGCGTGGCCATGCTCGCGCTCACCTCGGTGATGACCGTGGCGGGCAACGGCCTCGCCTACCTCACGGCCGGCGAACTGGCCGGACCCGGCTGGGCGGGCCGGGTGCTCGGCACCCACAACACCGTCCAGAACACCGTCGCCCTCGTCGCCACCCCGCTCGCCGGCCTGCTCATCGAGGGCACCGGCTACTGGGCGGGCTTCGCCGCCGGCCTCGGCTGCGCGCTGGTCTCGCTGCCGGTCATCCCGCTGCGCGCCGACCGCTCATGACGCGTGGCGCAGCCACACCGCCGTGTCCTGCGGCAGCAGGCCGCGCTTGAGCGGGCCGCTCGTCAGCAGCACCTCGGTGTGCTCGGGCAGATGGACGGGGCCCGTGCCGCAGTTGAGTGCGCAGATCAGCGGACCCCTGGTGAAGAAAAGCACTCCCTCGGGGGAGTCGAGCCACTCCAAGGTGTAAGGAATCTCTCCCGCCAGCGCGCGGCGCAACGCCAGGGCCCGCCGGTAGAACTCCAGCGTCGAGTCCGCCACCCCTTCCTGCTTCTCCACGCTCAGCTCCGCGAACGACTCCGGCTGCGGCAGCCACGGCTCCACCCCGCCCGGCGAGAACTCGTGGGACGGCGGATCGACCGTCCACGGGATCGGCACCCGGCACCCGTCGCGCCCCGGCAGCTCGCCCTTCGACCGGAAGAAGATGGGGTCCTGCCTGGCGTCGTCCGGCAGGTCGGTCACCTCCGGCAGCCCCAGCTCCTCGCCCTGGTAGAGGTAGGCGGAGCCGGGCAGGGCCAGCATCGTCAGCAGCGCCGCCCTGGCCCGCGCCAGGCCCGCGCCGGGGTCGTCCGTGCCGTAGCGGGTGCGGTGGCGTACGACGTCGTGGTTGGACAGCACCCACGTCGCGTACGGCACCGCCGCCAGCGTGTCGTCGATCACCTTGCGGAACGCGGTGGCCGACCACGGCGCCTCCAGCCAGGCGAAGTTGAAGCTCTGGTGCAGCTCGTCGGGGCGTACGTAGCGGGCGAGGTCCTCGGCGTCGTCGGTCCACACCTCGCCCACCGCCATCCGCTCCCCCGGGTAGGAGTCGAGCAGCCGCCGCCACTCGCGGTAGACGCCGTGCACCTCCGGCTGCCCCCACACCGGCGAGACCGAGGTGAACGACTGGTCGCCCACGTCGGGCAGCCCTTCCGCCTTGTACAGCCCCATCGCCACGTCGATGCGGAACCCGTCGACGCCGCGCTCCAGCCAGAAGCGCAGCACGTCCAGGAACTCCTCGTGCACCTCGCGGTTGCGCCAGTTGAAGTCGGGCTGCTCGGGCGCGAACAGATGCAGGTAGTACTGCCCGTCGGGCGTCTGCGTCCAGGCCGGCCCGCTGAAGGTGGACTTCCAGTTGTTGGTGTGGTCGCGGAAGATGTAGCGGTCGCGGCCCACCCCGCGCAGCGCCTCCTGGAACCAGGGATGCGCCGACGAGCTGTGGTTGGGCACGACGTCCACGAGCACCCGCAGCCCCAGCTCGTGCGCCTGCGTCACCAGCGCGTCGAAGTCGTCGAGCGAGCCGAACATCGGATCGACGCCGCGGTAGTCGGCCACGTCGTAGCCGCCGTCGGCCATGGGGGAGGGGTAGAACGGGGTCAGCCAGATGGCGTCCACGCCCAGCCGCCGCAGATAGGGCAGGCGCTCGCGGATGCCGGCGAGATCGCCGACGCCGTCTCCCGAGGCGTCGGCGAAGCTGCGGACATAGATCTCGTAGACGACTGCGTCACGCCACCAGGGGATATCCATGTGGCGTGTCATGCCCCGTTATGTGGGGGAGTTCACCAGGCTGTGGGCCGCGTAGACCAGATAGTCCCAGAGCCGCTTGTCCTGCTCCTCCGGCAGGTCGAGCGAGTCGACCGCGTCACGCATGTGGCGCAGCCAGGCGTCGCGCTCGGGCTCGCCGATGACGAACGGCATGTGCCGCATGCGCAGCCGGGGGTGGCCGCGCTGCTCGCTGTAGGTCTTGGGACCGCCCCAGTATTGGACCAGGAAACCGCGCAGCCGCTCTTCCGCGCCCGTGAGATCGGGCTCCGGATAGAGCGGCCGCAGCAGCGGGTCTTCCGCGACCCCCTCATAGAAGCGGTGTACGAGGCGCCGGAACGTCTCCTCGCCCCCGACGGCGTCGTAAAAGGAGGTCTCTGTCACGATCCCTAGCTTAGGCGCTGCCCACCAGCTGAATGCCCGCGGTGTCGAGCGCCGACTTGACCCGCAGCCGCATCTCGCGCGCCACCTCGGACTGCGCCGACGGCAGCGTCTTGGTGGTGATGCGGAACACCAGCGAGCTGTCGGACAACTGCTCGACGCCGTAGACCTGCGGCTCTTCGACGATCTTGCTCTCGCGCAGCTCGGAGTCGGCCCACATCTCCTCGGCCACCTGCTCGAGCAGCACCTTCACGCCCACCACGTCGGCGTCGTACGCAACGGGGACGTCCATGTACGCCCGCGACCACCCCTGCGACTCGTTGCCTACCCGGGTGATCGTGCCGTTGCGGATGTACCACACGCGGCCGTCGGCGTCGCGCAGCCGGGTGATGCGCAGCGTGACCGCCTCGACGGTGCCCACGGCGGCGCCCGTGTCGATCACGTCGCCGACGCCGTACTGGTCCTCCAGCAGCATGAACATGCCGGCGATGAAGTCCTTCACCAGCTCCTGCGCGCCGAAGCCGACCGCGACGCCGAGGATGCCGACGCTGGTCAGCAGGGGCGCGATCGGGATGGTCAGCCGGTCGAGCACGGTCAGCGCCGCGGTGCCGAGCACCACGATCGAGGCGACGTGCTTGAGCACCGACCCCATGGTCTCTGCCCGCTGCTTGCGCCGCTCGTGCAGCAGCGCGTCGATGCCGTCGGGAGCCGCTCCCTTGCGGAACCGGCTCGTGATCGACCCACCCGTGGCCGCTCGGTTGACCACCCTCGTGATGATCCGGTGCGCGACGTTCCGCAGAACGAAGGCGAGCACGAGGATCAGGACGATGGTTATCGCGCTGGACACCAGGGGCGCCCAGGGCTCGTTGCCGAACACCCTGACCAGGGTAGAGCAAAGGACCGTGTCACTTTGGCAGACAGCGGACATTTGCGTGGTCATCTGATCCACGTCCGGCAGAAGCGACGGAGACGCGGATGGTGGTGCCGGCGTCACCAGCAGTAACACTATGGTGGATCCCCCTCCGGAAGCGGTTCGGTCGCCTATTGGACCGTTTCGATCCAAAAGATACCGCCGACCGAACCGCCCGCCGTCACATCACGCCGGGGAAGACGGGGTCGCCGGCTCTCTGGGCCGCGGAGGGAGAGAGACGGCGCTCCGATGACGGACGGCTCGGAACGGGACACGCACCCGGAAGCGTGTCCCGAGCCGGTTCCGGGGGGGATCCCCCGAACACCCGCCCGGTGATGCGGGCGGGGGTCTGAGAGCCCGTACGGCGGGCGGCGCCGTACGGACGGGCCTCACGGGGAGGCCATGAAGAGGCATGTGACGTGCGGCCGGCCGGAACCGGCGGGGTGACCAGGGGCCCGGGCACGCCGGAGCCCCTCCGCACCGGTCACCCCGCCGGCTCCCAGAAGCCGCCGCGGGTCGCGGTGAGCCGCGGTGGCTGCGCTCCACCCGGATCACCACGCCGTTCACTCACCCGCGACGGCGAGCACGCGGGCGACCTTGTTCGCCGCACCGGCCGGGTCGTCGGCCGTGTGCATCCGGTCGCCCCAGGACCAGCAGTACCACCAGGCCGAGACCTCCGAGACGGCGGCCGGGCGGCACGTGACGTTCTCGGAAAGGCTCGTGGCGTCCGGGTTGATCACCCGGACGAAGGTGCGCCCGCTCTGGGTCCGGACCACTCGTGCGAGCAGCCCGCGAGCGCCGAGTTCGGTCACCAGACGCTCAAGGTGCTCGAAGTTGTCGTCCCCCACCGTTCGTCCCTCCCTTGGGAATCGTTGCCGGTGCGCCAAAGATGGCCCAAGTCAAGGGTTCGCGCAACGGGGCTGTTTGCTCACGGGGAGTCGCTTCTCACTCATGGGTTGTAAGAAACAGTCCTCGGGAGGACGATCCTTAACCGTAGGCTCCCTATCGGCGTTTCCCATCCCGGCGTCATTGCTTCATAGTCATGGGTAGGCGTACAGCGACTTGAGGACTACGCTGAGTCACCAGTTGCGGACCGGTCGAGACTTGCGTGAGAGGGGCCGGGATGTCCGGCAGACAGCACCGAGAGACGGAGATCGCCCGGCGGATCAGGGCCAGGGGCCTCGCCGCCGGGCGCACGTCGGCTCAGATAGCTGATGAGATCCACGAGGCGTGCACGGCGCAGTTCAGCACGACCCGCATCAAGGCGCATCGACTGGCCTACGGGATCGCGCTGGCCGACGTCATCGAACAGGTGAGAGCCCTGTTCGAGCGCGACTCCAAGCCGATGCCCGGCATCGGAGAGACCCTGTTGTCGGCCTACGAGAGCGGGCTGAAACGCCCCGGCCCCGAATACCTGCATTACCTGTGCACGGTCTACCGGGTCGAACCGATCGCCCTGGGCTATGACGCGCCCTGCATCTGCGGCCACGGCCACCGCATGCCGGGCGTCGTCGGCGGTGACTCCAAGGACCGCTGCCAGCAGCAGGATCGCGAGCTGGTGATCAAGCCGATGGAGCCCGAGCCCGACGCCGAGGAGGACGAGAACATCCTCCGGCGCACCCTCTTAAACCTCCTCAACACCGACGCCAAGGGCGCGGAGGTTGACGGTCCGGTGCTGGGGGCGTGCGAGGGCATCCGGCGCAGGATGGACGAGACGCTGGTCTCGGCCACGGTCTCCGCCGCGATGCTCGACCAGTGGGAGGAGGCGACGGTCAGCTTCGGCCGCCAGTACACGACGACGGCGCCGCTGCGGCTGCTGTGCGACGTGCTGCTGGAGCTGAGCGCCGTACGCACGGCGATGTCCCGCCGCCAGCCGATCGACCTGCAGGAGCGGCTGTGCAGGATGGCCGCCCAGCTGTCCGGCCTGAGCGGGATGATCCTCATCAACCTGGGCGATCACCGGCTGGCCCGCTCGTTCTTCCGCACCGGGCGCACCGCCGCCGACGAGACCGGCGACCGGGCGCTGCGCGCGTGGATCTGCGCGCGCGAGTCGCTCGTGCCGCTCTACTTCGGCGACGCCCGCGAGGCGCTCAACCTCGCCAAGAAGAGCCGCGACATGGCCGGCTCCACGCCCTGCCCCGCGCAGGCCATGGCCCCGGTCGTCGAGGCCAGGGCGCTGGCCGCGCTGGCCGGCAACGACAACAAGAAGGAGATCGTCGACCAGGCCAAGCGCGCTCTCGCGCGGGCCAGGAACGCCTTCTCCCACATGAAGGCCGAAGACCGCGAAGACGTCGCCTTCGGCTACACCGAGAAGCAGCTCTACTTCTACCAGGGCGACGTCCTCACCAAGCTGGGCCAGACGCTCGAAGCGGAGGTCGTGCTCGACCAGGCGCTCGGCAAATACGAGGACCACATCCTCGACCAGACGCTCATCCGGCTCGACCAGGCTCAGTGCAAGCTGCTCGACGGTGACGTCCGGGAGGCGGTGGCCATCGCGACCAAGGCGCTCAGCCTGGTCCCCGTCGACTACCTCACCGACCTCATCGTGCGTCCCGCGATCCTGCTCGGCGACCGGCTCAGGGCGGCGAACGCCCCGAACCTCGATGAGTATCTGGCGCAGCTGCGACGGCCCAAACAGCACCAGATGCAAGGGGGCGATGCATGAAGCTGGAGATCAGGCGCTATCGCTGGTCGGATCTCGACACCCTGCTCGCGCTCCACCGGATCTGCCTCGCCGAGGTGGGCCTGGTCCCGGGTGACGGCGTCTACTACGACGACGACTTCCCGCGGATCCAGGAGATCTACCTCGCCTGCGGCGGCGACTTCCTGGTGGGCGAGGTGGGCTCACGGATCGTGGCGATGGGCGGGCTGAAACCCGTCGACACCGCCACGGCCGAGGTCTGCAGGCTCCGGGTGCATCCGGAGTTCCAGCGGCGCGGGTTCGGGGCGGCCATGCTGGCCGCGATCGAGCGGCGCGCGGTGGAGCTCGGCTTCCAGCGCGTGCGCGGCGACACCACGCTCAACCAGGAGGCCGCGCTGGCGCTCTATCAGCGCCGCGGATGGCGTGAGCTCTCCCGCGAGCGGGTCGGCGATCTCACCGTGATCTACGGCGAGAAACGGCTGGTCCCGCGCGCCGTAATAGATCGCTAGCCGGCACCACCCCCTACGGCCCCATCCACCCCCTCCTGGGGCCGCTGCCTTTGACTTTCCCGGCGAAGCCACCCGGGAACACCGGCGTGACATGCCCGCCGGCTGTATTCCGGACATTCCACGGCCTCGGCATTCCAGGCCGTATCCCAAGCAGGAAATGTCCGATCATGCCGTATCGGCCCCCGCGGATAAGGTTGTACGAACCTGCGGGTGAGGCTCTTACCACTGAGGTGTAAGCAAGCCTCACCGGCTGCTCCCTGTACATCTGACGTCGCGAATAGTAGTGCCATGCTTTCTCCATGGCAGGTGTGCCCGCTTCCCGCCCCCTACTGGGAGCCGTGCTTCTGTTGTTCGTCAGCGCCGCATGGGGGTCGGCGTTCCCGCTGATGAAAGACCTCATTCTCCGTTTACCGGTGGAGGATCTGCTCGCCGAGCGCTATCTCCTCGCGGGGCTCACGCTGCTCGCCATCAGGCCACGGGGGCTGCGGGGGATGTCGTGGGGTTCCTGGTCGCACGGCGTGCTGCTGGGGGTGCTGTTCGGGGTCGGGCAGGCGGCTCAGGCGGTGGCGCTGGACAGCCTGCCGTCGGCGGTGTCGGGGTTCGCGGTGGGGTGCAGCGTCATCATCACGCCGATCCTGACGCTGGTGCTGTACCGCCAGCGGGTGGCGCGGCGGATCTGGGTGGGGGTGGTGCTCGCGCTGGCCGGCATGGGGGTGTTCGCGTTCGTCCGCGGCATGAACACCGACGACATGTCGCTGCCGGCGCTGGGGGTCACGCTCCTCGCCGCCGCGCTGTACTCGGGCCACACGCTCTTCCTGGCCCACCTCTCCAAGCGGCCGTCGGGCTTTCCCGCGTACGGGCTGACCACCGTGCAGTTGCTCACCATCGGGGTGCTGACCGGCTGCTTCGCCGTACGCGACGGGATCACCCTGCCGGCCGGCCTGCCCGACTGGACGATCCTCGCCCACCTGTCCGTGGTGTCGTGCGCGCTGGGCTTCCTGGCCCGCTCGTACGGGCAGAAGTACCTGTCGGCGATGCCGAGCCAGATCCTCATGTCGACCCAGCCCGTGTGGGTGGCGGCCATCGCGGTGATCTGGTTCGACGAGCCGATGGGCTGGGGCATGATCGTGGGCGGCGTGCTGATGGGCGGGGCGACGTTGTTCGCGCTACCGTCACGCTCCGTGACGGGAGGTGGCGACGGTGGCCGGCGCCACCTGCT
The DNA here is from genome assembly GCF_040676845.1 of Nonomuraea sp. NPDC049504. NCBI lineage: Bacteria > Bacillati > Actinomycetota > Actinomycetes > Streptosporangiales > Streptosporangiaceae > Nonomuraea > Nonomuraea sp. NPDC049504. Next base: position 73,617 of record NZ_JBFAPT010000030.1, read on the forward strand.
GACGATCGCCCGCAGGGCCGCGCACGTGCTGGCCGAGCAGCGGGTCAAGCGGGAGGGCCGGCTGCGGTTCCAGAGCGGGCCCGTGCCCTATGTCGCCGCCAGCGCCTGTACGGACGCCGCGTCCTGCCCCTGGCAGACCCATTCGCTCAAGGGCGGCGCGGAGCCGAGCCTCGAACGGCTGCTCAACCGGGCCACCCGCATCGTGCGGGCCAAGAACGGGCCTGGGTGCTGCCAGTCGGTCACGCTGCTCGGGCGGTGCCTGTGTGATCTCATGGAGGATTCCGAGCAGCAGGCTCATACCACAGGATTGCAGCGGTGGTTTCGCTCCGAATAGGTTAGACATACCATTCGAAAGGCAAGTGCATTTTATCCATTAGCCTCCCACTTATTCGGAATAAACCTTGCTATTCGGTGGGGTGCCCTAATAATGGGTGATTGACCCCGAGTGGAGAGGCACGTTATGAAGCGCATCGTCGTCCGCAAGCCTGGTACCGCGAGGCTCGCAGGGACCTCCAGCGTCATTCACAAGGGGTGACTGAGGAGAGGTCCCACCTCAAGGTCCTGGGCGATCCACCCGTCCTCACCGGGGCCGCGCGGCCTAAGATGCCGATGATCGACGCGCATCGACGGCCGCGCGGCCCCTACGCCTTCGCCGCCGCCCTGCTGAGCCACCTGGTGCCGGCGGCCCTGCGGGACTTCCCCGATCTGGTGGCCGCACACGACATCGAGATCCTGGCGGCGGCGCCCGAGCTGGCCGGCCTGGTGAAGGCGCGGGTCAAGGCACCGAGGGGCACGATCGACGCCGGGCTCACCGACGAGGAGCGCATCCTCGTGCCCGCGCCCCGCCGTACGCTGCGGCTGGCCAACGGGATCGCCGAGTTCGTCCGCGACGCCGTGCCGCCGGGGTCGTCCGTCGTGGTGTGCAACGCCGCCGCCGCCGACCCCACCGACACCGAGCTGATCGACGTGCTGATGCGGCGGGTGCCGCCCGCCATCCTGGCGATCACCCTCTACTCCGGCGGCCCTGAACCTCCGCTGGATCACCGCGACCCGGGCGAGCTGTGGGAGCTCGTGGACCGGTGCATGCGCGAGGGGTTCCTGCACGCCGTGGCCGAGCTGGGCGAGCTGGGCATGGCGGCCACGGAGCAGGGCGGCGACCTGTGGTGGCGCTTCGCGCAGCGCACCGCCACCGCGCTCGGCGGCCTCGGGCGCACCGCGCAGGCCCGCGCCCTCTGGGACCGCGTCCGCCTGGCCAGCCAGGACCCGGCCATGCACGCCGCCGCCGCGTACGGCACCGCCATGCTCGACGCCCGCCACCCCGACCCCGCCCGGCGCGACCTGACCCGCGCCCGCGCCTGGCTCAACCTCGCCATCGCCGTCTCCCGCCTGCTGCCCGACCCCGCAGAACGTGCCTTCAAGCTCGGCTTCGACCGCAACGGGCTGGCGCTCGTCGAGCTGCGCGAAGGCCGGGCGGACGCCGCGCTGGCCCTCGTCGAGTCCGCCATCGAGCTGGCTGGGGAGCTCGGCGCGCGGCACCCCGTGCACCGGATGGTGCTGCTGGCCAACAGGGCCCAGCTGCTGGCCGGGCGCGGGCAGGTCAAGGAGGCGCTGGAGGACTACGCCGCCGCCATCACCCTCGACCCGGGCTTCCCCGACTACTACCTGGAACGCGGCAACCTGCTCTTCCGGCTCGGCCGCCACGACGAGGCCCTGGCCGACTTCGAGCGCGCCATCGACGCCGGGCCGCCGCTGCCCGAGGGGTACTACAACCGGGCGGAGCTGCGTACGGTGCGGGGCGACACCGACGGTGCCCTGGCCGACCTGGGGCACGTGATCGAGCTCGACCCCTCCTACCTCGACGCCTACATCAACCGCGCGGGCCTGCTGGCCGCGCTCGACCGGGACGAGGCCGCCAGGGCCGACGTCGAGGTGGGGCTGGCGCTCGCGCCCGGCAACCCGCACCTGCTCACCGTGCTCGGCCAGCTGGAGACGGCAGCCGGGCGCCTGGCCGAGGCCGCCGACGCGCTCGACCGCGCCGTCGAGGGCGCCCCCGACCTCGCTGCGGCCTGGGGCAACCGGGGCATCCTGCGCTACGCGACCGGCGACCTGGAGGGCGCGATCGCCGACCTCACCCGGGCCATCGCCCTGCAGCCCCAGCCCGACCTGTACGCCAACCGCGCCGTCGTCCTGCGCGTGCTCGGCCGCCACGCGGAGGCCGAGGCCGACGATCACCGGGCCGCCCAGCCCTGACCTCCGCCGGCCAGGTGGCAGCATGAGGGGCATGACGGGGCGAATCGGGCGGGCCGCGACGGTGTGCGGGGTGCTCGGCGTGTGGTGGTGGGCCAGTGTGCGGCTGGCCTGGACGGGCGTCGGGTGCGCGGACCGGGGATGCCTGGTGCCGTCGATCGCCGTGCTCGTGGTGATCAGCCTGGCCGGGCTGGCGGGAGCGGCGTACGCGCTGGACCGGGTGGACGTGCGGCCGGGGCGGCGGGTGGCGCTGGTCGCGGCGGGGACGTTCGTGGTGATCAGGATCGCGGGGGAGGCCGTGCCGTCGTGGACGTCCACGCTCGCGCACGTGCTGGCGACCGGCGCGGCGTTCGCGGCGGCGGGGGCGCTGGCGGCCCTGATGACGGAGCCGAGGGCGGCGCGTGCGGCGCGGATCGCCGCGATCACCGTCGTGGCCGCCCTGATACCCGCCGCGCTGGCCGCCGCACTCACCCTGTACGACCTGTGACCCCTTGACAGCAGCTCCCTGATGACGGACGTTCCGTATACGGAACCCTTCCTTCACGGAGGTGCTGCCATGCGCCCCAACTCCCGTTTCGCGCACGTCCAGCCGTTCGACATCGACCGGGTGGCGGCCGAGGCCGGCGCCGACCCCGACGTCCTGCGCCTGGAGAACCTCGACACCGACGTCCCGCCGCCACCCGCCGCCGTCGAGGCCACCCGGAGGTCGCTGGAGGAGGGCACGGGCAACAGCTGGCTGCCCTTCACCGGCCTGCCCGAGCTGCGCGAGGCCGTCGCGGACGACCTGCGGCGGCGCACCGGGCTCGGCTACGACCCGCTGCGCCAGATCACGATCACCTCGGGCGGCACGTCGGCGGTCATGCCGGTGCTGCTCGCCACCACCGAGCCCGGCGACCCGGTGGTGCTGACCGACCCGACGTACGCGGGCCTGCTCCAGCGCGTCCGCCTGTCCGGCGCGAGCCCTCATCTCGTGCCGCTGCGCGTCCACGACGGCCACTGGCGGCTCGACCGCGAGGCGCTGTCGCAGGTGCGGACGGCAGCGGCGCTGCTGCTGATGAGCCCGTCGATGCCGTCGGGCGTGGTGCTCGACCATGACGACTGGGCGGCGGTGGCGGAGGTGTGCGAGCGCACCGGCGCGTACCTGATCTACGACGCGGCCATGGAGCGCATCGTCTTCGACGGCCACCCACTGATCAACCCGTGCCGGGTGGACGGCCTGGGCGAGCGGACGATCATCATCGGCTCGATGTCGAAGGAGTACCGCATGATCGGCTGGCGGATCGGCTGGGTGGCCGGCCCGGCCGGCATCATGTCCCGGATCATGGTCGCGGGCATCTACAACACGACCGTGGCCAGCGGTTTCCACCAGTTCGGCGCCGCCGCCGCGCTCAGGGAGCCGTCCGGGGTCGCCGAGGCGGTGGCCGAGTACCAGGCGCGCCACGAGACGGTGGCCGCGCAGCTCGCCGACCTGCCGCTGGTACGGGCCGGCGGCGGCTGGTCCTGCCTGGTGGACGCCGAGGCCATGGGCCTGTCCGCGCCCGAGCTGTCGGCCCGCCTCCTCGAACGCGGCAGGATCGCCGCCACCCCCATGACGGCGTGGGGCGAGCACGTGGCGCCCCGGTACGTCCGTCTGGTCTTCAGCAACGAGCCCGTCAAGCGCCTGTCCGAGCTGCGCTCCCGCTTCGCCGCCGCCCTGGAGTGAGGCCCTGGAATGAGGCTCTGGAGTGAGGTCCCGGAGTGAGAGCGCGCGGCATGGCGGGAGCAGGCGGCCGGTGGGTCTACGGTTGGCGGGTGAGTTTCAACGAGCTGCTCGACGGCCTCGATCACGGCGCCGGCGCGCAGGCCGCGGGCATCAGGCGCGGCTACGGCGGGCCGCCGCCCCGCACGGTCGCGGTCGGCTCAGGGCTGACCAGGCTGCGCTGCGCCTCCCTGCTCAAGCCGCTGTACGCCTGGGTGGCGGCCGGCCGCATCGCCGACGCCGAGCGGTGGCGCAGGCACGCCGAGCCCGCGGTCGTCGTCTCCTCCAACACCGACACGCTCGGCCTGTGGCTGTCGGTCGGGCCCCGCGTCATCCTCGACGACCTGTGCGAGCGCACCGGCGTGCGCTGGGAGCCGCCCAACGGCGACCCGTCGCGGTTCGGCTCGGTGGAGGTCGCGGCGGGCGAGGTGGCCGCCGCGTACGCGGTGCTCGCCCAGGCCGCCGCGACCGGCGACCCGGTGGCGGAGGCGGTGCTCGGCTGGATGGCGGAGGTGCCCGACTCGCAGACGTTCGGTGCCCGCGTGGCCGTGGGCCGGCCCGGCGCCGCGGTCAAGTGCGGCTGGTACGGCGGGCCCGACGAGACGTGCCTGCGTACGCACGCGGTGGCGGTCCTGCCCCACGGGGGCAGCAGGGCCAGCGTCGTCGTCGCGATGACCGCGCTGCCCTACACCGACGCGCACGAGCGCGAGGTCTACCGCGAGCGCGTCACCACGGGCCTGTCGGTGGAGGACCGCCACGAGAAGGTGGCGGGCGAGCTGCTGCGCGGCCTCATGACGCGGACGATGGCCGAGCTGGGCCACGGCTGACCGCGCCCGGACCTGAGCTCGCCGGGGGCCGCGGGAGCCGCTGGGCCTCAGGCTCGCCGAGGGGCACGGGAGAGCCGCTCGGCCTCAGGGTCATCGGGGCCGCGGGAGAGCCGCTGGGCCTCAGGGCCACCGGGATCGCGGGTGAGCAGTGCGACGATTTCGGCGAGGTGCGGCGGGTCGACGGTTACGGGCAGTTCCTCGGCCCACAGGTGACCGAGCAGGCCGGCCTGCTCCTCGTCGGTCAGCGCGCCGGGCACCACCTCGGGGCGGGCCTCGTCGAAGCGGGCCAGGTAGAACGGCTCGCGCCGGACGTAACGGACACCGAGCCAGGTGAAGTCGCGTTCGACCTCGACCATCCGCCCCGACACCGCCGCGCCGGGCAGCCCGGTCTCCTCGGTCAGCTCGCGCCTGGCGGCGTCGAGCGGCGTCTCGCCGGGTTCGAGCCGGCCGCCGGGCGGCTCCCAGAGGTCGGCGCCGGCGACCCGGTCGTACCAGTGCATGAGCAGCACCCGGCCGTCACGGTCGAGGCAGACGACCCGCGCGGCGGGAGTGTCCTGGACGTCGCTCACGGCCCCTCCTCGCCGACGACCAGCGTCAGCAGCCCGGGGAACCGCTCGTCGAACTCGGCCCGGCGCAGCCGGTTGAGCCGCCGCGCCCCCTCGTCGCGCTGCTCCAGCAGCCCGACGCCGCGCAGCACGGCGAAGTGGTGGCTGAGCGTGGACTTGGCGACCGGCAGGTGGTTGAACGTGCCGCAGGCCCGCTCCCAGTCGGGCACCCCGGCCAGCTCACGCACGATGCGCCGGCGGATCGGGTCGGCGAGCGCGTCGAGGGCGGCCTGGAGCGTGACCTCGGCGGGCGCGGTGTGCGTGAGGCCGCGGGTCCTGCTCCGGACGTGTTGTTCCATGTCAGTCGAACATCCTACCTGGTCACCGTTTCATGGCGCCGTCGGCGATCGCGTCCGCCGCCTCGCCGATGGCCACGCCCACGATCTCCAGCCGGCGCACCAGCTCGCGCTGCTTCATGGCCTCGGCGGTCAGTTCGCCGGAGAAGATGCGGGAGATCTCGTACTGGTACATCCGCCTGATCGCCCCGCCCGCCTTCTTCGCCTCGAGCGCGTCCTGGGCGACCACGGACGGCCGGGAGGCGAGGTCGCGCACCGCGTTCTCCAGCGCGTCGATGCCCACGATGACCTGGTCGAGCAGGGGAGTGAAGCGGATCTGGTCGGGCACCCGGTAGAGGTGCGACTCGCGGACGAAGTCGCGCAGCGAGTCGAGCACGTCGTCGATCGAGCGCGAGAGCCGGAACAGGTCCTCCCTGTCGATGGGGGTGACGAGGGCGGTCTTGAGCTCGTCGATGAGGCGGGCCCGCTCCTCGTCGCCGAGGTGCTCGATCGAGCGCATCTGCTCGTGCGCGCCCGTCCTGCCGACCTCACCGCCGATCATCGCCATGGCCAGCCACGCGCCTTCCTTCGTGGCCTCGAGCTGGCCCAGCAACGCCTCGGTGAGCGCACTGTCCATGCGCCCGGTCATGAGGTCCTTGATCCGCCTCAGTCGTTTCACGGCACCCCCCACTAAGAAGACCGTCACGTCCACCTCACGCCCGCGAATCCCTTCATCAGAAGAGCGAGTCCCCAGCCGAGGAGCCCGCTGGCCGGCAGCGTCAGCAGCCAGGCCGCCACGATCTTGCCCGCGGCGTACCAGCGCACCCGCCCGCCGCCCTGCGCCACGCCCGCGCCGATGAGCGCGCCCGCGATGGCCTGGGTCATGCTCACCGGCATGCCGGCCGCCGCCGACGCGATCACCGCCGTGCCCGCCGACAGCTCGGCTGCCACGCCGTGCGCGGGCCGGGAGACGATGATCTCCCTGCTCAGCGTGCGGCCGCCCCTCGGCAGCCCGTACATCGTGCCGATGCCGAACAGCGCGGCGACGAGCACCGTGTACGTGACCGGCGCCCCGCTGAACCCGGCCGCGACCATGAACACGGCCAGCATCTTCTGGGCGTCGTTGGAGGCGTACGCCAGCGTCTGCAGGAGGAACCCGGCCCAGTGCCAGCGCCACAGCCCGCGGGCCGTGGTGGCGGCGACCAGCACCCGGATCAGTACCCACGCCAGCAGCCCGCCGACGATCGGCGCCGCGACGCCGAAGACCAGCACCAGAGCGACCGAGCCGCCGTTGACCGGCAGCCCCCAGCCGAGGCCGGCCCCGGTGAGCCCGCCGACGACGGCCAGGGTGAGGCTGGTCGGGCGGCCCTTCGCGCTGAGCGTTGTCACCACGATGAGCGCCGCGATGACCGCGATGGTCATCGCGATGCGCGCGCCCGGCTCGTCGAAGGAGGCCAGCCGGTTGACGAACGTCAGCGCCACCTGATGGGTGAGCAGCGGCACGACGGCCACGGCCACGACGAGGACGAGGACCCCGGTCACCGGTCGCACGGTCGGCAGCTTGAGCCCTGTCGCTACGAGCGCGCCTCCGTCATTGATCCCTGACACGACGGCGAAGAGACCGGCCACCACGAACAGTACGACGGCTTCCAAAGGCACATGCTCCATCTCCGCCCCGCCTGCCTGCGGCGGGACACCATAGAAGTCACCTACGGTATCGGGCCGGGTTGCAACCGACTAACTACCCTGAAACGCAAGTAACAGCATCACTGCTCGAAGACTTCCCAGGTACCCTCGACGTGACCGCCCACAGCCCGAGAGTGAAGCGATGACCAGCCCCGCCGAATACATCCTGACGCTGTCCTGTCCCGACCGGCCCGGTGTCGTGGCCGCCGTCTCCGGCCTGCTCGCCGGACGCGGTTGCAACATCATCGAGAGCCAGCAGTTCGGCGACAGGGTGGGGCAGCGCTTCTTCATGCGCGTGCAGTTCTCCTCGCCGCTGGGCGAGGACGACCTCAACGCCGCGTTCGCCGCGCTGGCGCCCGACTTCGCGATGGAGTTCAGGCTGCGCGACGTCGCGCGCAAGCCGCGCGTGCTCATCATGGTGAGCAGGTTCGACCACTGCCTCAACGACCTGCTCTACCGCGTACGGTCGGGCGCGCTCGACATCGAGATCGCCGCCGTCGTCTCCAACCACCCCGACCTGCGGCCGCTCACGCAGTCCAACGGCGTCGACTACCACCACCTGCCGGTCACCCCCGAGACCAAGCCGCGCCAGGAGGCCGAGGTGATGGCGCTGGTCGAGCACTATCAGGTCGATCTGGTGGTGCTGGCCCGCTACATGCAAGTGCTGTCGGAGGAGCTCTGCGCGAAGCTGGCGGGCCGGGCCATCAACATCCACCACTCGTTCCTGCCGTCGTTCAAGGGCGCCAAGCCCTACCACCAGGCGCACAACCGCGGCGTCAAGCTCATCGGCGCGACCGCCCACTACGTGACGGCCGACCTCGACGAGGGCCCGATCATCGAGCAGGAGGTGGTCAGGGTCAACCACAGCCACTCGCCCGAGGACCTGGTGGCGATGGGGCGCGACGTCGAGTGCGTGACGCTGGCCAGGGCGGTCAAATGGCACGCCGAGCAGCGGGTGCTGCTCGACGGCCACAAGACGATCATCTTCCCGCGCTAGGGCCGGTACGTCCCGAAGAACCAGGGGTCGGTGCGGGTGTACGCGAGGAGGGGGCGGCCTCGACGATGACCGTCCCCAGCTCGCTCATGCCTTCGAGGCTATAGCCCGGTGTGCTTGGCGAGGAAGGTCAGCGTGTCGGCCCACAGGTCCGCCGACCTGCTCACCGCGCGGGCGCCGTGGCCCACCTCGGCCTCGTTGCGCAGCAGCACCGGCCGGTCGGACGTCGAGGCGTGCTGCAGCGCCGCGCACGTCTTCCACGCGTGCAGCGGGTGCACCCGGGTGTCGGACTGGAAGACCGTGAACAGCGTCGCCGGGTAGGCCACCTGCTCCTTGACGTGGTGGTAGGGCGAGTAGCCGTGCAGCCAGCCGAACTGCTCGGGGTCGTCGGCCGAGCCGTACTCGACGTTCCAGGTGGCGCCGAGGCCGAACTTCTCGTACCTGATCATGTCGAGCAGCGGGGCCGAGCAGACAACTGCCGCGTACAGGTCGGGGCGCTGCGTCAGCGCGGCGCCCACCAGCAGGCCGCCGTTGGAGCCGCCGGAGATGCCGAGCTGCTCGCGCGTGGTGACGCCGGTGGCGATGAGGTGCTCGGCGGCGGCGTGGAAGTCGTCGAACACGTTCTGCTTGTGGGCCAGCATGCCCGCGCGGTGCCACTCCTCGCCCTCCTCGCCGCCGCCGCGCAGGTTGGCGATGGCGTAGACGCCGCCGGCCTCCACCCAGGCGAGGACCGTGGCGGAGTAGCCGGGCGTCATGGACAGGCCGAAGCCGCCGTAGCCGTAGAGGATGGTGGGCCGCGGGCCGGACGCCTCGCCCTCGGGCGAGATGATCAGCATGCGGACGTCGGTGCCGTCCTGTGAGCGGTAGACCACCTGCTCCGTACGGACCGGCGGCACCTCCACCACGCCAGGCGAGGCCGCCCACAGCGTGGTCTCGCCCGTCCGCGCGTCGTAGCGCTGCACGGTGGGCGGCGTGGTGTTGTCGGTGTAGCCGAACCACGCCTCGTGGCCGCCCTCGGGACGCTCGACGATGCCGCCGATCGAGCCGAGCCCCGGCGTCGGCACCTCGCCGACGCGCTCGCCCGTCGCGAGGTCGTGCACGGTGATCTCGCTGATGGCGTGGCGGGTCCAGCCCACCAGCATGACCGGGCGGTCGAGGTCGTCGAGGATCGCGAAGTCGGTCAGCACCGCCTCGGGGTCCTCGGGGATGAGGTCGCGCCAGCTCTCGTAGCCCGGCTCGGCGGGGTCGGTGACGCAGACCCGGCCGCGCGGCGCGTCGCGGTCGGTGTGCACGTAGAGCCGGCCGTCGCGGCCGAACACCAGCCCCGTCTGCGCGTCCACGCCCTCCTGCACGACCCGCAGCTCAGGCCGGTCGATCGGCGACTCGGTCAGGTCGGCCACCCACAGGTCGTTGCGCGGCGCGGTGCCCTCGGACGCCGACACCTGCAGCCAGCGGCCGTCGCGGGAGACCGAGACGCCGTAGTAGTTGGTCATCTTCATGCCCTGACCGAAGATCATCACGTCGTCCTCGGTGGAGGTGCCGACGCGGTGCAGGTAGACGCGGCGGTGGAACTGCCGCTCGTCCTCGGGCACCTCGATGCCGGGCAGCCGGCGCACGTAGTAGAACGCCTCACCGCCCGGCAGCCACGCCACGGGGGAGTAGCGGCAGCGGTCGATCGGCCCCTCGACGCGAGCGCCCGTCGCGACGTCGATCACGTAGAGCACCGACTCCTCGTCGCCGCCCACCGAGATCTGGTACGCCAGCAGCCGCCCCTCCTTGTCGGGCTGCACCGCGTCGAGCGTCGTCAGCCCCGACGGGTCGAGCTCCATCGGGTCGATCAGCGCGCGCTCGGTGCCGTCGGGATCGACCACGTAGTAGACCGCGTGCTCCTGGTCCGGCGTGCGGCGGGAGAAGAAACGACGCTCGCCACGCCAGACAGGCGCGCCCACGGAGCCCGACCTGAGCAGCTCGGCGATGCGGCTCTTGAACCGCTGCGGCCCCCGCTCCCTGGCATAGAGCTCGGCCTGCGCGTCCAGCCATCCCTTGGTCTCGGGGCTGTCCGGGTCCTCGAGCCAGCGGTAGGGGTCGGGGACAGGGGTTCCGTGCAGGATGTCGACGGTGTCTTCGCGGCGTGCGCTCGGGTACGGCTCTCGCGTCATGGACCGAACCCTACTGCCAACGGGCATGCGTAAAGTGCTGGTCGAGCGGGCATAAAACGTACCGTGCGTCCCTCTGGTCATTCCGGACAGAGATTTTTGGGGTGGCGGGGACCGCGGTGCAAACGCCAGACTTGGTGACAGGACGGTGCCGTGGTGACCACCCGTCGGACCGTCCGGCGGAGGTCCACGTGACGGAAGCACGAGTGCCCCAGGAGGGGCCGACAGCCGGGACATGCCACGGCATGTCCCCTTTGATACGCGCGCAGCAGGGAGAGGCCCGATGATGCGCCAGGTCCTGCTGCTGAATGCCACCTACGAGCCGTTGACCACCCTGTCGCTGCACCGGGCGATCGTCCTGGTGCTGCGTGACAAGGCCGAGGTCGTCCACCGCGACGGCAGGGGAGCGGTGCTGCGCTCCGCGAGCCGCACGCTCGACGTGCCCTCGGTCATCAGGCTCCGGAGATATGTCCGCATCCCTTACCGTTCCCGCATTCCGCTGACCAGGGCCGCCCTCATGCGGCGCGACGACTACCGCTGCGCCTACTGCGGGCAGAAGGCCGAGACGATCGACCACGTCATCCCCCGGTCACGGGGCGGCGCCCACACCTGGGAGAACTGCGTCGCCTCGTGCACCACGTGCAACCACAGGAAGGCCGACAAGTATCTGGAGGAGCTGGGGTGGACGCTGCGCGTGCACCCCGCGGTGCCACGGGGCGCCCACTGGCGGCTCATCGGCGCCTCGCTCGTCGGCGACCCGCAATGGGCGCCCTACCTCGAAGCGGCCGCATGAGCCGGGTGTGAAACGGCGTCGAGTGCGGCGTTGATGGTGGCGGCCACCGCCTGACAGCATGGACAGGCATGTGGACCTTCACCTCCGACGTCGAGGCGTACGCCGCGGTCGCCGAGCCGTTCCTGCTCGGCGACCCGGTGCGCAACACCGTCCCGCTGACGGTGCTGGCCGGTCTGCGGGCCGGCATGCCGGCCAAGGATCCACTCTTCGGCTGGTGGTCGGCCGGCGGCGAGGTGCGCGGGGCGGTCTTCCGCACGCCGCCGCATCCCGTCGGGCTCTTCTCGGTGCCCGTCGAGGCGGTCGCCCCGCTGGTGGACGCGCTCGGCGGCGACCTGCCGGTGCTGGTCGGGCCGCTCGACGTGGTCGACGCGGCGGTCCGGCTGCTCGGTCAGCCCGCGCGGGTGGTGTCGGAGCGGCTCTACCGCCTCGGCACGCTCACCGTCCCCGACGTTCCCGGCCAGGGCCGTGCCTGTGTGCCCGGCGACTTCCCGCTCCTGGTGAGCTGGTATCACGCCTTCGGCGAAGAGACCGGCATGCCGGAGGGCGACGTCGTCGAGCGGGTGGCCAGGCGGCTGGCGGGCAGGGAGCTGTTCGTGTGGGAGGACGAAGGCGCGCCCGTCTCGCTGGCCGGGCTCTCGCCGTCGTGCGGCGGGGTGTGCCGCATCGGTCCCGTCTACACGCCGCCCTCACGCCGCCGCCGCGGTTACGGCGCCGCCGTCACGGCGTACGCCAGCCGTACGGGGACGGACGAGCGCCAGGCGCAGGTCGTGCTCTTCACCGACCTTGACAACCCCACCAGCAACGCCATCTACCAGGCCATCGGCTACGAACCGGTCGGCGACTACGGCCATGTCGTCTACGCCTGACGCGGTTACCATGGCTGCATGCCGCGTTACGACTTCCGGTGCCGCGCCTGCGGCTCCACCTTCGAGGTGTCCCGTCCCATGTCGGCCTCCGACGCCCCGGCCGCCTGCCCCGAGGGGCACGACGACACGGTGAAGCTGCTGTCCACCGTCTCGATGACGGGCAGCGCCGCCGCGCCCAAGGGCGGCGGTGGCGGTGGCTGCTGCGGCGGTGGCTGCTGCGCCTCCTAGCCCCGCCCCACCCGCCGGCGGCTGTTCCGTGAGGGCGGTGACCGCGATTCTCGACAGTCGTTCGATCGTCGTGACGCCCGCCTCCATGGTGGGGCTGCGCTCCGACAGCACGGCGATGAGCAGGTCGTGGCCGGGGACGATGACCCGGCCCACGCTGTTGACCGTCCACAGCCCGTCGTGCCGCGCGGCGGGCAGCCAGCCGTTCTTCAGCGCCACCTCGCCGCCGGCCGCCGCCGCGCTGACGCCCCATGCCTGCGCCGGCTCCACCGACGACATCAGCTCCAGCGCGTAGCGGCGCTCGCGGTCGGGCAGCGGCCCGCCGGGCACGACCAGCCGCTCCAGCACCTCCACCTGGTCGGAGGGCCGGCTGCGCGTGTAGCCCCACGACGTGTCCGCGCCGGGCGTGGTGTGCCGCACGCCCAGCCGGCGCAACGTCCGCGCCAGGCCGGGCGCGCCGCCGATCGCGGCGTACAGCTCGCGGGCGCAGTCGTTGTCGCTCTGCCGGATCATCCGCGAGGTCAGCCGCCGCTCGTGCGCGCTGAGCCGGCGGTCGTGCCCGTCCAGCAGGAACGCCAGCAGGATGTCCACCTTGGCGACGCTGGCCAGCAGGAACGAGGCGCGCTCGCGGAAGGCGTACCTGACGCCCGTCGTACGGTCGTGGACGGCCAGCGCGGCCCTGCCTGGCCGCCCGCCGAGGTAGCGCTCCAGCTTGAGGTCGAGGGCTCGCCACACGTCGGTGGGCGGCGAACCCTCGCCCGGCTCGGGGGCGTGCAGGACAGGAAGGCTCGGGGGCGGCTCAGGCGGCCCCGGGCCGCCTGGGAGGGTGACCAGCAGGGCGGCGAACAGCGACAACTCCCGTACGCGCATGTGCGGGAGCCTGCCAGCCGTCACCCCAACGGCCGGGGCGAGCGGAGTCAAGCCCCGGCCAGTTCTCCCGGGTCAGGCAGCTGTGTTGGAGGCGCGCCGCTTGCGGCGCTGGAACGGCAGGAACCGGTCGGCGAGGTGCGGCCTGGACGGTGTGAGCGTCGGCTCGACGGCGATGATGCGGTCGAACCTGAACGCCCTGATCGCCCGGCGCATCCTGCACACGCCGACGAGGTACCAGTATTCGCGGTGCACCAGGCACGTCACCGGCTCCACGTCACGCGCGGTGACGCGGCCAGAGGCGTCGCGGTAGTGCAGGCGGACGTTGAGCCGGCTGGTGATGGCGTCGGCCATGAGCCTGGCCCGCGCGGCGACGTCGGCAGGCAGCGGCTCTGTGAGGGTCGTGAGCGTGGTGGCGATGACGTCGTCGTCGAGGTCGAGGTGCTCGAATGCGTGCTGCAGGCCACGCCGTGCGGTGACGGCCTGGGGCCCCGCTCCGAGGTGGGCGAGGGAGAGTGCGAGTGCGGCGATCTCGGCGGTCGTCAGCGGGCGAGTATCGTGCTTCACGACTGTCGTCATACCCCAACAATAGAGATGACGACCGACATTTTTCGAAAACCTGTCCGGAAGGACACCCCTCACATCAGGGATAGTGGCGGTATCCGGCGGCTCTCGCCTCCTCCTCCGTGCAGAAGAACCGGTCCTGCAGCGGCGTCGTGTAGAACTCGTCGCCGGGGACGTTGTAGCTCATGGCGGCCATGAAGCCGGAGGCGACGACCGGCAGGCCACCGCACCTGACCACGTGGTACGGGTACCGCGTCATCTCGGCGACCATCGGCGTGAAGGACGCGAGCGCGTACACGACCGCGGCCGCCGCCAGCGCCCGCAGCCAGTCCGGCCGGAAGCGCAGCAGCGCGAGCGGGATCAGGCCCACGAGGAAGGCCAGGCCGAACAGCCCCAGATAGGGAACCGCGAACGCCACCCACGACCGTCCCCATAACGCGACGACCACCGCGAGCAGCCACAGCGCGGGCACGCCTGCGACGAACGCGGCCAGCCACGCGCTCGCGCGCAGATATGACCTCATGTGGGATGAGATGCCGGACCACGTGGGCCGGTTCCCTCGGAGACGCGAGAACCCCCGCCGCAGTGCGACGGGGGTCCTTCGTGTCGGTGCGTCAGCGGGAGAGCTGCGTCAGGTCGCGGGAGGCGCCCGTGGAGGCGGACGTCGTCATCGCCGCGTACGCCTGCAGCGCCACGCTCACCGGCCGGTTGCGGTCGCGCGGCCGGTAACCGCCCAGCTCGGCCAGCAGCCGCTCGCGGCGCTGAGCCAGCTCGTCCTCCGGCACCCGCAGCTCGAGACCCCGGTTGGGGATGTCGATGTCGATGATGTCGCCGTCCTCGATCAGCGCCATCGCCCCGCCCTCGGCCGCCTCGGGTGAGGCGTGGCCGATGGACAGGCCGGAAGTGCCGCCGGAGAAGCGCCCGTCGGTGACCAGCGCGCACGCCTTGCCCAGGCCCTTGCCCTTGAGGAAGGACGTCGGGTAGAGCATCTCCTGCATGCCCGGGCCGCCCTTGGGGCCTTCGTACCGGATGACGACCACGTCGCCGGCCTTGACCCGCCCGCCGAGGATGCCCTCGACGGCCTGCTCCTGCGACTCGAACACCACGGCCGGACCGCTGAACGTCCAGATCGACTCGTCCACGCCGGCCGTCTTCACGACCGCGCCGTCACGCGCGATGTTGCCGTAGAGCACGGCCAGGCCGCCGTCGGCGGTGTAGGCGTGCTCGCGGTCGCGGATGCAGCCGGCCTCGCGGTCGAGGTCGAGGGTGTCCCAGCGGTTGTCCTGGGAGTAGGCCTTGACCGTGCGGACGTTGCCGGGCGCCGCGTGCCACAGCTCGACGGCCTCGGGCTTGACCGACGGCGAGCGCACGTCCCAGGCCGCCAGCACGTCGGCCAGCGTGCCGCCGGTGACCGTGGGCACGTCGCGGTGCAGCAGCCCGGCCCGGTCGAGCTCGCCCAGGATGGCGGGGATGCCGCCGGCCCGGTGGACGTCCTCGACGTGGTATTTGTCGGTGGCCGGGGCGACCTTGCACAGGCACGGCACCCGCAGCGAGATCTCGTTGATCTCCTTGAGCCCGAAGTCGACCTCCGCCTCGCGGGCGGCGGCCAGCAGGTGCAGGATCGTGTTGGTGGAGCCGCCCATGGCGACGTCGAGGGCCATCGCGTTCTCGAACGAGGCGCGGGTGGCGATCGAGCGCGGCAGCACCGACTCGTCGCCGTCCTCGTAGTAGCGGCGGGTGATCTCGACGAGCTGCCGGCCGGCGTCCTCGAAGAGCTGCTTGCGGGCCTTGTGGGTGGCCAGCACGGTGCCGTTGCCGGGCAGCGCCAGGCCGATGGCCTCGGTCAGGCAGTTCATGGAGTTGGCGGTGAACATGCCGGAGCACGAGCCGCAGGTCGGGCAGGCGTTCTCCTCCATCTCCAGCAGCTCGGCGTCGGAGACGGAGTCGTCGGCGGAGGCGATCATCGGGTCGATCAGGTCGAGCTTCTTGCCGGGCGTCTTGCCGGCCTCCATGGGGCCGCCCGAGACGAAGACCGTCGGGATGTTCAGCCGGAACGCGGCGAGCAGCATGCCCGGCGTGATCTTGTCGCAGTTGGAGACGCAGATCAGCGCGTCGGCGCAGTGGGCCTCGACCATGTACTCGACGGCGTCGGCGATCAGCTCGCGCGACGGCAGCGAGTAGAGCATGCCGCCGTGGCCCATGGCGATGCCGTCGTCGACCGCGATCGTGTTGAACTCGCGGGGGATCGCCCCCGCCTCCCTGATCGCCGCGGACACCACGTCGCCCACCTCGCGCAGATGCACGTGGCCAGGGACGAACTGGGTGAAGCTGTTGGCCACGGCGATGATGGGTTTACCGAAGTCGCTCCCGGCTACGCCGGTCGCCCGGAGCAGGGCCCGGGCACCGGCCATGTTCCTGCCGTGGGTGACTGTACGTGACCTGAGGGCGGGCATTGGGCTTCTCCCATCGCTTGGTGAGTCTTCACATGGTACGGCCACCGCCCGGTACATGAGACGACTGTCCAGACGCCGGACATCCCGGCGTGAAAAAAACCGGCCGCCCGTCTCGGTGATCGAGACGGGCGGCCGGTCGACGTCTGGTCGGTCAGCCCTCGCCGTAGCGCGGCGGCAGCACCTGCGCGGCGATGTCGTAGATGCGGTCGATCTCGGCGGCGGTCAGCGCCCGCTCGCGCTTCGTGATCCACTTACGGGCGCGATCGCCCTGGTAGACGTCCACGTCGCGGATGGTCATGATCTTCCACGGGACCGGCGGGCCGTAGATGGCCAGCGACGGCACGACCGAGATCTCCCGGCCGAACATCTCGCTGATCAGCTTGCTCGCCTCCGTCGCCTCCCACTTGGCCTCGGTGAGCCGGGGCTTCATGTCGAAGGGGCCGTGGAAAAGCTTTTTGCCCATCTGCACGCGTACGGGCAGCCGGCGATCCCACTTCTCGGAGTCGACCGCGTACACGCCGGTCGGGCCCACCACGAGATGGTCGATCTGCGCCTCGCTGCCGGGAATCGCACGGGCGTGCAACGTGCGGTAGCCGCTACGTTCGAGCTTCTTCAACTGCGCCTCGGTGCGGCGCTCCGCGACGGACGAGCGCCGCCACGCCGGCACGGACGAGTGGGACCGCGAGCGGTAGACCGCCTCCAGGATGGCCGCGATCACGCCCGCGGTCACCCCTATCCGCCAGTCGTGCACAAGGAAGCCCACCGCCAAGCCGACGGCCACCGCCACCAGAGCGCGGTTGCGCAGGCGGCGGACCCGTGGTTGTTGCAGCAGGCTGCGCACGGACGCGCGCTCGACCGGCGCGTACGTGGAGGTGGGCGCCGAAGGCCTCGCAGCGGCGGTCTGCTCGCTTTCTGGCCGGTCGCTCACCCAGATGGGTGAGGCGTTGTGACCGTCTTCACGCTGGTTGTCGGAGTCCACGCAACTCACCGTAGCCCGGGGTTTCGATCGATTCCTAGTGTTGTCGTGTCCATAGTTTTATGGCCCGGCTCATCGTGTTCCACGCATGTTTTCGGGGTATGTCTTTTGTTCTTCTCTAGAGATGTCCAAGGGTTCCGAACGTGCCTGAACTC
Source organism: Nonomuraea sp. NPDC049504 (assembly GCF_040676845.1). Lineage (NCBI taxonomy): Bacteria > Bacillati > Actinomycetota > Actinomycetes > Streptosporangiales > Streptosporangiaceae > Nonomuraea > Nonomuraea sp. NPDC049504. The sequence goes on from NZ_JBFAPT010000030.1 coordinate 91,044, forward strand.
CACGAGCTGTCCGCGCTCGACCAAGCCCGCTCCATCCGTTCGCGCGACATCTCGCCCGTCGAGCTCACGCGGCACTACCTCGACCGGATCCAACGCATCGATCCGGACATCGGCGCCTACGTGACCGTGACCGGCGAACAGGCACTCGACCAGGCACGCAGCCTGGAACGCGAGCTGCCCGACGGGCCGCTCGCCGGAGTGCCGATCCCGGTCAAAGATCTTAACCTGGTGAAGGACGTGCCGATCCGTTTCGGCTCGGCCACCTACCGTGACTTCGTCGCACCCGTCGACGACACCGTCGTCACCCGCCTGCGCGCAGCCGGCACGATCATGCTCGGCAAGACCGCCACCCCCGAGTTCGGCCTGCCCTGCTACACCGAGACCTCCGTCGGGCCGCCCGCCCGCTCACCGTGGGATCCGCGCACGTCGGCGGGCGGCTCCAGCGGGGGAGCCGCCGCCGCCGTGGCCGCCGGGCTCGCCCCCGCCGCCCACGGCAGCGACGGCGCGGGCTCGATCCGCATCCCCGCCTCGGTCTGCGGCCTGTACGGCATCAAGCCCACGCGCGGGCGCATCAGCTTCGCGCCGATCATCCCCGACCTCGCCGGTCTGTCCACGAACGGGCCCATCGCCCGTACCGTCGCCGACGCCGCGGCCCTGCTCGACGTCATGGCCCACAACGCGCCCGGTGACCTCTACCTGGCGCCGCCGCACGAGGGCACGTTCCTCTCCTGCGCCTTCCGCGAACCCGGCCGGCTGCGCATCGCCCGCTACGCCGAGCCCGTCGTGCCGGAGGCGGAGGTCGACGCCGAGGTGCTGGCCGCGTACGAGGAGGCCGCCAAGACCCTCGCCGACCTCGGCCATGACGTCGTCGAGATCCCCCGTCCCTTCGGGCCCGACGTGGTGCCCACGTTCGTCACCCTCTGGTACGCCTTCGCCTGCATGCACCCCGTACCCGAGGAGAACGAGCATTTGCTGCGGCCACTCACCCGCTGGCTGCGCCGGCGCGGCCACGCCACCTCGGCGCCCGGCTTCCTCCAGGCCCAGGCGCAGCTCCAGCTCGCCACGCGCGCCGCCCTGGAGATCACGAACGCCTACGACGCCGTCCTCACCCCGACCGTCACCCAGCCGCCCCGGCCCGTCGGCTGGTTCGAGGACGTGGACGACCCGGAGGAGAGGTTCGAGCGGATGAAACGCTTCGCCGCCTTCCCCGCCATCTACAACGTCAGCGGCCAGCCCGCCGTGAACCTGCCCCTGCACTGGAGCGCCGGCGGGCTGCCCATCGGTGTCATGCTGGCCGGCCGGATCGGCGAGGAGGGCCTGCTGATCTCCCTGTCGGCGCAGGTGGAGGCGGCCAAGGGCGGCTTCTGGGGCTCCCGGCGGCCCCCGGTCTGGTAAGACACCCGCGGCGGGTCTGGCCGGACCCGGCGGCGAGGATTACGGTCTTGTTGTGAACAGCGCGGCAGAGATCCTGCTCTTCCTCATCGGGGCGTCCATGGGGCTGTTCGTCCTGATCACCCTGCTCGTCCTGCTCCCCGGCCGCGGCTCCGCCCGGCCCCGCTCGGGCCCCATCTGGCTGGGCGGCCCCTCCAGGAGCGAACGCGGGGTGAGCACCTCCGGCCTGGCGCTGGCCGACCGCGTACCGGAGTGGGCCGACGTCCCAGAGCACGACTGGGTGACCGCCGCGGAGACCGCCGAACCCAGCGCCCGCACTGGCGGCGCCTCCGCCGGCTGGTGACCCCCATGCCCCACCTCCCCACATCCCTGGCCCGCCGCACCACCGGCCGAAGGCTGATCGCCGCCCGTCCCACCACCTGGCGAGGTACGTCATGCGAGGACTGACCGCCGCACAGGCCGACGACATCCGGCAGGCGTTGCACACCGCCGAGCGGCGCAGCGGCCTGCGCTTCGGCCTCTTCATCGGCGAATCCGCCGGCGGCCGGCGCCACTTCGCCGAACGCCTCCACGCCGCACTCGGCACGGAAGCCCCCGACGCCGTCGTCATCTTCGTCGACCTGAACGGACGCGGCCTGGAGATCGTCACCGGCGAGAACGCGAGGCGCCGCCTGAGCGACGGCGCCTGCCGGCTGGTCGCGATGTCGATGGCCACCGCGTTCAGCGTCGGCGACCTGGCGGGCGGCCTCCTGTACGGCATCGCCGCCCTCGGCGAACACGCCACCGCCCGCCGCTGACCCCCCTCGCCCCGCCACACCGAAGCCGGCCCGCAGGGGGAGCACCCACGCCGCCGGGACGTCCACACTCTCGTCGTCCCGCTCCGCCGGAGCGGTCACTCACAGCCCGGAAACGGGGCCAGAGAAGGCAGCGCGGTCAGAGGCGTTCGAGCAAGGTGACGATGTGGCGGCTGACGCCCTCCAGCAGCGTCGCGGGCTCGATGGGCGCGTCGGCGACCGCCGAGAACAGCGACGGCAGGCCGGGCAGCGGGAACCCGTCGTCCTTGAGCGCCGCCGCACCCACCGCGTTCTTGTCGAGCGAGGCCCGGCTGCGCTCCCAGGCGTCCAGCACCTCCTCAGGGGACGGCACCCCGAACCCGTGCCCGACCGGCGCCGCGTGCCGCAGCCGTACGAGCGGGGTCTCGGCGAAGGTCAGCGCCGTACGGGCCCGCGTCTCCAGGTCGGCGCGCGGCTCGGGATCGATCCAGTGCATGGCCGTGCAGGGGTTGCGGCAGGCGGCCACGCACACGGCCAGCGCCCCGGCGACCTGGCTGTGCTGCCGGTCGAAGTACGCCCGCCACCCCGCGGCCGGCTCCACGGAAACGCGCAACGTCCGGTTGGTGGCGGACTGCTCGGACTTGGTGTGATCGCACTCCCGATCCCCGATCACCCCGAACCGGCTGCCCACCGCGCTCAGCCCCTCAGGCCACCGCGCCGGATCGCCGGCGTGCCCGAGCTGCGGCTCGAAGGCCAGCAACGGCAGGTACTCGCTGGCGATGTGCACGGCCGCGATCATCGGGCTGAGCTCGCGCCGGTGCCAGCGGGCCGCGATGACCTCGAGCAGCAGCCCGTACGCGGGCCGCAGCGACTCCAGGGCGCCGCGCGGCTGCTCGCGCGGGGTCTGCGGCATGTGGCAAGCCCGGGCACGCCGCCGCAGGTCGGCGGGCACCACCCGCGCCTCGGCCGCGAAGTCCTCGGCGTCCAGCGAAAGCAACCGGTGCCCGAACTCGCACACCTCCTCGATCTCCCCGGCGGGCGCGAGCGCACCGAGATCGGCGAAGGCGTAACGACGGGCAAGGGCGATGAACAGGTCACGAGTCGAGTCCACGCGATGACTTTCTCACGATCAGCGCCCGATGACGGACATACACCCCTCGATCCCCCGCCCGCAACGCCCGGCTGAGCGCAGGAGCAGGGCGAGGCGCCCCGGACAAGCACAGGAGAGGCTCGGAACGCTCACAAGAGGTGCGGGACGGAGCCGGAAAACGTGGGCGAGGGCGGAACGCCCGCTAAGGGGCTGGCGGCCTGGTTAGGGGCAGGGGGCGCGGATGCACTGGATCTCGCCCGTCGGCTTGCTGACCGTGGGCTCCGACGTCGGCTCCTCAGGGCCTGGCGGGGTCGTCGGCTCCTCCGTCGGGGTCGGCTCTGGCGGCGTCGTGGGCGGGGAGCTGGGGGTGCGGGTCGGGGTGGTGGGGGTGGTGGTCGGGTGGGAGACGCTGGGCGCGGGGGTGCTCGTCGCCGACGGTTTCGGGGTGGGGGAGCGCCGGACGGGCTGGGCCGTGGGGCGCCTGGGGGTGGCCGTGGGGGTGGGAGGCACGATGTCGACCGGGGTGCCGAGGAACGTGGGCGGCGAGACGTTGGCGCCGCCGCTCGTGGGCTCGGCGGGACGCCACCACACGGTCCCGGCCACGACGGCGGTGACGATGACGGCGATGAGCATGGTGAGCCCGGCCCGCAGCGTCTTGTTGCGGCGCCGCGGCGCGGGCAGCTCGCGGGGGGCGCTCAGCGCCTTGCGCGCCGCCTCGGCCATCTGCGGCGCGGACTGCCAGCGCGCGTCGGGCGACTTCTCCAGCGCCCTGGTGACGACCTGCCGCGGCCCGGGCGGCACGCTGTCGGGCAACCGGGGCGCGGGGGAGTTGAGGTGCTTGAAGATGATCTGTACGGGAGTGTCGCCCTGGAACGGCAGCTCCCCGCTCAGACACTCGTACGCCACCACCCCCAGCGCATAGACGTCGACCGCGGGCGTCACGTCGCTGGCGGTGGCCATCTCGGGAGCGCAGTAGCCGGCCGAGCAGAGCATGGTGCCGGTGGCCGTGAGCTGCCCCGCCGAGGCGGAGTGGGCGATGCCGAAGTCGGTGAGCACCACGCCCCCACCGGCCCTGACCATGAGGTTGGCCGGCTTGACGTCGCGATGCACGATGCCCTGGGCGTGGGCGGCGGCCAGCGCGTCGGCGACCTCGGCGACCAGCCGCATGGTGGTCTCGACGCCGAGCGGCCCGCGCCGCAGCACCCGGTCGAGCGACTCGCCCTCGACGTAGGCCATCACCAGGAAGCTGACCCGGCGCCCCTCGACCTCGCAGACGCCGTAGTCGTAGACGTCGACGACGCCGGGGTGGCGCAGCGTGGCCATGGCCCTGGCTTCGTTCTGGAAACGCTGGATGAAGGTCGGGTCTTCGCTGAGCGCGGGCATCAGCACCTTGACCGCGACCGTGCGCCCGAGCACGGTGTCGCCGGCACGCCACACCTCGCCCATGCCGCCGCCGCCGAGACGGTCGCCGAGCACGTAGCGGTCGTTGAGGGTGGTCCCCGCGCCTAGCACCGTTCGAGGCTAACACCGCACCCGGGGTGCCATCGTCAACTCGATGTAGCCGGTAGGCCACGGAGACCTACCGGCTGTGACCGATCAACCTGCCGCCGCGGCGTCCTTCTCCCGGTTGCGCAGCGCGCGGCCGACGCCGTCGGCGCCCTCGAGGATGAGCCTGCGCAGCGCCTGCGGCGGCTGCGCCTCGGTGAGGAAGCGCTGGGCGGCCTCGACCGTGGCGGGCTCGATGAGGAACGAGGGGAAGCAGCCGACGGCGAACGTCGAGGCCTGGTCGAACGTCCACTCCTTGTAGATGCGCCCGGCCTCGGCGAAGTACTTCTCCCTGTACGGCGCCAGCAGGTCGATGTGGTGCGGGTCCTGGAAGCCGCCGATGGTGGCCCTGGCGATGTGGTTGGCCAGCTCGCCGCCCACGATGCGCTCCCACGCCGCCGCCTTGGCCTCGGCCGTCGGGATGGCGGCCCGGCACGTGGCGGCCGAGCGCTCACCGGTGGCCGTGGGGTCGCGCCGCAGCTCGGCCTCGATGTCGGCCTCGCCGCACCGGCCGCCGGAGACGAGCGCCTGCAGCAGCGTCCAGCGCAGGTCGGTGTCGACGGCCAGCCCGTCGGGCACCGAGGTGCCGTCGAGGATGCCCTGGATCAGGTCGAGGTCGCCGCCCGAGGTGGCGACGCCCGCGAACGCCTGCACGAAGGCGAGCTGGTGGTCGGAGCCCGGCGCGGCGGAGCCGAGCAGCGCGCGCAGCTCGGTGGCCAGCAGCGCGAGGCCCTCGGGCTGCCAGGCCGGGTCGGCGTACTGCTGCACGGCCTGCCTGGCCTGGCGCAGCACGGCCTGCAGGACCGTGATGTCGGTGACCGTGGCCGCGCCGGAGACGACGAGCCTGACGTAGTCGCGGGCGGGCATCTCGCCGTCGCGGGTCATGTCCCAGGCCGCCGACCAGCACAGGGCGCGCGGCAGCGACTCGGTGATCTTCGCGATGCCGCCGTCGACGAGCGTGCGCAGGGAGGCGTCGTCGAGGCGGATCTTGGCGTAGGTGAGGTCGTCGTCGTTGAGCAGCACCAGGTCGGGCTGCTCCTCGCCGACGAGCTGGGCCACCTCGGTACGGGCGCCGACGACGTCCAGCTCGACCCGCTTGGTGCGGGTGAGGGTGCCGCCGGAGAGCGAGTACAGGCCGATCGCGATGCGGTGCGAGCGCAACGTCGGGTAGTCGGCGGGAGCCTCCTGCAGCACCTCGAACTTGGTGAAGCGGCCCCCGGACACCTCGAACTCCGGCCGCAGCGTGTTGACCCAGGAGGTCTCCAGCCACTCCTTCGACCAGGCCGACAGGTCGCGCCCGGAGGTGCGCTCAAGAGCGTCGAGCAGGTCCTTCAGCTCGGTGTTGCCCCAGGCGTGCTCGGCGAAGTAGTCGCGGACGCCGGCCAGGAAGTTGTCCAGCCCCACGTACGCGACGAGCTGCTTGAGCACGGAGGCGCCCTTGGCGTACGTGATGCCGTCGAAGTTGACCTCGACCGCCTGCATGTCGGGGATGTCGGCGGAGATGGGGTGGGTGGAGGGCAGTTGGTCCTGGCGGTAGGCCCATGCCTTTTCCACGTTCGCGAACGTCGTCCACGCGCCGCCGCCCCACCGGGTGGCCTCGGCCTGGGCGAGCACCGACATGTAGGTGGCGAACGACTCGTTCAGCCACAGGTCGTCCCACCAGCGCATGGTGACGAGGTCGCCGAACCACATGTGGGCCATCTCGTGCAGAATCGTCTCGGCGCGCCGCTCGACGACGGCGTCGGTGACGCGGGAGCGGAAGACGTAGTCCTCCAGGAACGTCACGCAGCCCGCGTTCTCCATGGCGCCGGCGTTGAACTCGGGCACGAAGAGCTGGTCGTACTTGCCGAAGGGGTAGCGCACGCCGAACACGCGGTGGAAGAAGTCGAAGCCCTGCCGGGTGACCTCGAGGATGTTGTCGGCGTCGAGGTGCTCGGCGAGCGAGGCGCGGCAGTAGATGCCGAGCGGGATGCCGTCGTGCTCGGAGGTCACCTTGTGGTACGGCCCGGCGACGAGCGCGGTGATATAGGTGGACATGACCGGCGTGGGCGGGAACTCCCACCGCTTGGCGGTCTGCCCGGGAACGTCGCTCACCGTCTCGGCGGCGGCGTTGGAGACGACCTCCCAGTCGCCCGGCGCCAGCACGGTGAGCTTGAAGGCGGCCTTGAGGTCGGGCTGGTCGAAGCAGGCGTACATGCGGTGGGCGTCGGCCGTCTCGAACTGGCTGTGCAGGTAGACCTTCTGGTCGACCGGGTCGACGAAGCGGTGCAGGCCCTCGCCGGTGCGCATGTAGCTGCAGCGGGCGTCGACGACGAGCTCGTTGGCGGCGGCCAGGGACAGCAGCGGGAAGCGCCCCTGCCCGGCGTCATAGGCGCTGACGTCGAGGTCCTCGCCGTTGAGCGTGACCCGCCTGACCTCGGCGCCGTGCAGGTCGATGAAGGTGGACGACCCCGGGGCCGTGCTGGTGAAGCGGACCTTCGTGACGCTCTCGAAGCGCTCGTCTCCCTCGGTCAGGTCGAGTGCCACGTCGTACGACTCGACCGTCAACAGCCGGGCGCGCTCACGAGCCTCGTCCCGGGTCAGGTTGCCTGCCAACTTGCGCTCCTTTTCACCACTTCGTCGGGGTTGTCCGTATCCTGCCACGCCGGGAATAGGACCCGAACCACCTCAGGTTACGGGCTGACATGACAGAGAAGATTCCCGTGGATCTCTGGTTCGATCCTGCCTGTCCGTTCGCCTGGATCACCTCACGATGGCTGCTCGAAGTCGAGAAGGTCAGGCCGATCGAGCCGCGCTGGCGGCAGATGTCCCTTTACTTCCTCAATGAGGACAAGGACGTCCCCGCCGACTACCTCGAGCGGGCCGCCAAGGGCATGGGCTCCGTACGCGTCGTCGCCGCGGCCGCCGCCAAGCACGGCGAGCAGGTCATCGGCCCGCTCTACACCGCGCTCGGCACCCGCCTGCACAACGAGGGCCTCGGCAAGGAGTCCGAGCGGCTGCGCGAGGTCATCGAGGGCGCGCTCGACGAGGTCGGCCTCGACCGCTCGCTCGCCGACGAGATGCGCTCGGAGGACTACGACCCGGCCATCCGCGCCTCCCACGAGGAGGGCATCGGCCTGGTCGGCGAGGAGGTCGGCACCCCGATCATCCGCGTCGGCCAGAACGCCTTCTTCGGCCCGGTCATCACCAAGATCATTCGTGGCGAGGACGCGGGCAAGCTCTGGGACGGCGTCCTCATGGTCACCCAGTACCACGACTTCTTCGAACTCAAGCGCACCAGGACCAAGCGCCCGCAGTTCGACTGACCACTCCGGGAAGAAGAAAAGCGGGTCGCGGTGTAAAGGGCTTATCCCCGAGTGCGGATGAGCCCTCGCATCCCGGGCCGGGTCGCTGTCAGGATGGGTCCATGCGTCAGCTGTACATCGGCGGCTCCTGGACCGCATCGGCATCCGACGAACCCATCGAGGTCGTGAACCCGGCCACCGAAGACGTCATCGATCACGTGCCCGCCGGCACGCCCGATGACGTCGAGGCGGCGGTGGCCGCGGCCGGGCGCGCCTTCCCCGAGTGGTCGCGCACGCCCGCCGCCGAGCGCGGCAGACTGCTCGCCGAGGCCGCCGAGCTGCTGAGACAGCGTTCGCACGACATGGCCAAGACCATCGCGACCGACATGGGCGCGCCGCTCGGGTTCGCGCTCAAGGTGCAGACGCTCACGCCCGCCGCCGTCCTCGCCTCCTACGCCGAGCTGGCCGGTAGCCACCCGCGCGAGTCGCGGGTCGGCAACTCGCTGATCGTGAAGGAGCCGGTCGGGGTCGTCGCCGCCATCACGCCGTGGAACTACCCGCTGCACCAGGTCGTGTGCAAGGTCGCGCCCGCGCTGGCCGCCGGCTGCACCGTGGTGCTCAAGCCGAGTGAGGTGGCGCCGCTCGCCGCGTACGCGCTGGCCGAGATCTTCGACGAGGTGGGCCTGCCGCCGGGGGTGTTCAACCTGGTCAGCGGCCGGGGGCCGGTCGTCGGCGAGGCCATGGCCGCCCACCCGGGCGTCGACATGGTCTCCTTCACCGGCTCCACCGCGGCGGGCCGCCGGGTGGCCGCGCTCGCCGCCGAGACCGTCAAGCGGGTGGCGCTGGAGCTGGGCGGCAAGTCCGCCAACCTCATCCTGCCCGACGCCGACCTGCCGCTCGCGGTCAAGGTCGGCGTGGCCAACTGCTTCGTGAACGCGGGCCAGACCTGCTCGGCGTGGACCCGCATGCTCGTCCAGCGCGACCAGTACGACGAGGCCGTCGGGCTGGCCGTCGAGCTGGCCCGCGGCTACCGCGTCGGCGACCCCTTCGACGAGTCCACCAAGATCGGGCCGCTGGTCTCGGCCGCCCAGCGCGACCGGGTGACCCGCTACGTCAACCGGGGCCAGGAGGAGGGCGCCAGGCTGGTGGCGGGCGGCACCGAGCGGCCGTACGAGCGCGGCTACTACGTCGAGCCCACGGTCTTCGCGGCCGTCGAGCCGGGCATGACGATCGAGCAGGAGGAGATCTTCGGCCCGGTGCTGTCGCTGATCCCGTACTTCGACGAGAACGACGCCGTCAAGATCGCCAACGGCACTCCCTACGGCCTGGCCGGGGCGGTCTGGGCGGGCACCGACGAGCGCGCACTCGACGTCGCCCGCCGCCTGCGCACCGGTCAGGTGGCCGTCAACGGCGGCCGGTTCAACCCCATGGCCCCCTTCGGCGGCTACAAACAGTCGGGCCTCGGCCGCGAGCTGGGCGAGCACGGCCTGGAGGAGTTCTTGGAGATCAAGTCACTGCAGCTCTAGACGACCAGGCCGCCCGTGGCCAGGATGTTCTGGCCGGTCACCCACCGCCCGTCGGGGCCGGCCAGGAACGCGACCACGGCCGCGATGTCGTCGGGCCTGCCCAGCCGCCCCAGCGCGGTCATGGCGGGCGTCTGCGCCAGCGCCTCCGGCGGGTTGGCGCCACGCAGCATGTCGGTGTCGGTGGCGCCGGACGAGACCACGTTGACCGTGATGCCGCGCCCGCCCAGCTCGCGCGCCGCCACCTTGGCGAACTGCTCCATCGCCCCCTTGCTGCCGCAGTAGAGGGCCAGGGTGGGGGCGGGCACCCGCGTGTTGAGCGAGGAGACGTTGACGATGCGCCCGCCGTCGCGCATCACCCGGCCCGCCCACTGAATCGCCAGGAAGACCGCCTTGGCGTTGACCGCGAACACCCGGTCGTAGTCGTCGCCGGTGATGGCGTCGATGGGCTTCTGGGCCTCGGCGGTGGCGGCGTTGTTGACCAGGATGTCGAGGCCGGGCAGCCGCGCCTCCGCCTCGGCGAACAGCCGCCGCAGGTCCTCCTCGTCGCCGAGGTCGGCGCGCACGGCGTGTGCTCCCGTCTCCTTGGCGACCTGCTCGGCCGCCTCGGCGGAGCTCTGGTAGCAGAAGACGACCTCGGCGCCGTCGGCGGCCAGCCGCTCGACGATCGCCCTGCCGATGCCCCTGGAGCCGCCGGTGACCAGTGCGCCCTTGCCGGAAAGTACGCTCATGCCGCCAAGCTACGCCTTGAGCATGATCGTCCGGGCCTCGGTTCGCGGCAGGCGATCGATGTAGAGCTTGCCGTCGAGGTGCTCGGTCTCGTGCTGCATGCAGCGGGCCAGCGAGCCGCGCGTCTTGAGGCGTACGGGCCGCTGCAACCGGTCGAGCCCCTCCACCGACACGCCCGCGGCGCGCGCGACCGGCGCATAAAGCGGCTTGCGGGTGCCGCGGTCGGTCACCGACAGGCAGCCCTCCTCGTCGATCACCTCTTCAGGGTCGTCCACGGTCAGGACCGGGTTGATCACGTGTCCCTTCCGCCCCGCGATGTCGTAGACGAACAACCGCCGCGACACGCCGATCTGCGGGCCGGCCAGGCCGACGCCGTTGACCGCGTACATGGCCTGGAACATCTCCTCGATGAGCCTGCGCAGCTCGCGGTCGAAGTCCGTCACCGGCTCCGCGGGCGTGCGCAGGACGGGGTCGCCGAGGGCCCGGATCTCTCGCATGACTCTGCTCTCGCCTCTCGTGTAAGGATTGGATGTGCATAGGAGTCCTTACTCTACCGAGCGGGAACCTCTCGCCGGGGCTGTGGAAGACTGGCACCGTGCGTGTCTACATCGGTGCCGACCATGCCGGCTATGAGCTCAAGAACCACCTCGTGTCCTGGCTGAAGGACCACGGGCACGAGGTGACCGACTGCGGTCCCTTCGTCTACGACGCCGAGGACGACTATCCCGCGTTCGTCCTGCGCGCCGCCGAAGGCGTCGCCGGCGACCCGGGCAGCCTGGGCATCGTGATCGGCGGATCGGGCAACGGCGAGCAGATCGCCGCCAACAAGGTGCGCGGCATCCGCGCCGCGCTCGCCTGGAGCGAGGAGACGGCCGGTCTCGCCCGCGAGCACAACAACGCCAACATCGTCAGCGTCGGCGCCCGCATGCACTCCACCGAGGAGGCCACCAGGTTCGTGGAAGTCTTCCTGTCGACCTCGTTCTCCGGCAGCGAGCGCCACAGCAGGCGCATCGCGCAGCTGACCTCCTACGAGACCATCGGCCAGCTGCCCTCGCTCCCTTAGCCCTTGCGCTTGGCCTCGCGCCTGGGCATCTCGTCGCGCAGGGGCCGCCTGTCGGCGGCCTCCTGCTGGTTCTTCGACGGTCGCGACACGTCGCGGGCGCGCATCGCGACGACCGGCGTGATCTGCAGACTTTGCAAGGCCATGCCGTCGAGCCTACGTCAGGATCGCCGGGCGGGTCAGAAGACCAGCCCCGTCCACGGCCTCGGGCTCCACGACATCGCCGTGGCCAGCCTGTGCACGACGCCCGCGGTGTGCTCGCGCAGCAGGCCCGCCTGCAGCTGCTCGCCGAGCATCCCGTCGCCGAGGTACGCCGAGCCGAGCGCGGCCACCGGCAGCGTGACGTCCGGCTCGTCGTCCACCGGCTTGCACGTGGCGCCGGTCAGGTCGGCGGTCAGCCGCCAGCGCCGCGCGTTCCACGGGCAGACGTCGTCCTCGACTTCGATCACCACGTCCACCGGCGCCGCGTACGACCGCGCCGACAGCGCCCTGTCCACCTCGACCACGCGCACCCACAGCTCGTCGGCCCACCGGGCGCGGACCTGCCGCTGGTCGGCCAGCAGCGCGATCAGCGGGTCGTCGACCGGCCTGCCGTACGTCTCGACGCGGGTGACCAGGTCGCGGTCGAGCACGTTGCGCCAGAGCAGCGCGTACGCGGCCGGGTCGGCCGCCTCCAGCTCGCCCAGCATCAGCGTGCCCGCCGGGATGTCGTTCTCGTCCCACGACGACTTGATGCGGAACAACGCGTAGCCGCGCACGCCCTGGTCGTCCTCGGCCAGGATCGCCCGCAGCGGGCCGCGCCCCGCCTGGTCGGCCTCCTCGTCGGCCAGGATGCCCGTCCAGTGGTGCGCGTTGCGCTCGTAGCGGCCGGGGCGCCGCATGACGACGGCGGCGAAGAGCTTCTCCAGCTCCTCGCGCACCTGCGCGGGCTTGGCCACCCTGATCCGCAGCGACGGATCCTGGGGAGCGTTCCGCACGAACGCCGAGCGGCGGGTGTCGATGCGGAACGGCAGGCTGGTGGAGGCCCTGCCGTAGCCGTACCGGCCGTAGATGAGGGATTCGGACGCGTAGAGCGCGGCCACGGGCTCGCCGCGCTCACGGATGTCGGACAGCTGCCTGCGCATGAGTGCGGACAGCACCCCGCGCCGGCGGTGGGAGGGCAGGACGCTGACGGCCGTCACCCCGGCGACGGGCAGCTGCCCGCCGGGAACCGTCATCGTGAAGCTGTAGACGGAGGTGACGCCGGCCATCTGGTCGCCGTCGAAGGCCGCGAGCGTGCGGTCGAACTCCGTCTCGGCCTTGGCCCGCTCGATCATGGCGGGATGGGGCGCCCACCCGAACGCCTCTTCGAGCACCTGGCTGTAGACCGGGAACTCGGACTCGTCAATCGGACGGATCGGGTACGTCATCCGTCCACGGTAGGAGCGGGCAAAGGGGTGAGGCCACCGAATATACCTGCTTAATGATCAAGGCGTTGGTCAAGTGGGCTGCCCAAACAGGGGTCAGACCGATACAGTCAGGCGCATCATGAGTTCCCGTCCGGCGCCGCTGATCCCGCCACGGGTCCGCGCCGCCCTGGTGCGGGTGCCCTTCCTCGTGCACGTCGTCCGCTTCGTCCGGCGCGTGTTCATCGCGCGTGACCGCAACCTGCTCATCACGCTCATCGTGCTGGCGCTCGTCATCGGGTTCCTCGCGGCCGAGGTGTCCAACGAGTGGTTCTCGCCGTCGCTGCTCATCCTCGTCACGCTCGTCGGCGGGCTCCAGCTCCGGCTGCGCAGCCTGATCAAGCTGCTGGTGGGCGTCGGGGTCTCGCTGGGCTACGTCGCCGTCAACCTCGGCGCGGGCCGGGTGGGGCTCGGGCTCGGCGTGACGATCCTGTTCACCACCGTGCTCGCCGTGCTCATGGCCCGCACCAGGGGCAAGCTCGGCGTCCAGGGCCTGCGCGGCGACGCCATGCTGCTGGAGCTGCGCGACCGGCTGAAGAGCCAGGGTGAGCTGCCCCAGCTGCCGAAGGACTGGGGCGCGAAGGTCGTGCTCAAGCAGGCGGGCGGCTCGTCGTTCGGCGGCGACTTCCTGGTCTCCATGCGCGACGGCGACTCCGTCGAGATCGCTCTGGTCGACGTCTCCGGCAAGGGCGTCGACGCCGGCACCCGCGCGCTGCTGCTGTCGGGCACGTTCGGCGGCCTGCTGGGCTCGGTCGACGACTTCCTGCCCGCCTGCAACGCCTACCTGCACAGGCAGCGCGGCGACGAGGGCTTCGTCACGGCCGTGCACCTGCGACTCGACCTCGCCACCGGCGACTACACGATCACCTCGGCCGGGCATCCGCCGGTCGTGAAGTTCGACGCCGGCACCGGCAACTGGCAGGTCGCCTCGGCCAAGGGCGTCGTGCTCGGCGTGGTGCCCGACCTGCACTGCGAGCCCGACAGCGGCACCCTGCGCAAGGGCGACGCGCTGCTGCTGTTCACCGACGGCCTCATCGAGCAGCCCGGCCGCGACATCGACGCCGGGCTCGACCGGCTGCTCGGCGAGGCCGAGCGGCTGCTGCCGTCGGGTTTCCGCGACGGCGCCAGGGCCCTGGTCAACGCCATGGCCTCCGGCCACAACGACGACTGCGCGCTGGTGCTCATCTGGCGACCGTGACGTTTCACACGGGACGAGTCGTGACACCGGTCACTTTCAGCGGACGCCGCCCGGCTGAGATCCTCTAGGGGGTCGGGCCCCGGCGGAGCGGCGCGGCTCCACCGGGTCCCGTCACGCGGCTCCTCCCATCACAACCAGCCGCAGTCGCTCGCGATGCGCACCGCGTCGAGCCGGTTGCGCGCGCCCGTCTTACACATGATGCGCGACAGGTGGTTGCGCACGGTGCCGACCGACAGGAACAACTCGTCGGCGATCTCCGTCGAACGGGCGCCGCCCGCCGCGATGCGCAGCACGTCGAGCTCGCGCCTGGTCAGCGGGTTGGTGGCGCACTCCAGCGCGGCCACGGCCAGCTCCGCCTCGATCGCCCGATGGCCCGCGGCCACCTGGCGCACGCCCTCCGTCAGGTGCTCGGGGCGTACACACAGGCTCATGAAGCCCAGCGTGCGACCCGCCAGCGCCTCGCGGACCTGGGCCGGGTTGGGGGCGGCCGACAGGAGCAGCACCCCGCAGCGGGGCGCGTGCTCGGCGAGCAGGGCGCTCGCCGGCCGTCCTGGAAGGTCGAGATCGACGACCGCCACGTCAGGATCGGCGTCCAGCGCCGCACGGACCACCTCGTCGGCGTGTCCTGCCTCGGCCACCACCCGCATGTCGGGCTCGGCTCCGAGCGTGGCGAGCAGACCACGGCGCACCAAGGGAAGGTGCTCGGCGATCAGTATGCGGATCAAGACGTCCCCCTCCGTCGTCTCTTAGGGTGATCGTCTGATCGCACCCTGTCAATGCCCGTCAAAAGCGGTACGCCGTGCGGCGTGGCGAGTTCGACTACTCTGGGGCTGTCGGACCTTTCGTCTGTCCTTATCGTTTGCCGGGAGCGCGTCTAGATGAACTGGCTCTACGCCGTGGGGATCATCCTGTTCCTCCTCGGCCTGATGGTCTCCATCGCGCTGCACGAGCTCGGTCACCTGGTCCCCGCCAAGCTCTTCGGGGTCAAGGTCACCCAATACATGGTGGGGTTCGGCGGCACCGCGTGGTCCCGGCGCAAGGGCGAGACCGAATACGGCATCAAGTGGATCCCGTTCGGCGGCTACATCCGCATGATCGGCATGCTGCCGCCGCGTCCCGGCGACGACCCGACCAAGGTGCGCAGCACCGCCACCGGGCCGTTCCAGGGCCTGATCGAGTCGGCCCGCGACGCCGCCCAGGAAGAGGTGCGGCCGGGCGACGAAGAGCGCGTCTTCTACCGCAAGAAGTGGTGGCAGAAGGTCATCATCATGTCGGGCGGCCCGGCGATGAACTTCGTGCTCGCCTTCGTCTTCTTCAGCATCCTGCTGGTCGGCATCGGCCTGCCCACCTGGGCCCCGATCGTCTCGCCCGACACCAACACGTGCGTGATCCCGATCTCCGAGCAGCGCGCGCAGTGCACGCCCGCCGACAAGCCGACCCCGGCCGCCCAGGCCGGCATGAAGCCGGGCGACGAGATCGTCGCCTTCGACGGCAAGAAGATCACCTCGTGGGACGACGCCACCAAGCTCATCCGCTCCCACGGCCCCGGCCCGGCCAAGGTCAGCATCGTCCGCGACGGCAAGCCGATGACGCTCGACGTCACGCTCATCGCCCAAGACCGGCCCAACCTCGACGACCCGACGAAGATCGACAAGAACGTCGGCTTCCTCGGCGTGCTGCCCACCGAGGTCATGGAGAAGCAGAGCATCGGTCAGGTGGTCGGCTACATGGGCGACCTGTCGGTCAGGGTCGCGAGCTCCTTGCTCAACCTGCCCAACAAGATGGTCGGCGTCTGGCACGCCGCCTTCTCCGGCGAGGAGCGCGACCCCGAGGGCCCGGTCGGCGTGGTCGGCGCGGGCCGCATGGGCGGCGAGATCCTCGCCTCCGACCTGTCGACCGAGAAGAAGATCGCCATCTTCGTCAACCTGCTGGCCGGCTTCAACCTGGCGATCGGCATGTTCAACCTGCTGCCGCTGCTGCCGCTCGACGGCGGCCACATCGCCGGGGGCCTGTGGGAGGGCATCAAGCGGGCCTACGCCAGGATCATGCGCAGGCCGGAGCCCGCCTATGTGGACATCGCGAAGGTGCTGCCGGTGACGTACGCGGTGGCGATCGTCATGATCATCATGGCGGGCCTGCTCGTCTACGCCGACCTGGTCAACCCGCTCACGCTGACGAACTGACCCCTTGGCGGTCCGCTGGGCGTCACCAGCTCAGCACCCGCAGCCGCGCCCGCTCTCCGGCAGGTCGCGCCTGCACCCGCAGCTCGGGCACGGCGTCGCGCAGCACCGTGATCCCGAACGGCACCAGCACCAGGCACAGGGCGGCGCCCGACAGGACGCCGTCGACAAGCTCGCTCCTCTTCAGCACGCCGGTCCACAGCCACCCGGAGAACACGAACAGCGCGAGCCGCCCGGTGCCGAACACGCCCGAACGGAAGGCGGCCGCGCCGAGGACCAGCGTCCCGAGGTAGAGGCCGAAGGCGGCCGAGACCGGCACCCGCCAGGGCCCGTAGGAGATGTCCGCGTACAGGTCCATGACGATCCCGGTCGTCCGCTCCAGCCCGAGCGTCCCGATGAGCCGCAGGGCCGTCTCGTCCACCCCGGCCCAGTACAGGCGCGAGAACAGCCCCACGACCAGCAGCGCGCCGCCCAGGAGGGCCGCTCGTGGCGAGCGCGTGGCGACCACCCTGGCCAGCGTGGCGAAGGCCAGGCACAGCACGATGGCGCCTGCCGTGTAGAGGGCGTACCCGGCCGTGGCGAGCCCGGGGTTCACGACGTACGCGGCCAGCTGCTCGGGTGCGGCGAACGGCTGCGCGGCGAAGGACGCCCGCTGCTCCGGCGTGAAGTCCGCCGTGCTCCACGCCAGATGGCGCAGCGCCAGCCCGGCGAACCACAGGAGCGGGCCGAGCACCAGGGCGCCGCCACCGAGGAGCCGCCCGGGGAACCAGGCGTTGGTGTGGACCGACGGGGGAGTGAGGGTGATCGATGACATGGCGCTCACCCTGGCGTGCGGGAGAAGACCGCCGCATCTGCCGTTCGGCAGGTACGGGATGCCACTTTCGTCATGCGCGTCTCCTGCCCGATGGTGGCGGAGGTGCTGGTCGTAGCACGCTGAATGCGCCAATCACCGATGGGCCGACCACGGAAGGACGCGCGCATGCCACCAGTGATCGAGGTACGCGACCTCCACAAACGCTACGACGACAAGATCGCGGTCGATGATGTCTCGCTCACCGTCCAGGAGGGTGAGATCTTCGGCATCCTCGGTCCGAACGGCGCCGGCAAGACCACGACCGTGGAGCTGACCAGGCTCGGCGTCACCGCGCGTGTGCCGGTTCTGACGACCTACGACACCGACACCCGCGTCCTTCCCGCGATCGAGGCGGGTGCGACCGGGTACCTGCTCAAGGACTCTCCGGGAGGACCTGCTGCGGGGTGCGCGGGCCGCCGCCAAGGGCGAGAGCGTGCTGTCCCCTTCGGTCGCGGCACGGCTGATGAACCGGGTCAGGCCGCCCGCGCCGCAACTGCTCAGCCGGCGTGAGCTTGAGGTCCTCGAACCCGTGGCGGCCGGGAACACCAACCGTGAGGCGGCCGCCCGGCTGTTCATCACCGAGGCCACGGTCAAGAGCCACCTTCTGAACATCTGCGCCAAGCTCGGCGTGGGGGATTGCGCCGCCGCCGTCACCGAGGCGTTCAACCGGAGGCTGCTCGTCCCACGCGCGCCTGAACAGCCCTGACCCTTCACCCCGTGGTGGCGGAGAGTCTTTTCAGAGTGTGGGAATGGCAGCTGCTCCGATCGGCCTTTGTCGGGTTGAATCCGCGCGGGCGGCATGTCGTCAGGGACCGAAGCTCCAGACGTTGCCGATCGGGCGCCCACCGCGTCGCAGGACGGTGCCGAGCAGCGCGGTCAGTTCTTCGTCCACGTGTGCCAGGAGTTCCTCGCCGAAGACACACAGGGAGGCTTCGCGCCAGTTGCCGAACGTGCCCATCCTGAGGTCCTTGGTGACCTGGATGACGTGTTCATCGACGAGGTAGGCGTAACTTGCCCAGCGTGGTTGACCTGGCTCACCGGCACGGAGCGGATCCATACGGGATCCGCTGATGTGCCACTTGAGACAGTAGAGTCGATCTCCAGATCGAGCACCGGCGCGTATGCCGCGCTTGATGACCTCCTCCACCTGGGTCAGCAAGGGATCGTTCGAGCGCTCGACGGTGGCGAGAAGCCAGGTGGCGGAGTCTGGAGGTTCGATGATGCCGCGATCGGCGGTCTCATAGGTCACCTCGAACCGGGTCTCGAACCGCTTCCAGATCTCGTCGTGCTCGGGGTCGGACAGGAGTTGCTTCGTGGCACGGTCAGTGGCCGGCTCACCTGCGGGCGCCCATCGGTAGGTGCTCACCTGGGCGATCTCATGAAAGCCCGTGGTGACGTAAGCGGGCACCAGCGAGTCGGGCGCTTCGGCTACGAGATATCGCGGCGTACGGGGCCGGAACACGCGTAGACCACGCCATTCGGCCCATGCGGCCGCGGCTTGGAGTAGTTCGCGGCGGGGGCCGGTGATGCCTCCGATGGCTGCGAAGTCGGTGCCGCCCACGCGTTCGATCCAGAGCGCGTCCAGGATTCGCCCGTCGTACTCCAGCACCAGGATCTCCATCTCCAATCCCGTCCCGCGGGCCATTCCGTCGGCCTCCATCTCCGAGAGCGGCCGTCGTTGATCGGGTGCGGCCGCGGCCCTACGGGAGAGTCGCTCACGTTCTCCGGAGAGAGGGTGCCGTACCTGCATGCCCGGCCGAAGGAGTTCGAGCGACGGGACGTCCGCGATGTCAGCCACGAGAACGGTGCGCTCCGGCCCGGGGATGAAACCCGCGGCCCGCAGCGATTCGCCGAGTAGCGGAGAGTCGTGAGCGTAGACCTTCCACTCGATTGGCTCGTGGCGCGCGGCGAAGAGGTCCTGCTGTCGACGGATCAACTCCGCCAGGTCGTCGCTGGCTGGACCGGTGTGGTCGACGGTCCCGTGGGTGCCATAGTGGGTGCGCACCAGCGGCCCGTCCCGCTCGACGACGGCTCCCCATGGCAGGTCCTGCGGAACCAGGCCTCGTAACTGGCTTTCAAAGACAGACAGCAGCATCTCAGGCGCTTCGGCCACGTCATCCACCTCTACTCAGTCCTGATCAACTCATATGCCGCTCACGCATGAGGGCCGCCTCCTCGAATGATCGAGGTTGAATCCTGCAGGAACCAAGGCACATATGTCCACGAGCTGGGGTAATTCAGACCCTTAGCTCTCGACGGCCTGGCTGTACACGACAGGAGCCGGTGCCGGTTCTTGACCCCTCGCGGCCTGCTCCGGTCAGGCCCCGTGAGCAGGCCGTCCACGCGATCGACGAGCATGCAACTAAAGCACGCCGGAGCATCACCGATGCCGGTGTGCCGACCACGGTCGCGCCGACCACAGATCGCACAGGACACCTCGGCCGCCCGGAACCACGAAGGGTGGGGCCAGCTCGCCGCGGTCGGAACAGACTACTTGGCCTGGGTGCGCGGGTAGCAGGACCCGTTTCACCCTGAGTACCACCTCGCACCAGATGCGACATGCTCGCATCTGATGCGAGATCCGTCTGGCGAACCTCGAAGTCAGCAGGCAGACGGCCGTGCACAACAACCTCGATGAAGGTCACCCGGGCAGGACGATGACCAGCTCAAATGCCTTCTTCAAATGCGCGAATAGCCCATCAGATGCTATTCGTCCCTCTTTCAGTTCATCGAGATGTGCACGTGGTCGTAGTGGTTCTCGGTGATGCTGCCGCGGTCGGACATCGTGCGCCAGCCGCTGCCGGAGTTGATGCGCTGCTTCCAGATCACGTACTTCACGCCGAGCTTGTCCTTGTTCTGCAGCGCCCACTCCGCGAGGCGGTCGCCGAGCGCGTTGTTGGCGGCCGTGGGCATGCTGCCGCCGGTGCTCATCATGAAGTCGCAGGCCCGGCCGAGCGGGTGCTCGCCGCTGGAGCCCCCGCGGAAGCAGCCGACCGTGAACGGCAGCGCGAAGTTCTTCTCCACCTGGGCTTTCATCAGCCGCGTACGCGGGGTGATGTTGTCGGTGCCGCCGGGCAGCTCGGGCGCCCAGGTGCCGTTGGACTTGCGGCCCGTGGCGACCGGCACCAGGTCCTGCAGCTTCTTCTCGATGTCCTTGATGACGTCCTCGGCCTCGCCGCGCTGGCCGGCGACCGTGGCGGCGTCCGACTTGATCTTGGCCGTCAGTGCGGCGGCCTCCTCGCTGGCCTTCTTGCGCTCGTCGCGGGCCTTGGCCACGCTCTGCACGACGGCCTGCTGCTCGGCGGTGAGCTGTTCGAGCAGGGCCGCGCTGCCGCCGTTGCTGGGCAGCATGAAGCCGGGCAGCGACGGGTCGATGTTCTGGTAGCGCAGGCGGGCGATCTCGGCGACCCGCTGCTCGGCCGCGGCCAGCGTCTGCTCGGCGGCGGCCAGCTTGGCCTGCGCGTTCCTGGCGGCCTCCTGCGCCTCGGCCAGCTCGACCCGCTTGAGATTGTACTTCTCGATGAGCTTGTCGACCTTGTTGTTGAGCTGCTTGAGCTGGGCGCGGAGCTCGGACTCGGTCGGTTTGGGCGCGGCCGCCGCGACGTTCGCCGGGAGGATGGCGAGGGCGGCGGCGGTGACGAGACCGATGGCAAGTTTCGCGGGGGACGAAGCCGCCACGTAGGAGTTCCTCTCCCTCTGCCGGCCGGGTTAGCTGACGGGTTCGGGCATGGAGCTCCCTACCGCTGTCGCGGATTCACCCCAAGGTGCGGATTGGGTCCCCGGCTCCCGGGCGACGCGCCCGGGATTAGGCGGGCGGTCGGCCGGGTTACGGCCGCCGCATATGGGGATATTAGTGGTAGATCACGAGTCATGCGACCTTAAGTAGAAATCTATTAGTGATCTATCTGTGACCGGAGCATACGCGCCGCTTCCTCCGGCCGTACGTCGTTCACGAACGCCCCCATCGCCGACTCCGAGCCGGCCAAATACTTGAGCTTGTTCGGCGCCCGCCGGATGCTGAACAGCTCCAGGTGCAGGTACGCCAGCTCCCTCCCCGTACGCACCGGCGCCTGGTGCCAGGCCGAGATGTACGGCATCACGACCCCGAACAGCCCGTCGAACGCCCGCAGCACCGAGGTGTAGAGCGGCGCGAACGCGGCCCGCTCCGCCTCCGTCAGCGCCGCCAGGTCGGGCACCTGCCGGTGCGGATAGATGTGCACCTCGAACGGCCAGCGCGCCGCGGCGGGCACGAAGGCCGTCCACAGCTCGTTCGCGGCCACCACCCGCGTGCCCGCGGCCCGCTCGGCGGCCAGCACGTCGGCGAACAGGTTGCCCTTGTACCGCTGCGCCGCACCGAGCTGCAGCTTCGTCCTGGGCGTGACGTACGGGTAGGCGTAGATCTGGCCGTGCGGGTGGGCGATGGTGATGCCGATCTCCTCGCCCTGGTTCTCGAAGCAGAAGACCTGCTCGACGCCCTCGATGGCGGACAGCTCGGCCGTGCGGTCGGCCCACGCCTCCATGACCAGCTCCACCTGGGCGTCGGAGAGCCGGGAGAAGGAGGAGTCGTGGTCGGAGGTGAAGCACACCACCTCACACCGCCCCACTCCCGGCCGGACCTCACTCAGCCCGCCCACATCCTCATAAGTCCCAAAATTTCCGGAAAAAGAGGGGAAGCGGTTCTCGAACACGACCACGTCGTAGTCGTACGACGGGATCTCCGTCGACCGCTCGTCGGTCGACGGGCACAACGGGCACTCGGCCGTGCCGCCCGTGGGCAGGAACGTCCGCGTCTGCCGATGCCCCGCGATCGCGATCCACTCCTCGGTCAGCGGGTCGTAGCGCAGCTCGGAGGCCGGCGGCCGGGGCTCGAGCGGCCGGCGGTCGATCGCGCTCCTGTCGGCGTCGTCGCGCCGGTCGAAGTAGATCAGCTCCCGTCCGTCGGCGAGATGGGTGATGGTGCGCTTCACGAGCCCTCCGCGATGATCAGTTCGCCGGCCCGTTCGGCCAGCTCAGTGCGTGCTTCCTCGGGCAGGCCCGCGTCGCTGACGACCACGTCGGCCTCGCTCAGCTCCGCGATCGTGCTGATGCCCACGGTGTTCCACTTCGTGTGGTCGGCGGGGACGACCAGCCGGGTCGCCGCCGCCACCAGCTCCCTGTCGGTCTCCGACTCCAGCAGGTTGGGCGTGGTGAACCCGGCCCGCACGCTCATTCCGTGCACGCCGAGGAAGAGCGTGTCGACGTGCAGGCGGCGGATCGCGGCCACCGCGACCGGCCCCACCAGCGCGTCGGACGGCGTGCGCACGCCACCGGTCAGCACGACCGTGCGGTCGGCACGCGGGTTGCGGTGGAAGACCTCGGCGACCGGGATCGAGTTGGTGATCACGGTCAGCTCGGGCACGCCGATGAGGTGGTGCGCCAGCGCCCACGTGGTGGTGCCCGCCGACAGCGCGACGGCCGTGCCGGGGCGGACGAGCGTGGCCGCCTGCCGGGCGATGGCCTCTTTCTCCTGCTGCTGGCGGGCCGACTTGGCGGTGAAGCCGGGCTCCTCGGTCGAGCCGGGGCCCAGGGCGGTCGCGCCGCCGTGCACCTTCTCCAGCAGGCCGCGCTCGGCCAGCACCTCAAGGTCGCGCCTGATGGTCATGTCGGAGACGCCGAGCTCGCGTACGAGGTCGGCCACCCGTACGCCGCCGTTGCTGCGGACGCGTTCGAGGATCGCCTGCTGGCGCTGCTGTGCGAGCACACCCGCTCCTTCCAACACATTCCACCAAATTATTACATGGATTTGTTGGGGAATGTTAGTTCGTGCGGAACGCTTGCGCTGGTCAGCGTGCCGGGAGACGTTGAAGGTCCAACGGGTGCCGATCAAGCGGTGCCGATCACGTGGAGGCGAGCTCATGGCCAGACGCGCACGTAAGGGCAGGGCACGAAAGAAGAAGAAGGCCAACCACGGCAAGCGCCCCACCGCGCGATGACCTGCGCGATGACCCGCGCGATGACCTGCGGGGTGGCCGCCCGCGCGGCCACCCGGCGGCCTATCCGGGCAGTTCTGTGAGCGCCAGGTCGATGCGCTCCTGCGGCAGCGAGTAGTCCTCCAGCTCATCGGCCAGGTAGCGGTCGTAGGCCGCCAGGTCGAAGTGGCCGTGACCGCACAGCGCCGTCAGGATCACCTTCTCCTCGCCGCTCTCCTTGCAGCGCAGCGCCTCGGCGATGGTCTCCGCCAGCGCGTGCGTGGGCTCGGGCGCCGGCAGGATGCCCTCGGTGCGCGCGAACCGTACGCCTGCCGCGAAACACTCCCGCTGCGACCGGGTCACCGCCTCGAACAGGCCCAGCTCGTACATGTGCGACAGCAGCGGCGACATGCCGTGATAGCGCAGGCCGCCCGCGTGGATCGGGTCCGGCACGAACGAGTGGCCCAGCGTGTGCATCTTCAGCAGCGGCGTGAACCCGGCCGTGTCGCCGAAGTCGTAGGCGTACGCGCCGCGCGTGAACGACGGGCAGGCCGCCGGCTCGACCGCCCTGAACTCCGTCGCCAGCCGCCCAGCCAGCTTCTCCCGCAGGAACGGGAACGACAGGCCGGCGAAGTTCGAGCCGCCGCCGGTGCAGCCGATCACCAGGTCCGGCATCTCGGGCAGTTGCGCGAGCGCCTCCTCGCCGATCACCGTCTGGTGCATCAGCACGTGGTTGAGCACCGAGCCGAGCGCGTAGCGGGCGTCGGGGTTCGCGCCGGCCACCTCCACCGCCTCGCTGATCGCGATGCCCAGGCTGCCGGGCGAGTCGGGGTCGTCGGCCAGCACCTTGCTGCCCGCCCCGGTCACGGGGGAGGGGCTCGCGTGCACGGTCGCGCCGTAGACCTGCATGAGCGAGCGCCGGTACGGTTTCTGGTCGTACGACGCCCGGACCATCCAGATCCGGCACTCCAGATCGAACTGGGAGCACGCGAACGCCAGCGCAGAACCCCACTGCCCCGCGCCAGTCTCCGTGGTGAGCAGCCGCACCCCCTCGCGCGCGTTGTAGTACGCCTGCGGCACCGCCGTGTTCGGCTTGTGCGAGCCCGCCGGGGAGACGCCCTCGTACTTGTAGTAGATCCTGGCCGGCGTGCCCAGCACCTTCTCCAGCCGGCGCGCCCGCATCAGCGGAGTGGGCCGCCACAGCCGGTAGACGTCCAGCACCTCCTGCGGGATCGGCACGAACCGCTCGCCGCTCACCTCCTGCCCGATCAGCTCCATCGGGAAGAGCGGCGCGAGATCGTCGGGGCCCACGGGCTGCCGCGTGCCGGGATGCAGCGGCGGCGGAGGCGGTGCGGGCAGGTCAGGGACGATGTTGTACCAGTTGCTGGGGATCATCGCCTCAGTGTGCGCCGCCGCGTCCGCGCGTACCAGTACCGTCGGGCACCAGCACGGCGAGGCGTGCCGGATGATCCGAACGCACCACCACGTCTGCTCTGCGCTGCGGGTCGGCCTCGCGCTCGTACCGCTCGTACGCGGGCAGCTTCCACCGCTCGTCCTCCGGGGTGCCGCGTTCGAGCGCGCCCCGCGACAGCCACAGGTGCACGCTCACCTCGAACGCCAGCCCGCGCCCCAGCAGCAGCGTCCCGTCGACCAGCGCCACCCCGCCGGGCGGCAGCTCCTCGTACGCCGCCCGGTAGGCCCGGTCGATGGAGCTGTCCCACAGCGCGGGCAGCACCCGGCCGGTCTCGCTCGCGTCCAGAACCTCCCTGCGCAGGGCCTTCACGTCCAGCCAGTCGTCGTAGAAGGCGTCGGGGTCGGTCCTGCCGTACTCCAGCCGCAGCGACGCCGGCCGCAGGAAGTCGCCGGCCGACACCCGCACCACCGGCCGTCCGCGCAGCCGCAGCGGCGCGACCAGCTCGTCGGCCAGCTCGTCGGGCCGCGCCGCCGGCGCCCCGTCGACGGCCACCCGGACGTACTCGGTGGCCGGACGGCCGGAGATCAGCTCGGCCAGCTCCTCGACGAGAGCCTCACGGGAGATCGGTCGCGCACGCATCGCCTCCACCTTACGAGCCCGCGCTTTCATGACGCCGCCGGCCACTTCACCGCAATCGAGCAAGGGCGCGGACATGAGGAAGGCCAGGCACCCCGGATGGGGCTGACCTGGCCTTTTCGCCGTGGAGAGCGGACGACGGGAATCGAACCCGCGTAGCTAGTTTGGAAGACTAGGGCTCTACCATTGAGCTACGTCCGCGCGAACCGGTCGAACTCTGGTCTAGACTTCATCCGGTCGTCAGGGCGTAAGCGTACCGGAGTCCCGGAGCGTATGCGCACTCGGCGAGACGGGGCGTGGCGCAGCTTGGCAGCGCGCTTGCTTTGGGAGCAAGAAGTCGCAGGTTCAAATCCTGTCGCCCCGACCAGCTCAAAGGCCCCTCCCGTTCCGGGCGGGGCCTCTTTGTGCTTGAGGAGCACAACAGGCCTTTGAGCAGAACGGTGGAGGAAGGTGCACCCCATCGGGTAGCTGGCGCGATTCTCCCCAGGCGCCGATGTTCCTAGCGTCGGAGGTAGCCGATCGAGGGGAGAGAGCATGACGGTCGTACAGAGACGCGGCTCCGGACGGGTCGCCAATGTCGTGCTTTGGGTGCTGCAGGTCGCCATGGCAGGGTTCTTCATCATGAGTGCGCTGGGGAAGTTCACCGGGAGCGAGCCGGCCGCGTCCACGTTCGAGGCGATCGGGTGGGGTGACTGGTTTCGTCACCTGACCGGGGTGCTGGAGGTGGCCGGGGCGGCAGGGCTCGTGGTGCCGGTGCTCGCGGGCGTCGCGGCGCCGGCACTCGTGGCGCTGACGGCGTGCGCGGCGCTGACGGAGGTGCTGCTGTTCGGCGGGCCGCCGGTGCTGCCGCTCGCCGTGCTCGTCCTGTGCGCGGTGATCGCCTGGGGTCGCAGGGACGCGACGGCGCGCCTGCGGGCGCTGGTCGCCGGGCGCTGAGGGGGCCATGGAGCTGTTCGCCGACGACCCGATGGCCGCGCCGCTGACGTACCCGGGCCGGATTCCCGAGAGGTCGGGGGTGCTGGACGGTGACGCGTACGTGCCGGGGGAGTGGCGGGCGGCCGGTGAGCTGCTGGCGGCGCGCGGGTGCGCGCCGCTGGAGGCCCGCCACCGCGTCGTCGCCGTCGGGTCCAACGCCGCGCCGGGCCAGCTCCGCAGGAAGTTCGTGAACCACGGGGTACGCCCGGTCGTCCCCATGGCGCTCGCCGACGTGCCGGGCATCGCCCCCGGCGTCTCCGCGCACGTCAGCAGGTGGGGTTACGTCCCGGCCGCACCCGTGCGGACGCCGGGCGAGAGCTCAAGGCTGTTCGTGCTGTGGCTGGACGAGCGGCAACTCGCCGCACTCGACCTGACCGAGCCCAATTACGTACGCCGCCCGCTCACCGACCCCCTCACCCTGGAGGACGGCACCCGCATGCCGCCCCCCTTCGTGTACGAGGGCAGGCACGGCTGCCTGGCGGACGGCGCCGGCCGGCCGCGCCGCCTGACCGCCCAGCGCCCGCTGATCGCCTCGCTCCTCGACGCCTCCGCCGCCCTGCGCCACGTGTGCGGCGACACGCCGGAGGAGTTCGTGGAGAACGTCAGGGACGACGCCGTACGCGAGGCCGCCACCCGCATCCTGCAGCGCCAGGAATGGTGATAAATCCGGATAAGGTCGGTCAGCGTGACCGACACCAGAACCATCCCTCCCCTGACCGGCGACGAGCGCACCACGCTCGACAACTGGCTCGAATGGCACCGCGGCACCCTGGCCGTCAAATGCGCCGGCCTCACGGACGACCAGCTGCGCCTGCGCGCGGCGGAGCCGTCCGAGCTGTCCCTGCTCGGCCTCGTCAGGCACATGGCCCACGTCGAACGCGTCTGGTTCCGCAACGTGCTCAACGGCGAGGACCTGCCCAAGCTCTGGGACAAGGACCGCGACAACGACGCCGACTTCACCGAGGTGGACACCGCTTCGGTGAAGGAGGCGTTCGCCACCTGGCAGGAGGAGATCGAGCACGCCCGCGCCATCTCGGCCGCCAAGCCGCTCGACGCCGTCGGCGACCGCAAGGGACGCGACTGCACGCACCGCTACATCCTGGTGCACATGATCGAGGAGTACGCCCGCCACAACGGCCACGCCGACCTGCTGCGCGAGCGCATCGACGGAGTGATAGGCGACTAGCGGAGAGAGCGGCGGTTCAGGCGTCGGCGCGGAACAGCGCCCAGACGGCCTTGCCGCCGCGCGCCAGCGGGTCCCAGCCCCAGCACTGGCTGTAGGTCTCGACGATGTAGAGCCCGCGCCCGTTCTCGGAGATGAAGTCGGGCTCCTTGGGCGTCGGCACCTCGTCGCTCGGGTCGGCCACGGCCAGCAGCACGTGCGGCGTCACGCGCATCAGCAAGAGCTCGATCTCGCGCCGCCCCGCCGCGTACATCGCGTACCTGACGGCGTTCGTGACCAGCTCGGAGACCACCAGGGCGGCGTCGTCGCTCAGCTCGTGCAGCCCCCAGCCGCGCAAGGTGGAGCGGGTCACGTCCCGCGCGGTCTTGACCGAGTCGGCCTGGAAGGGGAGCGGGCAGGCGGTGGTGTACGGCTTGCCGCCCATGAGCAGGTGGTCGAAGCCCACCTCACGGGTGATCTGCAGGCAGTCGGCAGTGGCCAGAGGGTCCTCCACCATGCTGCCGATACCTCCCCGTAAAGCCTTGGTTAGTGCATGTATAGCCCAATATGCACTAAGCCATCATGGGTCACGAACGCGGCAGCTGCAAGACCCAAATGCACGTGCAGGTGCAATGTGCAGCAGCAAGCGGCATTTTCGGGTCATAAGCCATGGAATCGGACACCCGGTTGAGACCTTGTCATACCCGGCAGTGGGGTGTCACTGTGTGTGCGGACCTTGATAGGAGGCAAAGTGACGCAGAACCAGCCGGGTTCCGGGCCGACGGCGCTGCGCATCCTCCTGGGCTCCCAGCTGCGCAAGCTCAGGGAAGCGAAGAACGTCACCCGCGAGGAGGCCGGCCACATCATCCGCGGGTCGGAATCCAAGATCAGCCGGATGGAACTCGGCCGAGTGGGGTTCAAAGAACGCGACGTGGCGGACCTGCTGACCTTGTACGGGGTCATCGATCAGCAGGCCCGTGCCGCCGTACTCGATCTGGTCTCCACCGCCAACGAGCCGGGCTGGTGGCACCGGTTCAACGACGTCCTGCCCACGTGGTTCCAGGCGTACGTCGGCCTCGAGGAGGCCGCCGCCAGGATCAGGACCTACGAGGTCCAGTTCGTGCCGGGACTGCTGCAGACCAAGGAGTACGCGAGGGCTGTGGTGACCGCCGGGGCGGCGGGCATCGGGGCGGAGGAGATCGCCAGGAGGGTGGACCTGCGTCTGGAACGCCAGCGCATGTTCGACAGGCCCGACGGGCCCGTCTTCTGGGCGGTGATCGACGAGGCCGCGCTCAGGCGGCCCATCGGCGGGATCGAGGTGATGAAGGCGCAGATCGAGCACCTCATCGACCTCATGCGCCAGCCGAACATCACCATCCAGATCATGCCGTTCAGCTTCGGCGGGCACAGCGCGGAAGGAGGCGCGTTCAGCATCCTGCGCTTCCCCGACACCGACCTGCCCGACGTCGTGTACGTGGAGCAGCTGGCCAGCGCGCTCTACCTGGACAAGCGTGAGGATG
This sequence comes from Nonomuraea sp. NPDC049504, assembly GCF_040676845.1. Lineage (NCBI taxonomy): Bacteria > Bacillati > Actinomycetota > Actinomycetes > Streptosporangiales > Streptosporangiaceae > Nonomuraea > Nonomuraea sp. NPDC049504. The sequence continues at coordinate 119,771 of NZ_JBFAPT010000030.1, forward strand.
TGGACCGATACACCGAGGTGATGGAGCGGTTGTGCGCCGTGAGCACCACCCCGGATGAGACGATCGAGCTGTTGAGGACGATCGCGGACGAGTTCTGACCCGCGTTTCTCACAGCGGTGGCGTCGTGGTTGGGTGTGCATCTGCCCTAGACTGGCCATCGGCGTTGGATGCCGCCGTGGCGGAGCATGCCCAACACCGCTCATGTGGGCGCGGCGCGTGAGCCGTACCGAATGGACGCGCCCGCGATCACTCGTAGCTTGATCAAGGAGACCATTCCGTGAAGACCGCTGTCGAGGAGCTCAGCCCGACCCGGGTCAAGCTCACTGTCGAGGTGCCGTTCGACGAGCTGCGCCCGAGCATGGATGCGGCGTACAAGAAGGTCGCGCAGCAGGTGCGCGTCCCCGGGTTCCGGCCTGGCAAGGTTCCGGCCCGCATCATCGAGCAGCGCTTCGGCCGGGCGGTAGTGCTGGAGGAGACCCTCAACGACGCGGTGCCCAAGCTGTACGGCCAGGCCGTCGACGAGGTCGACGTGTTCCCGGTCAGCCAGCCGGACATCGAAGTGACGAAGATCGACGACGGTGAGCAGATCGAGTTCACCGCCGAGGTCGACATCCGGCCCAACTTCGACGTCCCCGACTACCAGGGCATCGAGGTCACGGTCGACTCCGCCGAGGTCTCCGACGAAGACGTCGACACCCAGCTCGACGCGCTGCGCCAGCGGTTCGCCACGCTCACCGGCGTCGAGCGGGCCGCCGCCACCGGCGACTTCGTCGTGATGGACCTGCGCGCCGAGATCGACGGCCAGAACATCGAGGAGCAGCAGGCCAACGAGGTCTCCTACGAGGTCGGCGCCGGCTCCGTGCTGCAGGGCCTCGACACCGCGCTCGAGGGCATGTCCGCGGGCGAGGAGAAGAGCTTCAAGACCGAGCTGGTCGGCGGCGAGAACGCCGGCGACGAAGCCGACGTGATCATCAACGTCAAGTCGGTCAAGGAGAAGGTGCTGCCCGAGCTCGACGACGAGTTCGCCCAGCTCGCCAGCGAGTTCGACACGCTCGACGAGCTCAAGGCCAGCATCCGCGAGCAGGCCCGCCGCAACAAGCTGATCGACCAGGTCGTCCAGGCCCGCGAGAAGTCCCTCGACGCGCTGCTCGACAAGATCGACATCCCGCTGCCCGAGAGCGCGCTCAAGGCCGAGGTCGACGCCCGCAAGCACAACCTCGACCACCAGATCGCCGAGAGCGGCCTCAGCCGCGACGCCTTCTTCCGCCTCTACCAGACGACGGAGGAGGAGCGCTTCGAGGAGTTCGAGAAGAACTCCGCGCGCGCCATCAAGGTCGGCTTCGTGCTCGACAAGATCGTCAAGGCCGAGGAGCTTGGCGTCTCCGAGCAGGAGCTGACCAACTTCGTCGTGCGCCGCGCCATGGAGATGGGCGTGCAGCCCAACGAGCTGGCCCAGCACCTCGCCGACAACGACCAGCTGACGCTGGCCATGGTCGAGATCGTGCGCGACAAGGCCAAGTCGGTCCTGGGCGACGCCGCCAAGGTCGTCGACACCGACGGCAACGAGGTCGACCTCAAGGCGATCTACACCGAGATCAACGGTGAGCAGGTCGTCGAGGAGGGCGAGGACGAGTCCGCCGAGGACGCCAAGCCCGAGGCCTGACGCCTCACCCGCTTCCCGCGAAAGCCCCCGGAACCTCCCGGGGGCTTTCGCGTGCCCGCCCCTCCACCGGCGCTGAGGCAGCCCAGCACGCGCCGCGGGCGCGGACGGCGTACGAGGGCCGACTCGGGTGTGCGACCGCCTCAGGGCCGTCTCAGGGGCCGTCTCGGCGCTCCCGCGGAACCGCGCGTAAGGACACGAAAGCCGCCGGGAACAACGGCAAACGCGACGCCCGAACATGCGCCGTCAGCGAACAGCACCAGGGACCGGGCATGAGCTGTAGGCAGCGCGCGTTAAGGTCACAAGCAAAGCCAATCGATTACGACGCATCGGAAGGTGACGCTGTGACCAGCCCGCCGACCTTCTATCAGCCTGAGTCTCGAGGCCGTGAGAACGGCTCCGCCTTCCGGCTTGAGGACCAGCTCTACCAGCGCCTGCTCCGCGAGCGCATCATCGTGCTCGGGCAGGAGGTCAACGACGAGATCGCCAACCGCATCTGCGCCGAGCTGCTGCTGCTCGCGGCCGACGACCCCGAGCGCGACATCACGCTCTACATCAACTCGCCGGGTGGCTCGGTGAGTGCCGGCATGGCCATTTACGACATGATGGAATACGTGCCCAATGACGTTTCCACTGTGGTGATGGGCATGGCGGCATCGATGGGGCAGTTCCTGCTCACGGCCGGGGCGCGGGGCAAGCGCTACGCTCTGCCGCACGCCCGGGTGATGATGCACCAGCCGTCCGGCGGCATCGGTGGCACCGCCGCCGACATCGCCATCCAGGCCGAGCAGATGCTCTATGTGAAGAAGACGCTGGCCGAGCGCATCGCGTTCCACACCGGGCAGCCGCTGGAGCAGATCGAGTCCGACTCCGACCGTGACCGCTGGTTCACGGCCGAGGAGGCCAAGGACTACGGCTTCATCGACCACGTGGTGCGCAGCGCGCGTCAGGTGCCCTCCGCGGGCCCGGTCTCCTAGGGGGAGCTGACATGAACATCCAGAGCCGTTACGTTCTCCCCTCCTTCGTCGAGCGCACGTCATACGGCGTGAAGGAGATGAACCCGTACAACAAGCTCTTCGAGGACCGCATCATCTTCCTCGGAGTGCAGATCGACGACGCGTCGGCCAACGACGTGATGGCCCAGCTGCTGACGCTGGAGTCGCTCGACCCCGACCGTGACATCAGCATCTACATCAACTCGCCCGGTGGCTCCTTCACCGCCATGACGGCGATCTACGACACGATGCAGTTCGTCCGGCCGGAGATCCAGACCGTCTGCCTCGGCCAGGCCGCGTCCGCCGCGGCCGTGCTGCTGGCCGGCGGCACCCCGGGCAAGCGGTTCGCGCTGCCCAATGCCCGGGTGCTGATCCACCAGCCGTCCACCGAGGGCGGCGGCCAGGGAAGCGACATCGAGATCCAGGCCCGCGAGATCCTCCGCATGCGCACGCTGCTGGAGGACATCGTGGCCCGGCACACGGGCAAGCCCTCCGCCGACGTCCGCAAGGACATCGAACGCGACAAAATTCTCAACGCGGACGAGGCAAAGGCGTATGGTCTGATCGACGACATCATCCCGTCCAGGAAGAAGCGAGCTCAGGCCGTGGCTTCCTAGACGAGACGTGACGCACCGGGGCGCTGCCCAATAGGGCACGTTCCGGTGCGACTCGCCGCTAGGGGGCTCACTGAGGGCCCAGAAGACGGTAACGTCGAAACCTGAGCGGTTCGGCCTAGTCCGGAGAATGTCCGGAGACACTGCTCTCGTGAGCAGGGCGGTCCCACGCAAAGGAGTATCTGGGGTGGCACGCATCGGCGACGGGGGAGACCTGCTGAAGTGCTCTTTCTGCGGAAAGAGTCAGAAGCAAGTCAAAAAGCTCATTGCCGGTCCAGGCGTCTACATCTGCGATGAGTGCATCGATCTCTGCAACGAGATCATCGAGGAGGAGCTGTCCGAGTCCTCCGAGCTCAAGTGGGACAACCTGCCCAAGCCGAGGGAGATCTACGAGTTCCTCGACGCCTACGTCATCGGTCAGGACAAGGCGAAGAAGGCTCTCTCGGTGGCGGTGTACAACCACTACAAGCGGGTGCAGTCGGGCGACCGGGGCAGAGACGACGGCCTCGAGCTGGCCAAGAGCAACATCCTGCTGCTCGGGCCCACGGGTTCGGGCAAGACGCTGCTGGCGCAGACCCTGGCGAAGATGCTCAACGTACCCTTCGCCATCGCCGACGCCACCGCGCTCACGGAGGCCGGCTACGTCGGCGAGGATGTCGAGAACATCCTGCTCAAGCTCATCCAGGCCGCCGACTACGACGTCAAGAAGGCCGAGACCGGCATCATCTACATCGACGAGGTCGACAAGATCGCCCGTAAGAGCGAAAACCCGTCGATCACGCGCGACGTGTCCGGTGAGGGCGTGCAGCAGGCGCTGCTGAAGATACTGGAGGGCACCACCGCCTCGGTGCCTCCGCAGGGCGGCCGCAAGCACCCGCACCAGGAGTTCATCCAGATCGACACCACCAACGTGCTGTTCATCTGCGGTGGGGCGTTCGCCGGTCTGGAAAAGATCATCGAGTCGCGCATCGGCAAGAAGGGCATCGGCTTCAACGCCATCATCCGCTCGAAGGAAGAGGTCGACACGGCCGACATCTTCGGCGACGTGATGCCGGAAGACCTGCTCAAGTTCGGCATGATCCCCGAGTTCGTCGGCCGGCTCCCGGTCATCACCTCGGTGCACAACCTCGACCGCGAGGCGCTCATCCAGATCCTCACCGAGCCCCGCAACGCGCTCGTCAAGCAATACCGCAAGCTTCTCGAGCTCGACGGCGTCGAGCTCGAGTTCACCGACGGCGCCCTCGAGGCCATCGCCGACCAGGCGATCCTGCGCGGCACCGGCGCCCGCGGCCTGCGCGCCATCCTGGAGGAGGTGCTCCAGTCCGTCATGTACGAAGTGCCCTCCAGGCAGGACGTCGCCCGCGTCGTCATCACCCGCGAGTCGGTCATCGAGCACGCGATCCCGACCCTCGTCCCGCGCGACCAGCTCGCCGCCAAGCAGCAGCGCACACCACGCGAGAAGTCGGCCTGAGCGCCACCAGTCAGATCGGCAACGCCCCGTGGTCACCGGCCATGGGGCGTTCCGCTTTCCCGTCTCCCTAGAATTGGTCACTGTGACAACGCCAGAGCTGCCTACTCAATACACCCCGGCCGACGTCGAGACCCGCAGCTACGAGCGCTGGGTATCCGAAGGCTACTTCCGCGCCGACCCGGGCAGCTCGCGCGAGCCGTACAGCATCGTCCTCCCGCCGCCCAACGTGACGGGCGTGCTGCACATCGGGCACGCCCTCGACCACTCCATCCAGGACGCGCTGACGCGCCGCGCCCGCATGCAGGGGCGCGAGACGCTCTGGCTGCCCGGCATGGACCACGCCGGCATCGCCACCCAGAACGTCGTCGAACGCGAGCTGGCCAAAGAGGGCAAGTCGCGGCACGACCTCGGGCGCGAGGCGTTCGTCGAGCGCGTCTGGGAGTGGAAGGAGGAGTCCGGCGGCCGGATCCTCGGCCAGATGCGCAAGCTCGGCGACGGCGTCGACTGGTCGCGCGAGCGGTTCACGATGGACACGGGGCTGTCGCGGGCCGTACAAACGATCTTCAAGAAGCTCTTCGACGACGGGCTCATCTACCGCGCCGAGCGCATCATCAACTGGTGCCCGCGCTGCCTGACCGCGCTGTCCGACATCGAGGTCGAGCACAGCGAGGACGAAGGCGAGCTCGTCTCCATCCGCTACTCCGACGAGATCGTGGTGGCCACCACCCGCGCCGAGACCATGCTCGGCGACACCGCCGTGGCCGTCCATCCGTCCGACGAGCGTTACGCCCACCTGATCGGCACCATGGTCGAGGTGCCGCTGACCGGGCGCATGATCCCGGTGGTCGCCGACGAACACGTCGATCCGTCGTTCGGCACCGGCGCCGTCAAGGTGACCCCCGCCCACGACCCCAACGACTTCGAGATCGGCCGCCGGCACGACCTGCCGTCGATCACCGTCATGGACGAGCGCGGCGTGATCACGGCGCACGGGCCGTTCGAGGGGCTCGACCGCTTCGAGGCGCGTCCGGCCGTGGTGGCCGCGCTGCGCGCCGAGGGTCGCGTCGTCGCCGAGAAGCGCCCCTACGTCCACTCCGTCGGCCACTGCTCACGCTGCAAGACGGTGGTCGAGCCGAGGCTGTCGCTGCAGTGGTTCGTCAACGTCGCGCCGCTGGCCAAGGCCGCGGGCGACGCCGTACGCGACGGGCGCACCCGCATCCACCCGCCGGAGATGGCCAAGCGCTACTTCGACTGGGTCGACGACATGCACGACTGGTGCATCTCCCGCCAGCTGTGGTGGGGCCACCGCATCCCGGTCTGGTACGGCCCCGGCGGCGAGGTCGTCTGCGTCGGCCCCGACGAGGAGCCGCCCGCCGGTTACGTCCAGGACTCCGACGTCCTCGACACCTGGTTCTCCTCCGGCCTGTGGCCGTTCTCCACGATGGGCTGGCCCGACCACACGTCCGAGCTCGAGCGCTTCTACCCGACCTCGGTGCTGGTGACGGGCTACGACATCCTGTTCTTCTGGGTCGCCAGGATGATGATGTTCGGCCTGTACGCCATGGACGGCGAGCCGCCGTTCCGTGTCGTCGCGCTGCACGGCATGGTCCGCGACCAATACGGCAAGAAGATGTCGAAGTCGTTCGGCAACGTGGTCGACCCGCTCGACTGGGTCGATCGCTTCGGTGCCGACGCCACCCGCTTCACGCTGCTGCGCGGCGCCAACCCCGGCGCCGACGTCGCGGTGAGCGAGGAGTGGGCGGCCGGCTCGCGCAACTTCTGCAACAAGATCTGGAACGCCACCCGCTTCGCACTGATGAACGGCGCGGCAGTGGGGTCGCTGGAGGGCGCAGAGCTGACGGCGGCCGACCGGTGGATCCTGTCGCGGCTGCAGACGGTGATCACGCAGGCCGACGCGGCGTTCGAGGAGTTCGAGTTCGCCAAGGCGTCCGACCTGCTCTACCACTTCGCCTGGGACGAGGTGTGCGACTGGTACCTCGAGCTGGCCAAGATCCAGCTCGGTGAGGGCCTGGAGCACACCCGGCTGGTGCTCGGTCACGTGCTCGACGCGCTGCTGCGGTTGCTGCATCCGCTGGTGCCGTTCGTGACCGAGGAGTTGTGGCGGGCCGTCACCGGGGGCGAGTCGATCGTGGTGGCCCCGTGGCCCACGGCCGACCCGCGCTACACCGACCCCGCCGCCGAGGCGGAGATCGAGGCGCTGCAGGAGCTGGTGACGGAGGTCCGCCGGTTCCGCTCCGATCAGGGGCTCAAGCCGGGTCAGAAGGTGGCTGCGCGGCTGGGGCTGGCCGGCACGTCTCTGGCGGGCCAGGAGAGCGCCGTACGCTCGCTGCTGCGCCTCACGGAGCCCGGCGAGTCGTTCAGCACCACCGCGCGCCTGACGGTGAGCGGCGTGAGCGTTGAGCTCGACACCGCCGGCGCCATCGACGTCGCGGCCGAGCGCAAGCGACTGGAGAAGGACCTCGCGGCGGCCCGTAAGGAGGCCGCTCAGGTCGCGGCCAAGCTGGGCAACGAGCAGTTCATGGCCAAGGCGCCAGAAAACGTGGTGGCCAAGGTCAGGAGCCGCGCCGAGCAGGCGTCGGCGGACATCGACCGCCTCGAGGCGCAGCTCGCCGCTCTCGGTGTTTAGACGGTACGCACGCAGGGAAGGTCCATTCGTTACCGGAGAGTGGACCTTCCACGCCTCAGAGGCTGCTAGAGTTTTCAACCGCAGGGCCGATCGGTCCTGACATCCCAGTGAACGAACCTCAACCCTCGGGTTGCGTCCGCCACGCGGTTGGACAAGAGCCGAAAGTTGGAGTAAGTTAGCAGGGTTGCCTCGGAAGGGGCGAAGTCCGGAAGATCCCGGATCGGGCGGTTTGACAAGATTCGTCCGGATCTGGTAATCTTAAGGAAACGAAATGTGCGCCTCGCGCACTGGAGTCCCCAAAGATTCCGGTGCGGATGCATGCGTCCGTTTCTTGAGAACTCAACAGTGTGTTAAAAGCCAGTGCATGATGCACAACCCCGTCATATTTTTGACGGATTCCTTTGGTTG
>NZ_JBFAPT010000031.1:0-122357 GCF_040676845.1 Nonomuraea sp. NPDC049504
TCGTTGACTCATCTACCGGAGACCTCTTCTTTTGTCGATCTACGACACCTCAACGCGACCGTCACTCAGATCACTTCCGAAACGCGCCCTAGCGGGTGGGCGGGTGCGGACGAACTCGCCGATCAGGCGCCGGGTGATCGACGGGGCCAGCAATGCCTCACCGGCGGCCACCACGCGTACGGCGTCCACCAGGCCGGAGCGGCGGACGTCCTTGAGCAGGAAGCCGCTGGCGCCCGCGCGCAGGGCCTCGTAGACGTACTCGTCCAGGTCGAACGTGGTCACCATGAGGACCTTGACCGGGTCGGCCGTGCCGGGGCCGGCCAGGCGGCGGGTGGCTTCGAGGCCGTCCATGCGGGGCATGCGCACGTCCATCAGGACGACGTCGGGCCGCAGCCGGCGGGCGGCCTCGACGGCCTGCGCCCCGTCCGTGGCCTCGGCCACCACCTCCATGTCGGGCTGGGCGTCGAGGATCGCGTGGAAGCCGGCGCGTACCAGCTCCTGGTCGTCGGCCACGACGATCCTGATCGTCATCGCGGGCCGCCGATCGGGAGCCGGGCGATCACGGCGAAGCCGCCGCCCGAGCGGGCGCCGGCGGTCAGCTCGCCGCCGAAGAGGTGGACGCGTTCTCGCATGCCGATCAAACCCTGTCCGGCTGATCCATCCCGGTCCTCGCCGTTGCTGACGCGTCCGTCGCGCTCGGTGCCGCCGTCCGACCCGATGCCGGTGGGGCTGCCTTCGTTGTGGACTTCGATGTGCAGGTCGCGGTCGGTGTGCCGGACGCGTACGCGTACCCGCGCCCCCGCCGCGTGCTTGACCACGTTCGTCAGCGCCTCCTGCACGATCCGGTACGCCGACAGGTCCACCCCGGCGGGCAGCGACCAGGAGCGGCCGTCCATCTGCAGCTCGGCCCGCACCCCGGCGCGGCGTGCCTGGTCGATCAGGTCGGGCACCTGCGCCAGCCCGGGCTGGGGAGCGAACGCGCCCTCCCCCGCAGGTCCCTCCTCGGGCGGGTCCTCGTCGCGGAGCACGCCGAGGAGGCGGCGCATCTCGGTCATGGCCTGCCGCCCGATGCCGGCGATCGTGTCGAACGTCCGCTCGGCCGCCTCCCCGTCCCGTTCGGCGAGCACGGGTCCCGCCTCGGCCTGCACGACCATCATGCTGACGTGGTGGGTGACCACGTCGTGCAGTTCGCGGGCGATGCGGGCGCGTTCGGCGGCGACCGCGCGGCGGGCCTGGAAGTCGCGTTCGCGGGCCAGCAGCTCCGCCCTGGCCTCCAGTTCGGCCGTGTACGCCCGCCGGATCCGCGCGCTGTCCCCCAGCACCCAGGCTCCGGCCAGCAGCAGCGTGGTGAAGGCGACGTCCAGCAGGTCGCTGTCGGTGGCCGGGACCAGCGAGACGACCGCCACGCTGAGCCCGGTGAGCACGCCGACGACGATGGAGACGGTCCTGCCGCACCAGGCCACCATGGTGTAGAGGGCGACGACGCCGCCCAGCGCCACCGGCGTCACCAGGTCGGGGTAGGGCGAGGCCCCGTACACCGCCGACGCCGCCCCCACTCCGAGGTTGATCCAGAGCGGATGGCGGCGCCGCCAGGTCAGCGGCAGCGTGACGAGCAGGACCAGGAGCACGGCGAGCGGGCCCGGGGGCGGCATGTGCTCGATGGGGGCGCGGACGAAGAGCGCGATCAGGGAGATCACCGCGAGGAGGACGGCGAGCGCCCCGTCAGCGGCCACCGGATGCTCCCGGAGCCAGGCCGCCACACGTTTCGTCGGCATACGCCCAAGTATGGGGCGCGGCGCCGCTGTTGACCTCCCTCCAAGGAGGGAGCCTCCCCCGAGGACCGGTGCCCCCACAGCGCGGCGCCGATGTCGACCACCGTCGAGGAGACAGGTGCGTTCGCGCGCCGCTGGCCTCCCTCCGAGGGGGGAGGCTCCCCGGGGCGGGTGAGCGCGTGGTTCGTCGTGGCGGGGGATCCGGTGCGGGCGGCCGGCGTCTACCGTTCGAGGTCATAGGGATCCCGCTGGAACACCGGTTCGCCGTCCTTCATCCGCTGTCACCAGGAGGTCCCCCCATGTCCACGATTCACCCGCCCCTCCCCCACGCCATGTGGGCGTCGCTGCGCAGCACGTTCTGGGACGACGCGCGCGGCCACCAGCGGCTGGCGTACGTCGTCGGCGCCGCTCTCATCCTCACCGGCCTCGCGCACGGCGTGGTCTGGGCGGTGGTCGGCGGGTCGGCGGAGGGCTCGCTGTCGTGGCGCAAGCCGGTCACGTTCGGCGTCTCGTTCGGCCTGACCACGCTCACGCTCGGCTGGATCGGCGGCCTCCTGCGGGCGCCGGCGTGGTCGGGGTGGCTGGTGTCGGTGCTGCTGTGCGGCTCGACCGCGCTGGAGGTGCTGTGGGTGAGCGTGCAGCGGGCGCGGGGCGTACCGTCGCACTTCAACGACATGACGGCGCTGGACGAGGCGCTGTTCACCGGGGGCGGGGTGACGATCGCGGTCACCGTCACCGCGCTCCTCCTGATCACGGTCGCGGCGTTCACGTCGTGCACCGCGGACGCGGCGATGGCGTGGGCGATCCGCGGCGGCATGCTGGCGCTGCTGGCGGCGCAGGTGGTCGGGATGTGGATGATCGTGCACGGGATCGGCCTGCTCGATGCGGGGGTCTCGCCGCTGACGCACTCGATGACCACGTACGGGCAGGCGGGCGCGATGAAGTACGCCCACGCGGTGCCGATGCACGCGATCCAGGTGCTGCCGGGGCTGGCCTGGCTGATGGGGTTCGGCAGGTGGTCCGGCCGGGCGCGGCTGCTGGCGATCAGCGCGGCCATCGCGGGGTACGCGAGCCTGTTCGCCGTCGCGCTCGGCCGTACGGCGCTGGGGCTGGAGCCGTTCGACCTGGTCAGCGCCTCGACGTTGCTCTATCTCGTCCCCGCGCTGCTGCTGGGCGCGGCCTCGGTCGCGACGGCGGCGGCCCTGCGCCGCTGATCAGAGCCGCTGCCGGACGTCGGCGGTCAGCTTGTCCAGCAGGTGGACGAGCGTGCCGCGCTCCTCCGGGGTCAGGCCCTCGACCAGGGACGCCTCGCGGCCGAGCACCGAGTCCACGGAGCGTTCGATGAGCGCGTGGCCCTCGTCGGTCAGCGTGACGAGGACGCTCTTGCGGGCGGTGCCGCCGGGCGCGCGGCGGATGAGTCCCGTCCGCTCGGCCCTGGCCACCCGCTGCGAGATCGCGCCGGCCGTCACGAGCGTGCGGCGGGCGAGCTCGCGGGTGCTGAGCCGGTACGGCGGCCCGGACCGGCGCAGGACGGACAGCAGGTCAAGGGTGGCGGCGTCGATCCCGGCGGCGCGCAGCACGCGGGCCCGGTCGTCGGCGAACATCTTCGCCAGCCGCCAGATCGGCGTGACGATCTCGATGGAGGAGGTCGGCGTGCCGGGACGTTCGCGCTGCCAGGCGGCGGCGATCTCCGCGGGACTGGTGGGGATGTCAGCCATGTCACGACCCTTCGCTATATTTAGGGCTAAACATACCCGTCGTCAGGAGGAAACATGGGCAGGACCGTACTGGTCACCGGGGGAACCAGCGGCATCGGCCGGGCCGTCGCCGCCCGTTTCGCCGCCGACGGCGCCGACGTCGTCATCACCGGCCGCCGGGCCGCCACCGTCGAGCCCGCTGCCGAGGAGCTGGGCGTGCGCGGGCTGGCCTGCGACGCCACCCGTCCCGACCAGGTCGCCGCGCTGGCGGCCGAGCTGGACGGTCCGCTCGGCGTGCTCGTGAACGCCGCGGGCGGCCTGCCCGCCACCGCCCCTGAGGGCACGCCGCCGCTGGAGGCGCTCGCCCTGCAGTGGGAGTCGAGCCTGTCGCTGAACGTGGTCGGCGCCGCCCTCACCACGGCCGCCGTGAGCGACCGGCTGGCGCCCGGCGGCACGGTGGTCAGCATCGGCTCGATCGGCGCGGAACGGCGCGGCGGCTCGTACGGCGCCGCCAAGGCCGCGCTCGCCGCCTGGAACGTCTCGCTGGCCGCCGAGCTGGGCGCCCGCGACGTGACCTGCAACGTCATCTCGTCCGGTTACGTGACGGGCACCGGCTTCTTCGGCGGCGGCATGACCGAGGAACGCCATCAGGCGCTGGTGGAGGAGACGCTGCTGAAACGGGCCGGCACGCCCGGTGACATCGCGGAGACCGTCTTCTTCCTCGCCTCGCCCGGCGCCCGGCACATCACCGGCCAGACCATCCACGTGAACGGCGGTGCCTTCACGACCCGCTGAAAAACATGACACGCCCTGTCGGGTTTCCTCGTTACGTTCAGCCGTATGAGCAACCTGAAGGGCAAGATCTGCCTGGTCGCGGGCGCGACGCGAGGCGCCGGCCGGGGCGTCGCCGTCGAGCTGGGCGCGGCCGGCGCCACCGTCTACGTGACCGGCCGCAGCACCCGGCACAAGAGATCCGAGTACGACCGCGCGGAGACCATCGAGGAGACCGCCGAGCTGGTCAGCGCGGCCGGCGGCCACGGCATCGCCGTACCGGCCGACCACCTCGACCGCGACCAGGTCAGGTCGCTCGCCGAGCGCATCGGCCGCGACCACGGCCACCTCGACGTCCTCGTCAACGACATCTGGGGCGGCGAGCTCCTCGCCCAGTGGGACAAGCCGCTGTGGGAGCACGACCTGGACGCCGGCCTGCGCCTGCTCCGGCTCGCCATCGACACCCACGTCATCACCAGCCACTTCATGCTGCCCCTGCTGATCAAGCGGCCGGGCGGCCTGGTGGTGGAGATGACCGACGGGACGAAGGAGTACAACGACCACAACTACCGCGTCTCATTCTTCTACGACCAGGCCAAGAGCGCCGTCATCCGGCTCGGGTACGCGCAGGCGCACGAGCTGCGCCCGTACGGGTGCGCGGCCGTGGCGCTGACCCCCGGCTGGCTCAGGTCGGAGATGATGCTGGAGCACTACGGGGTGACGGAGGAGAACTGGCGCGACGCCACCACCCGCGAGCCGCACTTCGCCATCTCGGAGTCACCCCGCTACGTCGGCCGCGCGGTCGCCGCGCTGGCCGCCGACCCGGACCTGATGCGGTGGAGCGGGCAGTCGCTGTCGAGCGGGCGACTGGCCCTGGAGTACGGCTTCACCGACGTGGACGGCTCCCGCCCGGACTGCTGGCGCTACCTGGTGGAGGTCCAGGACCCGGGCAAACCGGCCGACGTCACGGGCTACCGCTGAGCGTCCTGGTACGTCTTGATGCGGTACTCGTGGTCAACCAGGATGGGGTAGCCGTCCGGGCAAAAGGCCTCTGAGATACGGCCGGCCCGCGCCCTGGGCCCGCTGCCGATACCGGTCTTCCCCCGACTTCTGATGCGGATCTCGAGGGCGCCCACGTACCCGACCCCTTCTTGCACCGGGCCCAGGTAGCCGAGATTGGTCCCGGTGCTCGCGCCGGACCCGCTCCCGCAGTCGCTGGGGAGCGGATCCGCGGACGTGACCGCCGGACCGCTCGTGGCCCGCCGCCTCGAACCGGGCCGGCCCGAGGTACGGCGCCGGCGGGCGAGGGGCCGTCAGTCGGATCGAGTGGTCGCTCGCGCCGTCCCAACGCTCCCCCGTTCCGCCGGAGGGTCCCTCACCGAGGAGAGAGCGATCACCGAAGGGTGTACGGCCGTTCAGGACCGCGAAATTGCCCGATCACGAAGAGAGCGCATCCAACCAGCGGGCGGCGAAGGCGGCGGACACCGGCTCGAACAGCTCAGGCGCCGACGCCTCGGTGAAGAAGCCCCGTAGACCGTCCTCGATGCCGACGTCGTCCCGCACCTCCAGGGCATCGGCCCACGCGGTGACCGTCTCCGCGTCAACGGCTCCGGCCAGGTACGCCCGCAGCAGCCGGACCACGTCGTCGGCGCGCACCCGCACCAGCGGACGCTCGACGTCCCACGGGAATGAGCGGAGCACGCCCACGACCTCATCCACCGGCCGGCGCAGCTCCACGAGGTCGGCGAGGAGCCGGCGACGCCTGCTCATGCACGAGCCTCCCCAGCGAAGCTAGACGACGTCGAACTCGTTCCCCTCGGGGTCGAGCATCGCCACCGCATAATGATCCATCCCGGGCTGGGCGAGCACCCGCACGACGGACGCCCCCGCCTCGACGAGCCGCTCCGCCTCGGCATCCACGCGCGCCCTCCGGACCTCCAGCGGCGCCTCCTCCCGCCTGCCGCCCACCCGCACGTCCAGGTGGAACCGGTTCTTGACGACCTTGCCCTCGGGCACCTGCTGGAACCAGATCCGCGGCCCGCACCCCTCGGGATCGACGATGCTGTCGGCGCAGTCGCCCTCCCCCAGTTCCTCCTCCGGCACCCCGAGCCTGAGCCAGTGCTCCCGCCACGTGCCGGCCCCACCGGGCGGCGGCTCCACGACATACCGCAACGCCCCCGCCCAGAACCGCACCATCCGCTCAGGCTCTACACAGTCGATGACCAGTTGGTAGGAAACCATGCCGGCCATGCTGCCGGACCTGACCGACAATCCGGTCAGGGGAGGGTGAGGACGAGTTTGCCGCGGGTGCGGCCCTGTTCGCCGTGGCGGTGGGCTTCGGCGGCCTGCGCGAGTGGGTAGGTGCGTTCCACCTCGACGAGCAGGTTGCCCTCGTCGATCAGGGTGGCGATCTGGGTGAGGGCGGCGCCGTCGGGTTCGACGAGGATGCCGGTGGCTCGGATGCCTTCCTCGCGGGCGCGGCCGATCAGTTCGGGGGCGACGCCTGAGGGGACCGCCACCAGCAGGCCGCCTGGGCGGAGGGTCTGCAGGGAGCGGGTGCTGGTCCGGTCCACGGCGTCGCCTATCAGGTCCACAACCACGTCCACGTCGCGTACGGCGGTCTCGAAGTTTGTGGTGGTGTAGTCGATCAGTTCGTCGGCGCCCAGGTCCCGGAGCCAGTCGTGTTTCTCCGAACGGGCGGTGCCGATGACGTGCGCGCCCGCGTGCTTGGCCAGCTGCACCGCCAGGTGGCCGACGCCGCCGGCCGCCGCGTGGATGAGCACGCGGTGGCCGGTGCCGATGTGGGCGGTGTCGATCAGGGCCTGCCAGGCGATCAGGGCGGCCAGTGGGATGGCGGCGGCGGTCTCGTGGCTGGTCGAGCGGGGTTTGCGGGCGAAGTGGCGGGAGGGGGCGGTGACGTACTCGGCGTACGCGCCCGCCTGGCGCGGGAACCACGGCATGCCGAACACCTCGTCGCCCGGCTGGAAGAGGGTCACCCCGAAGCCGGTCTCCTCGACCACGCCGGAGACGTCCCAGCCCAGCACGAACGGCGGGTCGCCGAGCACCGCCGCCATGCCGGAGCCCTGGCGGGTCTTCCAGTCGACGGGGTTGACGCCGGCGGCGTGCACCCGTACCAAGATCTCGGTGGGCAGGGGCACCGGTCGCGGCACCTCGGCCAGGCGCAGCACCTCCGGGCCGCCGAAGGTGTCCTGAATGATGGCTTGCATGGGCACGGGTCCTTGCTCGGTCGGTTCGTACGGCACGTGCCCGGAGAAGGGTAGGGGCAAGAGCAAGGACCCGTAAGCAGCTGGTTACGGGCGGTTGAAGCGGGGTGGGGTGAAGGGGATGTAGCGGGCGGCGGGGTCCGCGGTGCGGGCGTTCATCGCGGGCGCGGACGTGGCCGGCCACCTTCCCGTGCGCAGGCGGTCGAACATGGTGGTCAGCGCGGCGTGCTGCTCCGCCGGTGTGAAGTCGCAGTGGCCGGCGCTGCGGGTGTACGTCTGGCGCAGCAGGGACGCCGATCCCGCCCGGCGTGCCTTCTCCTCGTACACCTGCTGCTGGGCGACGGTCGAGATCTGGTCGCCGATGTTCGACAGGGTGAGGACGGGGATGCGCAGCTTGCCGTCCAGGACGATGCCGCGGGCGAACCGGTCCACGGCGTCTGGGTCGGCGGCGATGCGAGGTGCCTTGGCCAGGGTCTTCAGGTCGTCCGTCAGCTTCAGCCCCGCCTGCTCGTACAGCTTCCCGACGGCGCGCCGCAGGGCGGGGTCGGCCTCGCGAAGCTGCTTGGCGTAGTCCACGCCGGTGTTCCAGGACGGGTTGCCGCCCACCACCTGCATGATCTGGCGGCGGCTGCTCATGGCCTGCCCGACGTACGGCAGGGGGCCGCCGGCCAGCGCGAGGTAGGCGCCCTGTTCCAGGCCGGCGGCGTCGCCGGGGGCGGGAGGCGGCGGGGTGATGCCGTCGGGGTTCCTGCCCCAGGCGGGCAGCTGGCCGATCGCGGCGGCGAGCGCTATGCGGGCCCGGCCCTCGGGGGTGCGCTGGGCGGCGGCGAGTGCGTCGATCCACGCCTGGCGGGCCGACTCGACGTCCTCCGGGATGTCGATGACCGGGAGGCCCGGCGCGACCAGGCGTTCCAGCACGAAGACCGTGTCGAGCTTCTGGTTCCACTGGGCGACGGAGCCGCTCAGACCGCCGCACATGGGGACGGCCGCGTCGAACTTCCCGGGGTGAACCTGGGCGACGCCGGCGGAGACGAAGCCGCCCATCGACGTCCCGGAGGCGATGGCTCTGCGAGCCTTGCCGTACGCCTGCTCGAACCGGGCCAGGGCCTCGGCCTGGTTGTCGATGGCGGCGCGGATGTTCCAGCCGGTGATCGCCCGGCTCGTGCCGCCCCTGGCCACGCCGTCGGCCAGCAGGCGCGCGGTGAGCTGCTCGGTGCGGCCGGGGCCGGCGAAGTCGAGGGCGACGACCACGGTGCCGTTCCAGCGGGCCGGGACGACGAACTCGTACGGTGTGCCGTCCTTGAGCGTGCCGCTGATGCAGGTGGGACGGGACGGCGAGTCCGGCAGGCAGGGCGTGCCACCGCGGGCGCCGACGGCGACGGCCGGGGTGGCACCGCTCTCGGCGATGGCGGGAAGGCCGGCGGCGGTGGTCGTCACCGCGATGGCCAGGGAGACGATGGCGGCGCGGCGGATCACAGCGGCAGTCCCTTCGACTCGACGGTCCAGCCGTCCTCGGTGCACAGCCCGCAGTCGGGGCCGATGAAACGCGCCCCGGCGGTGCGGTCTCCGCGCAGGACGTAGTCGAACCAGTCCGCGGCCACCTGCCAGCCCGTCGTCGCCTGGAGGCCCGCGATGAGGCCGACGTGCCCGGCCGGCGCGTGGGCGGCCAGGACGGCGGGGACGTCGAGGAGGGCGTAGTTGTCGATGCTGTTCTGGTACGCCACGTCGTCCGGGCCGCCGTTCACCAGGAGCGTCGGGGTGTGCAGGCCGGCGAGGCGGTCGCGTCCGAAGCCGCCGAAGAAGGGGTCGGGGAGGTATCCGGTGTTGAAGCCGGCGACCGCGTCGATCATCGGGTCGGTTCCTGCGGCGAGTGCCTCGACGCCGCCGCAGCTGTGCCCGAGCACGCCGACGCGGGTCGTGTCGGCGCGTCCGTCGAACTGCTTGCGGGCCTGCTTCGACTCGGTGGCCCAGTGGGCGGCGGCGAGCAGCGCCTCCGGGTGCGCGATGGTCTGCTCAGGGGTGCTCGGGACGGGGAAGTCGGCCACGCCGCCGTTGGCCACCACGATGTACCCCTGGGAGGCCAGGCCGGTGAGGAAGGTGATGCCTTCGAGGTTGCTCGCCGCGCAGGCGCCGTTGCCGTAGACGATCACGGGCAGGCTGTCCTTGCGCAGTTTCTTCAGGTCGGCGGGACGGTAGACGGTGTGGCCAGGGAGGCCGTCGGCGGCCTCGCGGACGGTGGGCAGGATGGCCGGAGCCGGGGCCGCCGGTGGTTCGGGCGGTGGCGGGTTCCCGGGGGACGAGGCCGTCGCGGTGCCGGAGCCGGCCAGGACGACCGCTCCCAGGGTCGCCGCCAGCAGGATCCGGGCGGTCTTGAAGGGGGCCGACATGGGTGGTTGCCTCCACAATCGATGGGCGAAGCCGGCAAGAGGGTGCCGGAACGGGGGGTGGGAACGAAGGGCGTGGCGGACGACCGCGGGCCGGCGTGCCGGGGGTCAGGTGCGGGGGACGAGGCGGAGCGGTGCGGACTTGGGGCCGAACTCGAGCCAGTTGAACATCTCGACCTCGCCATCCGGTTCGACCCGGTCGGTGCCCGCGAGCAGCTCTCCGAGCGCGGCGGCCAGCTCCATGCGGGCCATCGCCGCGCCCGGGCAGCGGTGCGGGCCGCGGCCGAAGGCGAGGTGGCGGTTGGGCCGCCGGTCGAGGTCGAGCCGGTCGGCGTCGTCGAAGACCGTCTCGTCCCTGTTCGCCGAGGGGAAGATCATCGCGATCGGCTCTCCTGCGCGTACCGTCCGTCCGCCCAGCTCGACGTCGCGGAGTGCGGTGCGGGCGAACACGCGGTACGGGGCGTACAGCCGCAGGAGCTCCTCCATGGCCGCCGGCAGCAGGGCGGGGTCGGCGCGCAGCCGGTCCTGGAGCCCGGGGTCGCGGGACAGGTGGACGGCGGCGCTGCCGAGCACGGCGTGCGGCGCGCCGATGCCGGCCACGACGGTCTGCCGTACGGTGGCCACGACCAGGTCGGGCGGGATCGGCCGCTCGGGGTCACCGGACGCCGCAAGCAGGCTGGACACCAGGTCCTCGTCCGGGTCCTTGGGATCGGCGCGGCGGTCCGCGACGATGGTCCTGGCAATGGCGTACAGCTCCTCGCTGGCCGTCATGATCCGGGCCCGGTCCATCTCCTGGATGGCGAAGCTGTACTCGACGCCGATACGGCGGATCTCCAGCACCTGCTCGACCGGCAGGCCGAGGAAGATCGCGAAGCACTGCGCCGCGTACGGCAGCGCGAACTCCTTGGCGTAGTCTCCGCCGCCGCGCGCCAGCAGCGGTTCCAGCAGTTCGCGGGCCGCCTGCGCGAAGGCCGGTTCGAGGCGCCTGAGCACGGCGCGGCGCAGCACCCGGTCCATGGGGGCGCGGTAGATCCCGTGCTCGGGCGGGTCGTAGTGCAGCGGCGGCCGGCGCTGGGTGCGCGGCACGTGCGGGACGACGTTCTGCGTGGCGGTGCTGAACGTCGCGCTGTCGCGGGCCACCCGCACGACGTCCGCGTAGCGGGTGGCCGCCCAGAAGCCGCCGAAGGCGTCGCTCCACGGCACGGGGCAGCGTCGCCGCAGGTCGGCATAGACGCCGTGGGAGCTGTCGAAGGTCTCGGGCGCGGTGGGGTCCCAGTCGGAGGCACGTTCACAGCCCGCGGTGGAGTTCCGGTCCGTGGTCATGATGAGGTCCCTTCGTCATGGGCTCGTCCGGGGGCGGTCACAGCAGGTGGCGGCGCGCGGCGCGGGCGAGGGTCTCGATGGCGTACACGACGACGGCGATCGCGATGATGATCGCGGCGGTGGTGTCGTAGCGGAGGGTGGCGATCGACTCCTGCATGAGGTAGCCGACGCCGCCCGCGCCCGCGATGCCGAGCACGACGGACTCGCGCAGCGCCAGGTCGGCGACGAACAGGCCGTTGCCGGTGAAGGCGGGCACGAACTGCGGCCACGTCCCGGCGGTGAACGCCTGCCACCGGCCGGCGCCGACCGAGGTCAGTGCCTCGCGCGGCAGCGGGTCGAGTTGCTCCAGCGAATCGGTGAAGAACTTGGCGGCCAGTGCCGTGCAGGAGATCCACAGGGCAAGGAAGCCGGCGAACGGCCCCAGGCCAAGCGCGGCCACGAAGAGCAGCGCGTACACGAGGTCGGGGATGCCTCTGACCACCACGAGCAGCACCCTGAGCGCGGCGGCCAGGGGGCGCCAGGGGGCGGTGCCCGTGGCGGTCAGCAGGGCCGCCACCAAGCCGCATGCCGCGCCGGCCGCTGCCGCGCCGAGCGCCATGAGCAGGCTCTCCAGGACCGCCATGAGCAGGTCGGCCGAGAAGGCGGGCGGCCACATGCCGGTGAGGACGCTCTGCAGGTTGGGCCAGGCGCTGGACAGCCGCCCGGGGTCGGGGCCGAGGGACCACAGCGACGCGAGGAAGATCACGCCGGTGATGGTCGCGCCGGCCACGCGCAGCACGCGGGCGCGGTCCCAGCCGACGTCGTACGGGGTCCGGCCGGCGGGCAGCGCCGTCCCCTCCGTCTTCCCGCTGGTTCGGCGGCGCAGGGCCACCGACAGCAGTTCGAGCAGCAGGACGAGGGCGACGATCACGCAGATGATGCCGGCCGCGCGGTGATAGTTGAGGCTGCCGAGCGCGGTCTGCAGCGCCACGCCGATGCCGCCCGCGCCGACGATGCCGAGCACGGCGGAGGCTCTGATGTTGATGTCGAGCCGGTACAGCACGATGGCGACCAGCGCCGGGAACACGCGGGGCAGGACGGTGGCGGCGGCCACCTGCGCCTCGCGGGCGCCGCAGGCGCGGGCCGCCTCGGCGGGTGCGGGGTCGGCCTCCTCGATGGCGTCGGCGAGCAGCTTGGCGATCATGCCGACCGAGTGCACGGCGACGGCGAGCGCGCCCGCCAGGGGGCCGAGTCCGAAGATCCGTACGAACAGGATCGCGAACGCCAGCGTCGGCACGGCCCTGGTCAGCACGATCACCGTCCGAGCGACCGGCCGCAGCCACGGGGTTCCTTGGTGGGTACGTGCGGCGATGAACGCCAACGGCACCGACGCCAACGTGGCGAGCCCGGTCCCGGCGACCGCGATGAGCAACGTCTCGGCGATCATCGCCGCCACGTCCGCGGCGGCGGGCAGGGTGGGCGGCCACATCCGCCCCAGCAACCGCGCGGTGTCATCAAGCCCGGCGGCGAGCGTGACCGGCGACAACCCGATCCACCAGAACGCCACCCAGGCAACGCCCACCGCCGCGGCGAGCAACCCACCGGCCACGAGCCCTCGGACGCTCACGGGCGGCCGGAGGGGGCCGGGATCCTTGGGGGCGGGAGAAGGTGGGGCGGAGACGGTGCCGGCCTTCGCGCTCGCCTGCCCGGACGGCGCCGATACGTCAGGCATCGGCCTCACCTGTGGGGGTGTAGATCTCGTGGAGGCGGGCTGGGGTGAGGGTGGTGGCGGGTTCGTTCAGGATCAGGTGGCCGTCGCGGAGGGCCACGATCTGGTCGGCGGTGGTGAGGGCGAGTTCTACCTGGTGCAGGCTGCACAGGACGGAGATGCCGTCCTCGGTGCTGATGCGCTTGAGGGTGTCGAGGACGAGGACGCTGGCGGCCGGGTCGAGGGAGGCGACCGGTTCGTCGGCGAGGATCAGTTCGGGGCTCTGCAGCAGGGTGCGGGCCACCGCGACGCGCTGCTGCTGACCGCCGGAGAGCGTGTCGCAGCGCTGGAAGCGCTGGTCGGCCAGGCCGACGCGGTCGAGTTGCTCGACGGCGCGGACGCGCAGGGCACGCGGGTAGCTCATCACCCCGTAGCGGGGCAGGCGCAGCGTGGCGAGGGCGCCCATCAGCACGTTCTCCATGGCGGACAGGCGCCCGACGAGGCCGAACTGCTGGAAGACGAACCCGACCCTGGCCCGCAGGGCGCGCAGGCGGCTGCGGGAGCAGGCGGCCGGGTCCTCCCCCAGCGTGCTGACGGTGCCGCGGTCCGGCAGGTGCATGCCGTTGGCCAGCCGCAGCAGGGTGGACTTTCCGGCTCCCGAGGGGCCGGTCAGCGCGACGAAGCGGCCGCGCGGCACCTCTAGGGAGACGTCGTCGAGGACGGTGACGCCGTTGAAGCTCTTCCCGACGCCCGACAGTCGCAGGACGGGCTCGCCCTCCACCGAGCCGCCACCAGGACTGCTCGCCGAGCCGGTCTCGGGACTGTTCACAGAGAGTTGCTCAGCCACCGGACGTGCACACCTCGGCCTTGGTGATCTCGCAGATGCGGGTGATCGGCTCGTACGTCGCGTCCGTGGCCTTGACGAACGTCCACGCGGTGGAGGTGCCGAGGGTGCAGGCGGAGGCGCCGGCGTGCGGTCCCCAGGTCTTCGGGCCCTTGATCTCGCTGCCCTTGCAGAGCCCGGCCGAGGCGGCGCCGGTGGCGGTGAGGCCGGTGACGGCGGTGGTGATCTTGTCGCGCATGTCCTGCGGCAGCCAGGTGCCGACCACGATCGGCGGGCCGGGGATGAGCGGCGAGGTCCACACCTTGGTCACCTGTCCCGGCTTGAGCTGGCCGCGGGCGGGCAGCAGCTGGTCGATGAAGACGTCGCCGACGAAGGCGATGTCGCAGTCGCCGGCCAGCAGCGAGGCGACGGCGGTGTCGTGGCCGTGGGTGAACACCGTCTTGACGTCCTTGTCCACGTCCACGCCGGCCTCCCGCAGCGAGGCGAGGGGCTGCAGGTATCCGGTGGTGGAGCCCGGGTCGGTGAAGCAGACGTCCTTGCCGGCGACGTCCTTGAGCGAGGCGATGCCGCTCTCGTCGCCGCGGGTCACGCCGTAGGCGTAGGCGCCGGGCTCGCCGTCGGGTGCGGCGATCGGGACGGCGACGGGCTCGACCTTGGCGCGGGTGCGGGCCAGGTAGTAGCTGAAGGCTCCGTAGACGGCGACGTCCACCCGCCTGGCGACCTGCGCCTCGACGACGGCCGCGTTGCTGGTGACGGCCTGGAAGCGCACCGGGATGCCGAGCTCCTTGCCGAGCGCGGAGGTGATCGGGGCGAACGACGCCTCCAGGTTGTCGCTCTGCTCCGACGGGATGGCGGCGAAGACCAGCTCGGTGGGCCGGCCGCCGTCGCCGGACGCGCTGCGGGTGCTTCCGGGGCCGGCGCCGCAGGCGGGCAGGAGTGCGATCGCGGCACATGCCGCGACGGCGCCCAGAGCTGACTTGCGGAACATCGAGGCTCCTCACATGCAGGTGGTCGGGCCAAAGTAAGCAGCACCGGCACCATTGTCAACACTTATGTGACGACCGTAAGATTTGTGTCTAATAACATCGGCGGCTCATTTCGGACGAGCGTCCAGCCATGTGTTGTCTTTCTCGCGTTGGCAGCTTCCCACCCTTGGAGGCGGACATCAATCCCCGTACAGTGATCAAACGGGCATCTCGCACCATGGCCGTGGTTTCGGTCACGGCGACCGCGCTCGCCCTCACGCCACCGGCGTCGGCCGAGGCGGCTGCGCTCAGCCTCACCGGCGTGCACCCGAGCGGCGCCACGTACGCCATCGAGGTCCCGCGCGGCTGGAACGGCACCGTGCTGACGTTCACCCCCGGCTACGGTCAGGGCGCCGGCCCGGACCACCTGCCGGCCGACCTCGGCGGCGACGCCGCCTCGCGCGCGTGGCTGCTGGCCCACGGCTACGCGCTCGCCGGCTCCCGGCCCTACGGGGACGGCTGGGCCGTCGAGGAGACGCTCAAAGCCTCGGCCGACACCTTGGCGACGTTCGCCGAGAAGGCCGGCGACCCGGCCATCACCCTGGCATGGGGCGCCTCGATGGGCGGCGCCATCGCGGCCGGACTGGCCGAGCTCCGGCCCGACCTGATCGACGGCGCGCTGCCGTACTGCGCATCCGTCGCCGGGCCCGTGGCGATGCTCAACCAGTCGCTGGACGCGGCGTTCGCGTTCAAGACCTTGCTCGCGCCGGGCGAGGACGCGATCAAGCTCGTCCGCCTGGCCTCGGCGGAGGAGGAGGCGCGCAGCACCACGGCCGCCCGCACCGTCCTGGACGCCGCCCAGCAGAGCGCGGCCGGCCGGGCCCGCATCGCGCTGGCGGCGTCCTTCGCCCAGGTCTCGACCTGGTCGGTGCCCGGCACCGATGAGCCCGCGCCGCGCGACTGGGAGGCGCAGCAGGCCCAGGAGTACGCGGCGTTCATGCCGACCGTCTTCTCCCCCCGCCATCCGCTGGAGCAGCGGGCGGGCGGGAACTTCTCGTGGAACACCGGCGTGGACTACCGCAGGCAGCTGCGCGAGTCGGGACGCCTGCAGCAGGTGCGCGCCCTCTACGACCGCGCGGGCCTGAACCTGGACGCCGACCTCGCGGCCCTGGCCAAGGCGCCCCGCGTGGCCGCCGATCCCCGCGCGGTCTCCTACATGGAGGACTACTTCACCCCGCGCGGCCGGCTCGGCGTCCCCGTCCTGACGATGCACGAGCGCGGCGACAACTACCCCACCGTCACCCAGGCCCGCGCGTACGCCGACGCGGTCCGGCACGCCGGGAAGAACCCGCTGCTGCGGCAGGCGTTCGTGGACCGGCCGGGCCACTGCCGCTACACCGGGGCCGAGTTCGTCGCCGCCGTCCGGACGTTGCACGACCGGGTGGCCACCGGGCGGTGGCCGGACACCGGCGCGCACCGGCTCAACCGGCTGGCCGCCGCGTACCCGGACCTGGGCACGGCGGAGTTCACCGCCTATCATCCGGGCCGTTTCCTGCGCCCGCACGTGCCGCGATGAAGGCCACGATGAAGGCCACGGTGAAGGCTGCGGTGAAGGGGGTGCGCGTGATCGGTGAGGACGTAGGATTCACGCAAGCCGAGCCCGGCGAGCCCGCCCGTGGCCGGGACGGCCGTCCCGGCCGAGGAGCCTGACGATGGGGGGACACCTGGTGGCCGCGTCGCCGGAGCCCGGATCCCTGCCCAGAGCCCGTCAGGGCGCCGAGCCCCAGCGCCTGCTGACCACACTGCTCGGCGACTACTGGTTCTGGCGGCAGGAGCACATCCCGTCGGCGGCGCTGGTGCGGCTGCTGGAGGAGTTCGGTATCACTCCGGCGGGCGCCCGCGCCGCCCTGCGGCGGGTCACCTCGCGCGGGCTGCTGACCAGCTCGCGCAACGGCCGCACGACCGCGTACGGGCTGCCGCCCAGGGCGCACGACGTGATCGTGGCGCACATGCGGCGGCTGCTGACGTTCGGCGCGGCCACGCCGCTGTGGGACGGGCGGTGGACGGTCGTCACGTTCTCGGTGCCCGAGGACCAGCGCGACGTCCGCCGCCTGCTGCGCGACGGGCTGCGCCTGCTGCACTTCGGCATGGTGTTCGACGCGGTGTGGGTGTCGCCGCACGACCGGGCGGAGGACGCCGTCGCGCTGCTGGGCAGGCTGGGCGTGCGCGGGGCCGCGGTGTTCCGTGCCCGCGAGGTCGCCGGCGGCGAGCTCGAGCCGGTGCTGGAGCGGGCCTTCGACGTGGGCGCGCTGCGCGAGCGCTACGCGCGTTTCATCGAGGCCCACCGGCCGGTCGCCGAGCGGCTGGCCGGCTCGAGCCCGGCGCCCGCCGAGGCGCTGCGGCTGCGTACGGCGATCATGACGGACTGGCGGGTCTTCCCCGCGCTCGACCCCGACCTGCCCGCCGAACTGCTGCCCGCGGGCTGGCCGCGCGACGAGGCCAGGCGGCTGTGCGTGCGGATCTACGACTCCCTGGGCAAGCCGGCGGAGGAGCGGTTCCGCGAGATCCTCGCCGGGTTCGACCCCGCTCTGGCCGGCCTGGCGGCGCATCACACCTTCGCTCAGGTGTCCGCTCTGGAGTCGCCGGCGGCGCACCGCCGCACGACCTTCGACGAGACGACCGACCGGGCTCGCCTCGACCTCCTCACCGACGGCTGACCGCATCACAAAGCATGACAACATGGCAACGACCGCACGCGTAAACGTTGTCAATATACTCGGGATGTGAATGACCGGAAACTGGCCGAAGCTGTAGACGTCGACTTTCCGCGCTACCAGGTGGGCGCGCCCCCGCAGCACCTGATCACCACGTTGCTCGGCGACTACTGGATCAGCCGGCCCGAGCAGCTGCCCTCGGCGGCGCTGGTGCGGCTGACCGAGGAGTTCGGCGTCTCCCCCGTGGCGGCGCGGGCCGCGCTGAGCCGCCTGACCAAGCGGGACCTGCTGGTGTCGTCGAAGTCGGGGCGGCGCACCTACTACCGGCTGACCGACCAGGCCGCCGCGGTGCTGCAGGAGGGCCGGGAGCGGATCATGTCCTTCGGCCTGGAGCAGGGGGCCTGGGACGGCAGGTGGGTGATGGCCGCGTTCTCCATCTCCGAGGAGCAGCGCGACCTGCGCCACACGCTGCGCGCGCGGCTGCGCTGGCTGGGTTTCGCCCCGCTCTACGACGGGCTGTGGGTCTCGCCCAGGGCCGACGCCGACAGCGCGGCGGCGGTGCTGAGCGAGCTGGAGATCCCCATGGCGACGGTCTTCCGCGCCGAGGCGCTCGACCTGCCCGGCATGCGGGCGCCGCAGGAGGCGTGGGACTTCGAGCAGCTGCGCCGCACGTACGAGGGTTTCGCCGCCCAGTACGCGCCCCTCCTCGACCGCGTGCGCAGGGGCACCGTCGGCGCGTCGGAGGCGCTGGTGGCGCGCTCGGGGATCATGGACACCTGGCGGACGTTCCCCAATCACGATCCCGACCTGCCCGCCGAGCTGCTGCCCGCCGACTGGCCGCGCGCGGCGGCGCGCAAGCTCTTCGTCGAGATCTACGACACCCTGGGGCCGCTCGCCGAGTTCCGCGTCAGGCAGATCGTCGCGGAGTTCGACCCGGCGCTGGCCGGCCTGGTCTCCCACCACGGGACCGGCGCCATTCTCACCCCCTCCTGACCGTCCCCGCCGCACAGTGGGCCCTTGACAGGTGTGCACCCTGAGATGTGACACTTGCCCCAACGACCGCAAAACTAACTGCATCATTAGCCGGTCGCGGAAGGACCACCATGAGACTGTCCAGGACCATGCTCGCGGGCGCGGCGGCCGTGACGCTCGCCTCCGCCTCGGCGTGCGGCGGAGGCGGCGGTGAGCCGCAGCGGCCGGCCGGCGCGACGGCTCTGTACGACGCCCTACCCGATGCCGTGAAGGAGGCGGGCGTCATCCGATTTGCCGGTGATTCGCATCCGCCCTACCGGATCGTCGCGAACGACGGCAAGACCGTCACCGGCATCGACAAGGAGCTGCAGGACGCGCTCGGCAAGGTGCTGGGAGTCCGCACCGAGATCTCGATCGTCAACGGGCTTCCCGCGGCGCTGTCCGGCATGCTGGCCTCCCGCTACGACGCCTTCAACGGCCCGGTCAAGGACACCGCCGAACGCGAGAAGCAGTTCGACGCGATCGTGTGGATGGTCACCAGGACCTCCTACCTGATCCCCAAGTCCGGGTCCGCGGCCATCAAGAGCTCGGCCGACCTGTGCGGCAAGCGCGTCGCGGGCACCGCGGGCAGCATCGTGGAGGACCAGGCCAAGCGCCTGACCGACTGGTGCGCCAAGCAGGGCAAGCCGAAGATCGAGTTCATCGGCCTCGCCGACACCAACGGCACCATCCTCGCCGCCAGATCGGGCCGCGCCGACGCCGCCGGCATGACCGAGAGCGCCGCGCTCGACGTGCTGAGCAAGGAGAAGGACGCCTTCACGTACGTCACCCAGACCGACGAGCAGGGCGCCGGCGTGGACCAGCTGGCGATGCTGGTGCCCAAGTCGAGCGGGCTCGGCCCGGTCATGCTCGACGCGTTCAAGGAGATCTTCAAGAACGGCGAGTACAAGAAGATCATGGACAAGTACGGGCTCCAGAGCGTCGCCGTCGAGGAGCCCGCGCTGAACACGGCGGGCGCGCAGTGAATTTCGCCCCCGCGGAAGCCGGCATGGACACCCCCATGCACGCCCACGAGGACATCGCGTCCGCCCGGCCCCGCGTCCGCCCCCTGCGCTGGGTGGCCGGAGCCGTGCTGCTCGTGCTGGCCGCGCAGTTCGCCTGGTTCCTGCTCACCAACCCGCGCTTCGAGTGGGCGGTGGCCGGCGAATACCTCTTCGACCCGAACATCCTGCGCGGCCTCGGCATGTCGCTGCTGCTCACCGTGATCGGCATGACGCTGGGCAGCCTGCTCGGGGTGCTGCTCGCGGCCGGCCGGCTGAGCGGGTTCAAGCCGGTGGCCTGGGCCTGCGGGATCTACGTGGCGATCTTCCGCGGCATCCCGCCGCTGGTGCAGCTGATCTTCTGGTTCAACCTCGGCTACCTGCTGCCGCGCATCTCGCTGGGCATCCCGTTCGGGCCGACGTTCGTCTCGTGGCCGACCAACTCCGTGATCAGCTCGCTGACCGCGGCGATCATCGGGCTCACCCTGCACGAGGCCGCGTACATGGCGGAGATCGTCAGGGCGGGCATCCTGGCCGTGGACCACGGGCAGCGTGACGCGGCCCGCGCGATGGGGTTCACCGCCGGGCAGGGGTTCGTCAAGGTCGTGCTGCCCCAGGCGATGCGGGTGATCGTGCCGCCCACCGGCAGCCAGTTCATCAGCCTGCTCAAAGGCACCTCGCTGGTCAGCGTGATCGCGATGGCCGACCTGCTCTACTCCGTGCAGGTGATCTACAACAGGACGTACGAGATCGTGCCGCTGCTGATCGTGGCCTGCGCCTGGTATCTCGCGGTGGTCACCGTGCTCTCGCTCGGCCAGCGACGCCTGGAGCGGCACTTCGGGAGGGGGCAGCGGTGAGCGACACGCCGGTCCTGCACGTCCGTGACGTGCGCAAGCGGTTCGGCGGCCACGCGGCGCTCGACGGGGTGAGCCTCGACGTGCACGAGGGCGAGGTGGTCACCGTCATCGGCCCGTCCGGGTCGGGCAAGTCCACGCTGGTGCGCTGCGTCCACCAGCTGGAGAGCATCGACGGCGGGGCGATGTACCTCGACGGGGAGCTGCTCGGCTACGAGAGGCACCGGGGCCACCTGCGCCCGCTGCCGGACCGCAAGGTGGCCGCCCAGCGCAGCCGCATGGGCATGGTCTTCCAGCAGTTCAACCTGTTCGGCCACTGGAGCGTGCTGCGCAACGTGGTCGAGGCGCAGGTGGCGGTGCACGGCCGCGACCCCGGGCAGGCGCGCGCTGAGGCGCTGCGGCTGCTGGAGCGGGTGGGGCTGGCCGGCAAGGCGGACGCCCATCCCCGGATGCTCTCCGGCGGCCAGCAGCAGCGCGTCGCCATCGCCAGGGCCCTGGCCACGAACCCCCGGATCATGCTGTTCGACGAGCCGACCAGCGCCCTGGACCCCGAGCTGGTGGACGAGGTGCTGAGCGTCGTGCGCGACCTGGCGCGCGGCGGCATGACCATGATCATCGTGACGCACGAGATGAGCTTCGCCCGCGAGGTGGCCGACCGCTGCGTCTTCATGGAGGACGGCCGCGTGGCCGCGACCGGCACGCCGAAGGAGATCTTCGACGCCCCCTCGTCGCCCCGCCTGCGCAGCTTCCTGTCGCGCTTCACCGGCCAGGCCGGAAAGACCCCTGTAGAGGAGAGCACGTCTTGAGTCTCACGGTGATGGCCGTCGGCGACCTGGTCGTCGACGAGCCCGATCCCGCGTCCTTCTTCGTCCCCGCCCGGGAGACGCTGAGCCGGGGCGGCGTGGTGATCGGCCACGTGGAGGTGCCGCACAGCACGTCCACCGCCCAGGTCAGCACCGACGTGCCGGCGCCGCCCGCCGACCCCGCCGCGCTGCGCGCGGTCGCCGAGGCCGGTTTTCACGTGGTGACGCTCGCGGGCAACCACGTCTACGACGTCGGCGACCAGGGCGTGGCCGACACCATCAAGTACGCGACGGAGGCCGGGATGGCCACCGCCGGCGCCGGGATGACGCTGGCCGAGGCCCGCCGTCCCGCGATCGTGACCCGCGACGGGCTGCGGGTCGGCGTGCTGAGCTACAACTGCGTCGGCCCCCGCGAGTCGTGGGCGACCAGCCGCAAGCCGGGCTGCGCGTACGTCAAGGTGCTCACCCACTACGAGCTCGACCACGCCAGCCCCGGCGGCCCGCCCGAGATCTACACCTTCGCCGACCCGGCGGGGCTGGAGCGGATGGCGGCCGACGTCGAGGCCCTGTCGGGCGAGGCCGACGTGGTGCTGGTGTCGCTGCACAAGGGCGTCGGGCACACGCCGGCCGTGCTCGCGATGTACGAGCGGCCGGTCGCGCACGCCGCGATCGACGCGGGCGCGCAGGCGGTGTTCGCGCACCACGCCCACATCATGCGGGGCGTCGAGATGTACCGGGGCAAGCCGATCTATCACGGGCTGGGCAACTTCGTGACCGTCACCCACGCGCTGACACCCGCGTCGGGCGACGAGGGCGAGCGGGCCGAGTGGGCGCGCCGCAGGGTCGAGCTGTACGGCTTCGCCCCCGACCCGGACATGCCGTACTACCCGTTCCATCCGGAGAGCCGCAACACCGCGATCGCGCTGTGCCGCTTCGACAGGGACGGCCTGATCTCGGCCGGTCTCGTGCCGTGCTGGATCGACGACGCGGGCCGCCCGGTGCCGCTCGGCGACGACGAGGAGGGCCGCGAGGTGGTGGCCTACATCGAGCGCATCACGCGGCAGGCCGGCCTGAAGACGGAGTTCCGCTGGGAGGGTGACGAGGTGGTGCTGCGTGGCTGAGCGCCCGCTGGCCGGCCGTACGGTGATCGACCTGACCACCGCGCTGTCCGGCCCGTACGCGACCCTGCTGCTGGCCGGGCTCGGCGCCCGCGTCATCAAGGTGGAGAACCCGCTGACCGGCGGCGACAGCTCCCGCAACAACGCCCCCTACCTCGGCGCGGCCGGGCTGTCGCTGGCCCGCGGCGCCGAGGACGACATGTCGGTGTCGATGCTCCTGCGCGGCCGCAACAAGCAGAGCGTCACGCTCAACCTCAAGCATCCCCGGGCGCGCGACGTGCTGGGCGGGCTGGTCAAGGTCTCCGACATCATGATCGACAACTACAGCGCGGGCGTGACGGCCCGGCTCGGCATCGATCACGACTGGGCGAGCGCGATCAACCCGCGCATCGTGTGCACGTCGATCAGCGGCTTCGGCGGGCAGGGCGGCCCCGGCTCCGGCAAGGCGATGGACACCATCATCCAGGCGCTGAGCGGCGTGATGATGACCGCGGGCGCGCCCGGCGAGCCGCCGGTCCGCTTCGGGCTGCCGGTGGGCGACCTGGTCGCGCCGCTGTACGCGGTGATCGGCACGCTGGCCGCGGTCCTGCGGGCCGACGCGACGGGCCAGGGCCAGCACGTGGACGTGTCCATGCTCGGGGCGCTCACCTCACTGGTGGCGTGCGAGCCGTTCGACGCCTACGAGAAGCTGGGCCTGCCCATGCGGACGGGGGCGACCGTGCCCAGGCTGGCGCCGTTCGGCACGTTCAGGGCCGCGGACGGCTGGTTCGCCTTGTGCGGGCCCACCGACGCCTTCGCGCGCGGCCTGTTCACCGCGATGGGCCACGACGACCTGGCCGCCGACCCCCGGTTCGCCTCCCGCGACGCGCGGGTGGCCAACGCCGGGGAGCTGCACGAGCTGGTGGGCGCGTGGGCGGCGGACCGTCCGCTCGCCGAGGTGCTCGACCTGCTGGCGCGGCACGGCGTGCCGGCCGCCGAGGTGCGCGAGCCGGGCGACGCCGTACGCGACCCGCTGGTGCTGGAGCGCGAGGAGGTCGTGCCGCTGACGCATCCCCGGCACGGCGACCCCGGCGACCTGTACGGCACGGGCGTGCCGATCCGCTTCTCCGGCTCGGAGGCGGCGCTCGACCGGCCGGCGCCGGGGCTGGGCGAGCACAACGACGAGATCTACGGCGGGCTGCTCGGCTACTCGGCCGACGAGCTGAAGACGCTGGCCGACGAAGGGGTGATCTGACGTGGGCGGCGCACTGGCGGCGCTTGAGGAGGCGTACGCCCGCCGCAGCCGGCAGGGCTCTTCCGTTGGGTACGTCGGCGCTGACGTGCCGGTCGAGCTGCTGACCGCCGCCGGGCTGCGCGCGATCCGGCTCACCGGCGACCCGGAGTCCGGCTCGGAGCTCGGCGACCGCTACCTGGGACGCGGGGTGGACCCGGCGGCCCGCTCGGTGCTCACCCGGCTGCTCGACGGCGCCTTCGGCGACCTGGACCGGGTGGTGGTCAGCCACGACTGCGAGGCGTCGCTGCGGCTGTTCTACGCGCTGCGCGAGCTGCGCCGCGTGGAGCCGGGCCGGGGGCTGCCCGAGGCGTACCTGGTGGACCTGCTGCACCTGCCGCACCGCACGACCGCCCGCTACAACCGGCGCAGGGTCGGCGAGTTCGCCGCCCGCCTGGAGGCGTGGACCGGCCGCAGGCTCGACCTCGCGGGGGCGGTGGCGGCGCACGACGAGCGGCGCCGGCTGCTGGCCGCCGTCGCCGAGCTGCGCAGGATCGTGCCCGCCCGGCTCACCGGGCGGCAGTTCCTCGCGGCGGCGAACGCCGCCCTGCCGGTGACCGAGCACATCGCGCTGCTGGCCAGGCTGCTGTCGGAGGCGGACCGGCTCGACGAGCACACCGGGCGGCGGGTCTTCCTGAGCGGCAGCGCCCACGACACGCCGCACGTGTACGAGGCCATCGAGGCCGAGGGCCATGTGATCGTCGGTGAGGACCACTCCTTCGGCGACCTCGCCGTCACCGGCCCGGTGGGCACGGCGAGCCTCGACGCGCTGGCCGAGCACTACCATCGCGGCACCCTGACCGCGCACCGGGCCACGCCGGGCGCGCGGGCCGCGTACGCGGCGGTGGCCGTCCGCCGCTGCCGGGCCGAACTGTTCGTCTCCTACTGCCGCGAGTCCGACGAGGCGCCGGCGTGGGACTTCCCCGCGCAGCGCGCGGCCCTGGACATCCCGGCCGTGCTGCTCGAACACCAGGAGTACGGGCGCGCCGACCTGGCCGCCCTGCGGAAGGAACCGGCATGCCCGAAGTGAGCTCGCGCAGCGTGAAGTCCCTCGCCACGGCGGGGGAGGCGGGCAGGCACCAGCGCGAATGGTTCGCCGACCTGCGCCGCCGGGTCGCCGCCGGTGAGCCGTTCGCGCTGCTCAACGCGGACGTCCCGCACGAGATCTTCCGCACGATGGACATCCCGTACGCCGTCGGCCAGTGGTGGGCGTCCCTGGTGACCGCCAAGCAGCGCTCGGGGCACTACCTCGGCCTCGTACGGCAGCGCGGCTACCCCGACTACTCCGAGCAGTACAACGCGGTCACCCTCGGCTCCGCGTTCGACCCGGACCCCGACGCGGGCCCGTGGGGCGGCCTGCCGAAACCGGACATCATCGTCGGCGACGCCACCGGCGACGTCACCCGCAAGATCTTCGACGTCTGGGGACACGAGCCGGGCGTCACCTTCTTCCCCCTGGAGAGCGCGGCCGAGAACGAGGTGCCGGTCAACTGGTGGGAGCTGATGCCGCACCGGTGGGAGGAGGCCGTCGGCCCGGCCCGGCTCGACCTGCTCACCGCGGAGCTGGAGAACCTCGTCAGGTTCCTGGAGACGACCACCGGCAGGCGGTTCGACGAGTCCCGCTTCCGCCAGGTGATGGCCCTGGTCAACGAGCAGGAGGAGTGGAACAGGAAGGCCCGCGACCTCATCGCCCGCGCCCGCCCGGCGCCGCTCGGCGTGGTGGACAGCATCCCCAGCGTCATGCTGCCGCAGTGGCACCGCGGCACCGAGTGGGCCCGCGACCTCGCCAAGAGCTTCTACGAGGAGGTGCGCGAGCGCGTGGACGCGGGCGTCGGCGCCTGCGAGAAGGAGCGGGCCAGGCTGATGTGGATCGGCCGCGGCCTCTGGTACGACATGGGCTTCTACCAGCGCTTCCAGGAGGAGTACGGCGCGGTCTTCGTCTGGTCGATGTACCTCGCCATCGCCGCCGACGGCTACATCCGCTACGGCGACGACCCCATGCGGGCGCTGGCGGCGCGCTTCGCCGCGTTCGGCGACCAGCTCTACACGCCGCCGTGGTCGAGCGAGTGGTACGTCAAGGAGGCCCGCCTGCACGGCATCGACGGCGTCGTGCACCTGGTCTCCGACGACCCCAGGGGCAGCTACTTCACGGCCAGGGCGCTGGAGTCGGCCGGGTTCCCGGTGATCGAGGTGCACGCCGACAACGTCGACACCCGCACCTTCGGCGGCGACGTGGCGGAACAGGTCGGTCAGTGGCTGGAGACCGTGGTCCTGCCGCGCTCGGGGTCGTCGGACGTCTCGACGATCTCCGAGGCGAGCTTCGCCGCGGGCGGCTCATAGACGCGGGCCAGCCGGTGGAAGACCTGCTCGGCGCGGATCGCCGGCCAGCCGGGCGGCAGGTGCTCGGCGGGCAGGTGCGGGTCCTGCCGGATGAGCTGCAGCCAGTCGGTGTGCAGGAGGAGCTGGCGGGCGAGGTCGTCGGCCGCCTCGGGCGCCGGGTGAGCGGTGTCCCAGCGGTCGAGGAAGGCGCGGTAGCGGCCGGCGATCTCGTCGATGGCGAACGCCTTGCGCACGATGTCGGCCGACTCCGTGGGGCCGAGCGCCCTGGCCTGCAGCACGGTGACGTGGTCGGAGACCCGCAGGTCGCTCGCCTCCAGGGAGGCGAGGATGCCGTGCACGTCCTTGGTGCCCGGCGCGATCCACAGGCCGCTCTGCAGCAGGCCGAAGCCGGCCCAGATGAGCTGGGAGCGCAGGTCGTGCCGGGTGGAGCTGTCGGGCAGCGAGAACCCGACGAGCGTCCAGGTGCCGTCCCAGGCGCGGTTGACCGCGCCGGTCTCCCAGACGCGCCGGCGCCCGTCCTCCAGCACCTCCTCCGCGCGTTCGGTGAGCCCGAAGTACGTCTTGCGTCCCCGCCGGTGGCGGGCCAGCAGGCCGCGCTTGGCCATGCGGGCCAGCGTGGACCTGACCGCCTCCTCGGAGACGCCGAGCCGGGCGAACACCTCGATGAGGCTGCCGGAGTAGACGGCGACGCCCCGGCCCAGGACGTAGACGCCCAGGAAGCTGAGCAGCAGGGACTGCGGCCGCGCGGCCGCCTGTCGGGAGTCGTTCCCCTCGGTACGCGTCACAGCACGAGCGTAGGCAGGCCGCTAACGTTGGGCAAATCTTTGACGCCCGTCAGAACAGTGACATATATTCGCTTTCGTCCGCCTTATCACTTCAGGGGGAATCCCATGGATCTTTCCGGCAAGGTCGCCGTTGTCACAGGTGCGGGCCGCGGGCTCGGCCGCGCGTACGCCGAGGCACTGGCCGCGGCCGGAGCGGCGGTGATCGTCAACGACGTGGACGCCGAAGCGGCGGCCCAGGTCGTCGCGGGCATCACCGGCAAGGGCGGCCGGGCCCGCGAGGTCGTCGCCCCGGTCGGCTCCGCCAAGGCGGCCGAGCAGCTGGTCGAGACCGCCGTCAGCGAGTTCGGCCGGCTGGACGTGATGGTGACCAACGCCGGCATCCTGCGCGACAAGGTGCTGTGGAAGATGTCGGACGACGACTTCGACGCCGTCATCGACGTGCACCTGCGCGGCACCTTCACCTGCGCGCGGGCCGCCGCTATCAAGATGCGCGAGCAGGGCGAGGGCGGGCGGCTGATCCTCATCTCCTCGCCCGCCGGACAGCGCGGCAACTTCGGCCAGACCAACTACGCCGCCGCCAAGGCCGGCATCGTGGCCATGGCGCGGACCTGGGCGATGGAGCTGGCCAGGGCGAACGTCACGGTCAACGCGGTCGTCCCGGTCGCGGCGACGGAGATGACCAAGACCATCCCCGCCTTCGCGCCCGTCATCGAGGAGTCCGAGCGGACCGGCGAGCCGTTCCCCGCCTGGCTCCGTAAGGACGAGGGCATGGGCACCGTCGAGGACGTCGCCGGGCTCATCGTCTTCCTCGCCTCGGACGCCTCCGCCGGGATCACCGGCCAGGCGATCGGGATCGGCGGCGACCGCCTCGCGCTGTGGTCGCACCCCGCCGAGAAGGCCGTCGCCTTCGCCGACGGAGGCTGGACGGCCGACGCCATCGCCGAGTCGTGGCAGGCGGGCGTCGGCGCCGAGCCCGAGACGTACGGGATCCCCGCCCCCAAGGCGCCCGCCGACTCCGGGCAGGGTGCCTGATGCCGGCCATGGACGTCGCCGGCCTGGTCGCGATCGACGTGCACACCCACGCCGAGATCTCCAAGGACGGCCACCGCTCGCTCAGCCCCGAGCTGTTCGGCGCCTCGGAGGAGTACTTCAAGGCCCACGGCCACCGGCAGCCGACGATCGCCGAGACGGCCGCGTACTACCGGGAGCGGAAGATGGCCGCGGTGGTGTTCACCGTGGACGCCGAGCACGCCACCGGGCACCCGCGCATCGCGAACGAGGAGGTCGCCGAGGGCTGCGCCGAGCACGCGGACGTGCTGATCCCGTTCGCCAGCGTCGACCCGTGGAAGGGCAGAGCGGGGGTGCGCGAGGCGCGGCGGCTGGTCAACGAGCACGGCGTGCGCGGCTTCAAGTTCCACCCCAGCATCCAGGGCTTCGCCCCCAACGACCCCATGGCCTACCCGCTGTACGAGGCCATCGAGGAGCTGGGCGTGCCCGCCCTGTTCCACACCGGGCAGACCGGCATCGGCGCGGGTGTGCCAGGCGGAGGCGGCATCCGGCTCAGGTACAGCAACCCGCTGCTGGTGGACGACGTCGCCGTGGACTTCCCCGAGCTGCGGATCATCCTCGCCCACCCCTCGTTCCCCTGGCAGGACGAGGCCCTCGCGGTCGCCACGCACAAGCCGTACGTCTACATCGACCTGTCCGGCTGGTCGCCGAAGTACTTCCCGCCGCAGCTCGTCAGGTACGCCAACTCGCTGCTGAAGGACAAGGTGCTCTTCGGCTCCGACTACCCCGTGATCACCCCGGACCGCTGGCTGAGCGACTTCGACAAGCTCGAGATCAAGCCCGAGGTCCGCCCGAAGATCCTCAAGGACAACGCCGCCCGCCTGCTCGGCTTGAAGGAGAACGCCTGATGACGACCACCGCGCACGGACTGACGGAGCTCAGGGCCCTGGCCGGCAAGGACCTCGGCCACAGCGCCTGGCTGGAGATCTCCCAGGACCGCGTCAACACCTTCGCCGACGCCACGAACGACCACCAGTGGATCCACGTCGATCCGGTCAGGGCCGCGGACGGGCCGTTCGGCGGGACGATCGCGCACGGCTACCTGACGCTGGCGCTGCTCATCCCGCTGTTCACCGAGCTGCTCGACATCCAGGGCGTCAAGATGAGCATCAACTACGGCCTGGACAAGGTGCGCTTCCCCAGCCCGGTCAAGGTGGGCGCGCGGGTGCGGCTGGGGGCGGTCGTCGCCTCCGTCGAGGACGTCCCGAACGACGGCGTGCAGATGCACCTCGACTTCAAGGTCGAGATCGAGGGCTCGGACCGGCCGGCCTGCGTCGCCCGCGCCATCTACCGCCACTACGCCTGACTCGCCGGTCCTCGTCGATCCCCCTCGCCGACAGGAGACCCCATGCGCAACACCGGACTGGGAGGCTGGCCCGCCCGCCGGGCCATGATGACGCCGGAGCGGACCGCGTTCGTCTTCGATGACCGTTCCGTCACCTACGCCGAGGTCCACGACAGGACGGCGCGGCTGGCGGCTCAGCTGCGCGCCTCAGGAGTGGGGGCGGGTGACCGGGTCGCCTACCTCGGGCGTAACCATCCGGCCTTCGTCGAGACGATGTTCGCCGCGCACCTGCTGGGCGCGATCTTCGTACCGCTGAACTTCCGGCTGGCGGCGCCTGAGGTGGCGTACATGCTGGACCATTCGGGCGCGGAGACGCTGATCTACGCGCCCGAGTGCGCCGGCGTCGTCCACGCCCTGCCGGACGGGCCGCGGCGGCGGGTCGCGCTCGGCGAGGGGCAGTACGAGAGCTGGCTCGCCCAGGGCGACCCCACCCCGATCGACACGCCCGTGGACCTCGCCGACCCGGCGCTCATCCTCTACACCTCGGGCACGACGGGCCGCCCCAAGGGCGCCACGCTCACCCACGGCAACCTGGTGTGGAACTGTTTCAACCTGCTGCTCGGCGTGGACGTCACCAGTGACGAGACGACGCTGATCAGCGCGCCGCTGTTCCACGTCGCGGCCCTCAACCAGACGCTGCTGCCGACCTTCCTCAAGGGCGGCCGCTCGGTGATCATGCCGTCGTGGGAGGTGGACGCGTGCTACGACCTCATCGACAAGTACGGCGTCACCTGGATGTTCGGGGTGACCACGATGTTCGCCGCGTTCGCCCGCTCGCCCCGGTGGGCCGGGGCCGACCTGTCGTCGCTGCGGCACCTCATGGCGGGCGGGGCGTCGGTGCCGGCCGCGCTGATCCGCACGTACCAGGAGCGCGGGCTGGTGTTCTGCCAGGGCTACGGGCTCACCGAGACCGCTCCCGGCGCCACCTTCCTGGAGGCCGACCAGAGCGTGCGCAAGGTGGGGTCGGCGGGTGTGCCGGTGTTCTTCTCGAACGTCCGGGTCGTACGGCCCGACGGCACCGACGCGGCGGCCGGGGAGCCGGGCGAGGTGCTCATCCAGGGTCCGAACGTCACCCCCGGCTACTGGCGTGACCCCGAGGCGACCAGGGCCGCGTTCTCCGACGGCTGGTTCCACTCGGGCGACCTCGCCGTGCTGGACGAGGACGGTCATCTGTACGTGGTCGATCGGGTGAAGGACATGTTCATCTCGGGAGGGGAGAACGTCTACCCGGCCGAGGTGGAGGCGGCGATCTTCGAGCACCCGGCGGTCGCCGAGGTGGCCGTGCTCGGCGCGCCGGACGCCAAGTGGGGCGAGGTCGGCCGCGCGTTCCTGGTGCTGCGTCCCGGGGCGCACGTCACGGCCGGTGAGCTGCGGGACTTCCTGCGTCCGCGCCTGGCCGCGTACAAGATCCCCGCCCACGTCGAGGTCGTGGGCGACTTGCCGAAGACCGGCTCCGGCAAGATCCACAAGCCCCGCCTGCGCGGCCTCCCGCTGCCCGCCGACGCCCTCAGGCCAGGACCTGGAGGAGGTCACGGATCCGGCGGGTGAGGTCGTCGGGGCCGGCGTCCTTGAGCGCGTCCGTGCCGATGACGCTGCGCATCAGCCACACCCCCGCCTGCAGGGCCAGCATCAGCTCGGCCCGGACCGCCGCCCCCTCCCCCGCCAGCTCCTCGGTGAGGTGCCTGCCGGGGTGCCGGGCGATCGCCGCCCGCATGATCTCCGCCGCCCTGGGGTCGGCCGCCGACCTCAGCATGAGCAGGAACGGCCCCAGCTCGTCCGCGCCGGGCGCGGTCCGCGCCACCAGCGTGCGCGCCGTCTCCCCCGCCAGCTCCGCGCCGGTGCCGGAGATCACCGTACGCGGCGCGAAGGCCGCGTCCACCGCCTC
Source organism: Nonomuraea sp. NPDC049504 (assembly GCF_040676845.1). Taxonomy (NCBI): domain Bacteria; kingdom Bacillati; phylum Actinomycetota; class Actinomycetes; order Streptosporangiales; family Streptosporangiaceae; genus Nonomuraea; species Nonomuraea sp. NPDC049504. Next base: position 30,862 of record NZ_JBFAPT010000031.1, read on the forward strand.
GGCGAACAGCTGCTCCTTCGACCCGAAGTAGCGGTTGATGAGCATCGCGGTCACGCCCGCCTTCGCGGCGATGTCGCGGACGCCCACGCCGGCGTAGCCGTGTGCGGTGAAGGCGGCGATCGCCGCTTCCAGGATCGCCTGCCGGGTGGCGGCGGCGTCGCGCCGGCGTTTCACGGGTGCCTCGGGAGCCATCATGTCTACAACCGTATACTATGCCGGTAGTCTACGACTGTAGACATTTTGTGTGCCCTGGTCAGAAAGGGCACGATCTGAGGAGCACCATGGAACTCCACCTGGCAGGCAGGCGCGCCCTCGTCACCGGCTCCAGCTCGGGGCTCGGCGCCGCCATCGCCACCGCCCTGGCCGCAGAGGGAGCGGAGGTCGTCGTGCACGGGCGCGACGCGGCGCGCGCCGAAGCGGTCGCCGCCACCATCAGGGCCGCGGGAGGCAGCGCCGACGTGGCCGTCGGCGACCTCGCCACCGACGACGGCGCCGCTGCCACGGCCGCCGCCGCGCTGGCGGGCGGGCCGATCGACGTCCTGGTCAACAACGCCGGCTCCTACCCGCACCGGGGGTGGGAGGCCACCGCCGAGGACTGGCGGCGGACGTACGAGGTGAACGTCGTCTCCGGCGTCCGCATGATCCAGCGCCTGCTCCCCGGCATGCGCGAGCGCGGCTGGGGGCGGGTCGTCCAGATCGGCGGCGGGCTGGCCCTGCAGCCGGGCGCCGACCTGCCGCACTACACCGCCACTCTGGCCGCCCGCCACAACCTTGCGGTCTCGCTCGCGCGTGAGCTCGCGGGCACCGGGGTCACGTCCAACACGGTCGCGCCCGGCGCCATCCTGGTCGACTCCGTCCAGCGCCTGCTCACCGATCTCGCGCCCGCGCGGGGGTGGGGCGAGACGTGGGCGGAGATCGAGCGGAACGCCATCGCCGAGCTGGTGCCCAACGACGCCGGCCGCCTGGGGCGTCCCGACGAGATCGCCGCCGCCGTGCTCTACTTGTGCAGCCCGCTCGCCGACTACGTCACGGGCACCACGCTCCGGGTGGACGGCGGCACGATCCGCGGCGTCCACTGACGCCGGTCAGGAGATCAGGCCGAAGCCCTTGATCGCGCGGGTGAAGTGCCCGCTCAGCTCGTCGTCGATGCGCTTGGAGGCGTCGGCGGTGAGCAGGTCCGTCGCGGGGGCGGTGATGGCCGAGGCGCGGATCTCCGTGGCCGTGGCCCCGCGCAGGGCCGCCGCCTGGACCGGGGCGAGGAACCTGCCGCCGCGCAGCAGGTCATCGAGTTCGGCCAGGTCGGCGTCCGTGGCGACGCGGCGTACGCGCTGGAGTTCCTCGCTCGCGGTGTCCCCACGGCTCGCCTGGACGAGGCGGGTCAGCGCCCACTCGAGGAACAGCACCGGCACGCCGATCACCCTGCCCAGCCCGCGCCCCATCGAGCCCATGCCGGAGTAGGCGCCGGACGGGGCTCCGACCGAGCCGAGCGTGGCGCCGATGCGGGTGTAGACGTCGGACCTGCCCGGCGCCTCCTCGCCCTGCAGCAGCGACTCGCGCCAGACGGCCAGCGTGGTGAGCGCGCCGCCGACGATCCGGCCGTCGTCGGGCTCCGATGCGTACGCCCTGGCCAGCAGCACCACCCGTTGCCGGGGCGACAGCACGAGCCACGGCGGCAGCCCGATGAGCAGCACGCGGCGCCGTCCTGCCCGCATGACCTCGGTGGTCACGGCGAGGTCCCGCACCGCCAGCGCCGCAGGAGGCGGCACCCGCATCGCGCGGGCCACCCGCTCCGCGGTCGCGTGCAGCTGGGGCGCGGCGGCGCGGTCGAGCGGCTCGGCGTCGGCGGGCAGGCGGCGCGCCCTGGGCAGCAGCAGCACGCCGATCCCGATCAGCACGAAGCCGACCAGCCAGAAGACCGCGAGGTGGGCGTTCATCCAGATGATCCAGCAGCCCAGGGCCATGAACGCCAGGGTCAGCGCGTGGACGAGGAGTGACAAGAGCAGCGCCGCCGCGCTGGAGACCCGCCGCATACGACCGTGCTCCCCCTCCGGGCTCGATGCCGCGATTGAATCAGGGCTGCGATCATCAGGCCAGGAAACAAGACACAAGGTGTCGGCTTTTCGGTCGAACATGGTCGCATCGGTCCGCGAACCGCGGCCTTCAGATAGCTAAGGACTCTCATGCGCGAAACACCGGAAGACCTTCAGCAGCTCCAGGACCTGCTCGACGCCTCGCTGTCCCGCTCCACCTCGCATCTCCAGTCGATCGTCACCGACCGGACCCTCACGGCGGAGCAGCTCACCCAGGTCCTCACGGGCATGTGCACGCTGGCCCTGTCCACCGTGACGGCCAAGGGCGAGCCGCGGATCAGCGGCGCCGACGGGCACTTCCTGCGCGGCAAGTGGCACTTCGGCACGGCGCGCACCGCCGCCAAGGCCCGCCACCTCGCGGCCCGCCCGGCCGCCAGCGTGGCGCACATGCGGGGCGAGGACCTGGGCGTGTTCACGCACGGCACGGTGGAGATCCTCAACCCCGAGGACGGTGAGCCCGCCGCGGACTGGCCGGACCTGCTGGCCTACTTCAAGGACTTCTACGGCGGCGACGCCTTCGACTGGGACAACGAGGTCGTCTACTACCGGCTGCACCCGCACTGGATGACCGTCTACGCCGCCGACCCCGCCAAGCTCACCGCCCCATAAGCCGTCCGATATGTTCTCTCCGGCATGTCCGTAATTTCGGATTGGGGGGCGCATGTCGGTACGCCGGACGGTGCTGGGCCTGGCCGTGGTCGCCGGCCTGGCCGGTTGCGGGACGCTGCCGCCGCCGGTCCCCGGGCTGGCCCGGCCGTCCGCCGTGGCGAAGGCCACCTCCTCTCCGGCCACCCCACCGCCCAGCCCCAGCGCCAGCGCGACCCCTACCCCCTCCCCCAGCAGGCCGGCGCTGACCGCCGCGCAGGCCAGGCAGGAGATGCGGCAGTGGCTGGGCACGTACAACAAGACCATCAAGAAGGCGAAGTGGTGGCGGAAGAACAGCACGCTGGACGCGCTGTTCGTGGAGGGGGCCCTGCACGAAGGCGTGCTCGAACGCAACCACGAGGACTTCGGGCAGCAGCCGGAGCACCGGCCGATCAACGTCCAGGGCACGCCGGTGATCTACCTGCCGCGGCCGGAGAACCAGCCGGACAACGACGAGTGGTTCATGGCGCGGGCGACGTACAAGGACGTCAAGGGGCATGTGCGCGCCCACCTGCTGGCCTTCCTGCGCACCGGCGGCGAGCCCTTCAGGCTGGCCGTCGTGACCCCGGTGCACTGGGGGCAGCGCGTGCCGAAGCCGAAGCTGGACGCGGACGGCTACATCACCGACATCGGTGACGACATGGCCCGCGCGGTGGCGCTGGAGTACCAAAACTTCTGGAACCACGAGAAGAAGGAGGGCGCCTCCGGCTACCGGCTGGCCAAGGACAGCTTCAGCCGCAAGGCGTTCCCCGAGGTCTACAAGGGCCTGTACGTCGCTTTCCATGGCCGCAGCTCGGTCTACGGCTTCCGTACCGCCGACGGCGGCTCGCTGTTCCTGTTCGCCATGCTGAACAAGCCGCAGAGCGTCAACCAGGTGCTGAGCGAGGCGCTGTTCGTGCCCAAGGGCAGCAGGACGATCCAGGAACTGGGCGCGAACTGGTTCTCCTGACGCCGGCTCAGCTCCACCAGCCGGGGACGACCTCGACGTCCTCGCGGTCGAGCGCCGCGTGCCACACCGGGTCGCGCAGCAGCCGCGCCTCCCACGTGCGCACGATGCCGTCGGGGCCGGTGACGGCGTCCTCGCGGGAGGGGTGCAGGAACAGCTCGCTGGTGCCCTCCGGCAGGGCGGCGAGCCGGCGCAGGTAGTCGTCGCGGAGCCGTTCGTACGAGCCGAGGTCGGCGGCCGTGCCGCGGTTGGTGGCGATCGTCTCCGGCAGCGCGACGCCGAGTGCGTCGGCCAGCGCGATCGCGCTCTCGTGGGCGGCGGCGAGCGGCGGCGGCAGGGGCCCGCCGATGTACGGCGCGGGGTCGCGGGGCAGCCGGAAGGCCAGGCCGTGGCGGGCGCACCAGTGCAGCGACTCGGCGAGGAACGACCTGCCGTGCAGGCCGTAGAGCGTGCCGGCGTGGGAGTCGGCCGCCACGGGCGCGAGGTCGTGCGCGCGCATCCAGCGCAGCTGGGCGTCGGCCTCGCGGAGCACGTCGTCGGCCTGCCCGCGGGCGGCGAAGGCGAAGGGGTCGTCGCTGAGCGTCCCGTCGGCGTCGGCGATGCTCGCGGCGCCGTTGAGCGGCCGCCAGCGCGGCACCCCGCGTTCGCTGGTCAGCGTGACGTGCAGGCGCGGCAGCACGCCCAGCTCGCGCACCCGCCGCGCGGCCCGCCCGGCCTCGGGCGAGACGCAGATGAGGGTGGTGGCGCTGACGTGGCCCTCGGCGAGCAGGCCGGCGATGACCTCGGTCGTGCCGGGCTCGCGGCCGAGGTCGTCGGCGGTGATGACCAGCCGGCGGCTCATCGCGGCTGCTCCACGGCCGGCGCGCCGTCGGTGCCGGGCGGCTGCTGCTCGGCCGGCGTCTCGATCGGTACGGAGATGAAGCGGGCCGCGACCGCGCCGATGGCGGTCAGCACGAACGGATAGACGCACAGGTAGATGCGGAACGCCAGCCCGGGGTCGCCGCCCGGGTCGTCGCCCGAGTTGTAGCCGAAGAACACGCCGAGCGAGGTGAGCGCGAGCCCGGTGACGACGCCGTTGAGCCGGGAGAAGAAGCCGAACGCCGACAGGAAGAGCCCTTCGCGGTGCTCGCCGTTGCGTGCCGCGTCGGCGTCGAGGACGCGCGCGACGATGAGGTCGTTGGTGGCCAGCATGCCCGACCAGCCGGCGCCGACCAGCACGCCGGCGGCGATCGCGGTGACGAGGTCGGTGGCGAGGAAGAGACCGGCGAAGCTGACAGCGAGCACGGCGAAGGCGAGCCGCCAGGTCCACAGCGCGCCGCGCAGGGCGACGACCCGCGTCCAGGCGACCAGGCCGCCCGCCGAGACGAGGATGACGATCCCTTGCAGGTAGAGCGCGTGGCCGACGGGCAGCCCGAGCGAGTAGCGCACGTACAGCTGGATGCCCGACAGCACGAGCGCCATCGCGATGCCGTAGCAGGCGCCGGTGAGCCCGACCGTCCAGAACAGCCGGTTGCGCAGGATCGACCCGACGCTGCGCAGCAGCATGGGGCGTTCGCGGGTGGCGTAGCGGGGGTTCTCGCGGGCGCTGAGCGCCATGAACACGATCACCGCGACCGCGATGACGCCGTAGATGATCGCCGTGGTGCGGAAGCCCTGCGTGGAGGTCTCGGTGCCGAACACCTGCGTCGTCAGCACCGGCGTGACCGCCAGCGAGATCACCAGCGCGACGAGCTGGAAGCCCTGGCGCAGGCTGTTGGCCACGGCCCGCTCGCGCTCGCGCGGGTAGAGCTCGGGCAGCAGCGCGCCGTAGTTCGCGTTGAGCATCGAGTCGAAAGCCTCGCACAGGATGGCGAACACCGCGAACCACAGCAGCAGGCCCATGCCCTCCAGCGACTCCGGCGCCGAGAAGAACGCGATCATGCAGGCCGCCAGCATCGGCGCGCCCACGAGCAGCCAGGGGCGGCGGCGGCCGAAGCGGGTGCGGGTGCGGTCGGACAGGTGGCCGAGGACCGGGTTGTCGATGGCGTCGATGACCGCGTAGATCGCCATGACCACGCCGTAGGCGCGTACGTCGAGCCCGAGGATGTCGACGTAGAACAGGATCATCGATCCCTTGATCATGTTGATCGGGATGGAGGTGCCGAACATTCCGATGGCGTAGCGCCAGGCGGGAGTCCGTCCCGGGGAGGGGGCCGGGCCGGGCAGGGACACGCGATCACCTTCTCTGCCGTCGCGACTGCGGCGCCGACGCACCGCACGGCGTCACCTTCGCAGGGCGAGGCGAACGGCGGGTGAGGCGCGGGGGTGCCGGACGTCGACAGACAGTGTCGCGCGCGGGGATCGCGAGCAGGTCACGGAATCAGCCCTGACGCTGGTGGGGCGCTGCTGGGCCGCTGCAGGGGCGTGCTGGGGCGCTGCCGTGATGCCGCCCGGACGCGCGAGCGCCGCCGTGGGCCCGTTGTGGGGCTCCGCGGCGGCGCGCGCTCCGGTCAGATGGCCAGCAGGTCGAATCCCCCGTTGGCGAGCTGCCCCGTGTTGGTGTCGTACACGGTGACGGTGATGGTGTTGTGCCGGTAGCACGTCGTGGACGGGTTACGGTAGGCGATGTTCGGCAGCCTCCGCGGTTCGCGCGGAGTGAGCTGGATGAGCGTGTGGGGCGCGGACACCGAGTGATCGAGCTGGACGCAGTACCTGCCAGTGCCCGCCCGCCACGACCGCACGACGTTCGTCCCGTTGTTGAGGCTGCCGTCGGAGTTGATGATGGCCGCGGCGGAGTCGTAGAAGTCCGCCGGGCTCTGGGATTCGGCGAGCGCGGGAGACGCCGCTGCCGTGATGAGACCGGCGACCGTCAGAGCGAAAGCGCCTGACACAGTACGACGGAGCATGTGTTTTCCTTTCGATCGCGTCCCGATAGGAAGCAAGAAAGAAAGTAAGTCCGCGTGTGCCGGGACGCCGCTCGCCACCCCGACAAAGATGATCAAGAAACCTTGGCGGTTCGTAAGAGAACCCGTGACCAAGCCGCGAGTGGCATCCGTTCCCCACAACCGTCACAGGCGAATCCATGGGGAATCACGGCGACGGTAAAAGAACGCTTCCGGGTCTCCCCTTTTTGCCCCCGCAAGCCATTCGCGCCCCGATTCGGCGGCCATTCCGGCTGTCCCGGGAATGTCGTCTCCTTTACGCGTCCTCCGACCTCTGTACGCCCGTCCCCCGCGCCGTTACCGTAGGGCTGCGAACTTCTCGTGGTGGGGGAGGATGCCCGTGCCGGAACTGACGTTCGCCACGCAGCGGCTTCCGGGGGTGAGCGTGATCTCCGTGGCGGGCGAGATCGACGCCGTAACGGCCGTCCTGCTCGACCGTCATCTGCGCGCCGCCCGCCGCGCACCCCATGAGCACCTGGTCATCGACCTCAGCGACGCTCACTTCCTGGGCAGCGCCGGGCTGCGGGTCCTGCTCAACACCCATGCCTTCGCCCGCCAGCACGGCGGCACCCTGCGCCTGGCGGCGCCGCATCCCCGGCTGGCGGCGATGATGAGGATCACCCGCGCGCACACGGTTCTGCACGTGCACGACACCGTCGAAGAAGCCGTACTGGCCGCCCTGCGCCTGCCAGCCCCGGTGACGCGGCCGGCCATCGAGGCCGCCCCCTTGACGCCTCAGCCCGGGGTCACTCGGTGACCTTCTCCGGCTCCGGGTTCGTCAGGTCGTGCTGGGTGAACATGTCGATGAGGAGGCGGACGGGCAGGCCGGCCTCGGTCGGGTAGCGGAAGCGGGCTTCGGGGTTGAGGCTGTACTCGTTGCGCCGCCCCACGCGGTCGATGGTGACGTAGCCGGCCTGCTGGAGGTCGGAGACGATGCCCTGGACGGCGCGCTCGGTGATGCCGATGCCCGCGGCGATGTCGCGGACGCGGGCGCGCGGGTTGCGGGCGATCTCCACCAGCACGCGGGCGTGGTTGGTCAGGAAGGTCCAGGAGCCGGACCGATTGCTGGACGTGCTCACGAAATCTCAAGTTGTACCAGAGAAGAGCACGTCAGGTGCGCCAGGTCAGGAAGATCACACGAAAAATGCTTCCGGCATTGCAATTCGGGCATTATGCTTCGGACCCTGAGAAGGACGTCAGATGGACTATGACCGGGAGGACGCCATGCACGTTCACATCGCCTACCGGCCTGGCGACGGCCTCGAGTCCGCCGCGTCGCCCCTGACCCTCGACTCCCGGCGGCACGACGCCGGCCTGGTGATCACCGTGCTGGGCGAGGTGGACATGACGAGCGCCGCCGTGCTTGAGGAGTACGTCCGCGAGCAGGCGGCGCCCGGCGAGCGCGTGGTGCTCGACCTGACCATGCTCACGTTCATGGACAGCAACGGCCTGCGCGCCTGCGAGAGCCTGCACAACGCCCTGCGCGACGGCGGCGGCTCGCTCCGCCTGACGGGCGTCCACGGCGTGCTGGTCCGGCTGCTGGAGATCACGGGCCTGCGGGAGGTCCTGGACATCCACGGGGGCCCGGCCGGCGACGCGCTCGCCGGCCGGTGCGGCCCATGACCCTCGGCTCTCCGGCGCCACGCCGCTCTCGCACACCAGCAGGTCGCCGAGGCCGTTGAGGGTGAGCGGCCCGTGCTGCTGCAGGACGCGGACGACCTCCGCCTGGGACGGGGTGACGCCGAGCGGGCGCAGCGCCTGGGCGAGCAGCCTGTTGCCCTCGCGCTGGGCGGCCAGGATGAGGTAGCGCAGCTCCTCAGCGGGCCGCATGCGCCACCTCGTTCACCAGGAACGTCTCCACCGCCGCCGCGTACGTCGCGGGGTGGCTGAAGCGGAACATGTGGCCGGTGCGGTCGAGCACGACCTCGCGGGCGCCGGGGATGCCCGTACGCATGATCTCCGCCGCCCGTTCGCCGATCAGCCGGTCGCGGGACGGGGTGATGATGAGCGTGGGCACGTCCACCTGGCCGAGCCGGTCGGTGTAGTCGGCGGCGAGCGCTGCCGTGAGCCGGGAGCCGAAGGTCTTGGCCGGGGTGTGGTCGAGGAACAGGCGGCGGCTGTCGGCGGCGAACCCGCCCGACATCACCAGCGCCCGCAGCCCGGCCGGCCGCCGGACGGCCGGCCCCAGGGCGATGTTCGCCCCGAAGGAGTCGCCGACCAGCACGTAGTCGTCCAGATCGGCGACCTCGGCGGCGAGCGCGTCGGCGTAGGACTCCATGTCGGCGGGCCGGTCCGGGTGCGAGCAGGCCGGCCCCTTGCGCGCTACACCAGCGATCGCACGCGAGGGTAGGCGGGGGTGCGGAGGTGGTCGGTCAGGGAGGCGGCGATCTCGCCTACGCGGACGGCGGTGTTCGAGAGCAGGGTCGAGGTGAGGCCGTGGGTGTGTTCGCTGGCGCCCTGGACGTAGATGCCGCAGCGCAGCTCGGGTGAGGTGGCGATGCGGTAGTCGCGGCCGAGGCGGACGCCGCCGCCGGGGAGGCGTTCGCACAGGCCGCCCGTCTCGCCGAGGAGGGTGAGCGGGTCGGTGGGGCGGTAGCCGGTGGCGTAGACGAGGACGTCGGCCTCCAGCGGGGTCCGCTCGCCGGTGGGCAGGAACTCGACCGTGACGCGCAGGCCGCCGGAGTCGTTCTCGACGCCGGCCAGGCGGGAGGCGTTGAAGATGCGCAGCCGCTCCTTGCCCTGCACCTTCTCCTGGTAGTGGCGGCGGTAGAGCTCGTCGATGAGCTCCAGGTCCACGACGGAGTAGTTGGTGGAGGCGTGGTACGCGCGCAGGCGCTCCTTCACCTCATCCGGGGCGGTGTAGAAGTGGTCGACGGCCTCGGAGTCGAAGATGCGGTTGGCGAACGAGCTGTCGTCGGCGGGCGTGTAGCCGTACTTGGCGAAGACGGCGCAGACCTCGGCGGCGGGGAAGGCTCCGTGCAGGTGGCCCGCCACCTCGGCGGCGCTCTGCCCGGCCCCGACCACGACGAACCTGCGCGGGTCGCGCAGCGTGGGCAGCTTGGCGAGCAGCTCTTCGCTGTGCCAGACGCGCTCGTCGCTCACGATGCCGTCGGGCAGGACGGGCTCGAGGCCGGCGGCGAGCACGAGGGTGCGGGCGCGGCGGGTGACGAGCGTGCCGTCGCCCTGCCGGGCCACCACGTCGAGGAACTCGATGGCGCCGTCCGCCTCCACGGGGGTGACGGCGACGACTTCCGCGGCGTACTCGACCTGGTCGGCGAAACGCGCTGCTGCCCATTCGAGGTAGTCGTGGAATTCCAGCCGGGACGGGAACATCGTCTTGTGGTTGATGAAGTCGAGCAGCCGGCCTTTCTCCCGCAAATAGCACAGGAAGCTGAACTCGCTGGCCGGGTTACGCATGGTGACCAGGTCCTTCAAGAACGAGACCTGCATGGTCGTGCCTTCGATGAGCATGCCGCGATGCCAGCCGAAGGCGGGCTGTTTCTCCAGGAAGACCGCGTCGACTCCGTCACCGTGACGCTCTTTGAGCGCGATGGCCAGGGCCAGGTTGGAGGGCCCGAAGCCGATGCCAATGAGGTCGTGGACGTGCTGCTCCGCTGACATGGAGGCCTTTCTAGACGACCGAACCGGGGGTGGAGACGAGGCCCAAATTAGGTTAGCCTTGCCTAATTAAGGTCACCCTAACCGAAGCGGTTCCTCTCGACAAGGAGACACCATGCGGGTCGTGATGTTCGGCTACCAGACCTGGGGGCATCGCACGCTCCAGGCTCTTCTGGACTCCACGCACGAGGTCGTGCTGGTGGTGACGCACCCCAGGAGCGAGCACGCGTACGAGAGGATCTGGAACGACTCGGTGGCCGAGCTGGCCGAGGCCCACGGCGTACCGGTGCTGCTGCGCAACAGGCCCGACGACGACGAGCTGATGGCCCGGCTCAAGGAGGCCGAGCCCGACCTCATCGTCGCCAACAACTGGCGGACGTGGATCCCGCCGGAGATCTTCGCGCTCCCCCGCCACGGCACGCTCAACGTGCACGACTCGCTGCTGCCCGCGTACGCCGGCTTCTCCCCGCTGATCTGGGCGCTGATCAACGGCGAGAGGGAGGTGGGGGTGACCGCCCACATGATGAACGAGGAGCTGGACGCCGGCGACATCGTCGTGCAACGGGCCGTGCCCGTCGGGCCGCAGGACACCGCCACCGACCTGTTCCACCGCACGGTGGACCTGATCGGGCCGATCGTCACCGAGGCGCTCGACCTCATCGACTCCGGCACGGCCGTCTTCGCCCCTCAGGACCGCTCGAAGGCCAGCTTCTTCCACAAGCGCTCGGTCGAGGACGGCAACATCGACTGGACCTGGCCCGCCGAGGACATCGAGCGGCTGATACGCGCCCAGTCCGACCCGTACCCGAACGCCTTCACCTACTACAAGGGCGAGCGGATCCGCGTCACCAAGGCGTCGGTGTCGCAGGGCATCTACGGCGGCACGCCCGGCCGGGTCTTCATCCGCGAGGGCGACGGCGTGGTCATCGTGGCGGGCGCCGAGGCCCGTAGGGGGCGTGATCACGGACTGGTGATCGAGCGGGTCCGTACGGAGGACGGCGCCGACCTGCCCGCCACCGAGGTGTTCCGCGCCATGGGCGGCTACCTGACCAGGCACCCCTAGGAGCCGAGCACCCAGGCGACGTCTCTGAGCAGGGCGTGCCGCCAGCCCGCCCGGTCGTGGTCCGACGGTGAGCGCGACACGCGCACGGTGGCGCCCGCCCGCTCGACCAGGCTCTCGACGCGTTCACAGTGGGGCAGCATGCGATGCTCGTGCTCCCCCACGTCGAAGGCGACCCGCAGGCCGGACAGGTCAGGGCGGTCCCGCTCCAGGCGGGCGGCGACGGCGCCGCCCGCCGGGCCGCCGAGCGGGTCGGCGCGCGACTCGGCCCCCGGCTCCCACCAGAACGAGCCCGACTGGCAGGCCACGCCGGTCATCAGGCCGGGGAACTCCAGGGCGGCGTACAGGGCGGTGAGCCCGCCGAGGCTCTGCCCGGCGACCACCAGCGTGCCGGGGTCGGCGGGCACGCCGCTGCCGGTGACCAGGGGCAGCAGCTCGTCGCTGACGGCCCGCCACAGCTCGGGGCGGCAGGCGTACTCGTGGGAGCGGTCGCGGGCGGGCAGGAAGACGAGCGTGACGGGCGGCAGCGCGCCCGCGGCCACGGCGGCGTCGAACGCGGTCATGGCCGGGTGCAGGTGCAGCCAGTCGTCGCCGTCGAGCAGCAGCACGACGGGCCCGCCGCCGCCCGCGGGATGCACCCGCACGGTACGCCGCCCGCCCAGCACCGCGCTGGCCCACCGCAGGCGGGTGCCGGGGAGCGGCAGCACGTCGTCGGAGCCGGCGGAGGGCCAGTACGGCTGCTCGGGCACGTCGGGCGTGGCCGCTATGGACCGCTCGCCACCGGCCCCGACGGGGTTGAGGGGGTCGGCGAACGCGCCGTCGCCTGTCTCCACCTGGTACGTCACCCGCAGCCGGGCGGGCATGGCGACCTCGGCGTACCAGCAGTCGGTCCCGCCGAAGCGGGCCAGCGGCACCGGCTGCGACCAGCTCTCGAAGACGACGCGCGCCGGCCCGCCGCGCCACACGAAGAGCGTCGTCCAGCCCTCGCCGTCCGATGCGACGGCGGGTGAGCGCGCGGCCCGCCAGAACTCCTCGGTGCCGGGTTCGCCGGTGAGCCCGTACCTCGCGAACGTCTCCCCCATGCGCTCCCGTACCCTTCCCTTTGACCGTCAGCTAAGGATAGCTTTACCTAAGTCGAACGATAAGGACCCATGAGCACGAGTGTGGTGAAACGTGCCCGCCGGCGGCGCGTCGTCGGCGCGGGCGCGCTCGCGGTGGTCCTGGTGGTCGTGGCGGGCGCGTCACTGGCCGTCGGGGCGCGCGCGCTGAGCCCCGGCGAGGTGTGGCACGGCCTGTTCGCGGCGGCGGGCGGCGATCAGCGGCTCACCGAGATCACGCTCATCGTGCAGACCGTCCGCGTGCCGAGGACCGTGCTGGCCATCGCGGCCGGCATCGCGCTCGGCGTCGGCGGCGCGCTGATCCAGGGCTACACCCGCAACCCGATCGCCGACACGGGCCTGTTAGGGGTGAACGCGGGCGCCTCGTTCGCCGTGGTCACCGTGATCATCCTGTTCGGCCTGGCCAACCCGTACCAGTACATGTGGTTCGCCTTCCTGGGCGCGGCGGCGGCAGGGGTGGTGGTGTTCGGGCTGGCCAGCATCGGCCAGGGCGCGGGCAACCCGCTGACGCTGGCGCTGGCCGGGCAGGGCATCGCGGTGTTCCTGGCGGCGATGACCACGGCGATCGCGCTGACCGACCAGACCTCCCTGAACGCGCTGCGGTTCTGGAACGCGGGTGGCGTCGCCGGGGTCGGGTTCGACGTGATCTGGCCGGTGGTCGTGTTCATCGGGGCGGGGCTGGTGCTGGCGGCGATCACGCTGCCCGCCATCAACCTGCTCAACCTGGGCGACGACGTGGCCCGCGCGATGGGCGTGAACATCGCCCGCAACAGGACCGTCGGCATCGTCGCCATCACCGTGCTGGCGGGGGCGGCGACGGCGGCGTGCGGGCCGATCGCGTTCCTCGGCCTCATGGTGGCCCACGTCGCCCGCTACGTGACGGGGCCCGACTACCGGTGGCTGGTGCCGTTCGCCGGGCTGCTCGGCGCGGTGATCCTGCTGGCCTGCGACATCCTGGGGCGCGTGGTGACGCGGCCGGGTGAGCTGCCCGCGGGCGTCGTCGTCGCCCTGGCCGGCGCCCCCTTCTTCGCGGCGCTCGTGTGGCGCGGAAAGTTCAGGAAGACGTGATCGCGACGGTGGTGCGCGGCGTGCGGGTCGGCCGCGCGTCGTTCGTGTGGCGGCCGTGGATGGTGTGCGCGACGTTGCTGCTCGCGGCGGCGGCGTTCCTGGTGTTCTGCCTGTCGATCGCGCTCGGCGACTTCCCCATCGCCCTGCCGCAGGTGGTGGCGACGCTGTTCGGGCAGGGCGAGCGGGTGGACGAGTTCGTGGTGATGGACCTGCGGATGCCGCGCGCGCTGGCCGGGCTGGTGGTCGGGGTCGCGCTCGGGGTGTCGGGGGCGATCACGCAGTCGATCGCGCGCAACCCGCTGGCCAGCCCCGACGTGCTCGGCATCACCGGCGGCGCGAGCATGGTCGCGGTGTTCCTGGTGACGGTGACGGGCGGCGCCGCCTCGGCGATCGTCGGCACGGTGGGCCTGCCCGCGGCGGCGCTGGGCGGCGGCCTCTGCACCGGCCTGCTGGTGTACTTCCTGGCCTGGCGGCGCGGCATCGACGGCATGCGGCTGATCCTCATCGGCATCTCGGTGAGCGCCGTGGCGGAGGCGATCACGGTGTGGCTGCTGGCCACGGCGGACATCCGCGACGTGGCACGGGCGCAGGCGTGGCTGGTCGGCTCGCTGGACTCGCGCACCTGGAAGGAGGTGCTGCCGGCGGCGTGGTGCCTGCTCGTACTGCTGGCCGTGGTGGCGTACGTGGCCTTCCATCTCAAACCGCTGCACTTCGGTGACGAGGTGGCGGCCGGGCTCGGCGTGCGGTTCTCGGTGGTGCGGGGCGTGCTGCTGCTCTGCGCGGTGCTGCTGGCCGGGGTGGCGGTGAGCGCGGCCGGTCCCGTGGCGTTCGTGGCGCTGGTGGCGCCGCAGGTGGCGATGCGGCTGACGCGGTACGCGACGCCGCCGCTGGTGGCTTCCGGGCTGATGGGGGCGGTACTGCTGATCGGCGCGGACCTGGTGGCGCGCACGGCGCTGCCGGTGGTGCTGCCCGTCGGCGTGGTGACGGCCGCGATCGGCGGCCCGTTCCTCGTGTACGTCCTGGTGCGGGCCAATCTCAGGAGAGCCAGAGGGCACTGAAGAGTTAGGTTAGCCTTACCTAACATCTTCGTGTTACGGTTTGCCTGCCCACGTCGGTGGTGCAGCCAAAGCACGACAGCAAGGGACTTGCGGATGCTCTCCCCACGAACGACAGTTGCGAAGACCCTGCGGCGGTCAACGGTGGTGTTGTCCGCCGTGTTGTCCGCCACGGCCCTCCTCGCGGGGTGCGGTTCCGGAGCCACGGAGCAGCCGGGCGCGACCACCTCCGCCACTCGGGCCGCCGGCACGGGCGGCGCGTTCCCCGTCACCGTGGAGCACGCCTTCGGCACCACGGAGATCACCAAGGCCCCCGAGCGGGTCGTCTCCGTCGGCTACACCGACGACCAGGCCATCCTGGCGTTCGGCATCAAGCCGGTCGGCATGGTGGACCAATATCCGAACCCGCCCGGCAAGACGCCCGACATCAACACCCAGTGGCCCTGGGTGAAGGACAAGTGGGGCGACACGCGGCCCGAGGTCATCATGACCAACGGCGACTCGGGCCCCAACTACGAGAAGATCGCCGCGCTGCGGCCCGACCTGATCATCGCCGTCTACTCGGAGATCGACCAGGCCGCCTACGACCGCCTGTCGAAGATCGCCCCCACCGTCGGGCGTACCAAGACCGAGAAGGAGCCGTTCAGCGCGCCCTGGCAGGACAACGCGCTGCACATCGCCAAGGCGCTCGGCAAGGCCGAGGAGGGCGCCACGATGGTCGCCGACATCGACGCCAAACTGAAGGCGGCGCGTGAGGCGCACCCCGAGTGGGCCGAGAAGACGGCGGTCGCGCTGTCCTGGTACAAGAACTCGGTCGCGCCCTTCACCACCACCGACGTGCGCGGCCGGATGGTGACGGGCATCGGCTTCAAGGGGCAGCCGGAGATCGACGAGATCGCCGGTGGCAGCTTCTACACCGTGCTGTCCCCCGAGCGCATCGACCTGGTCGACGTCGACCACATCTTCGTCATCGCCGACCAGGCCGACCAGGACGCGCTGAAGAAGTTCAAGCTGTTCGCCAACCTGCCCGCGGTCAAGGAGGGCAACGTGTCGTGGCTCCTGGACAGCGAGGGCCCGGCGATCGGCGCGGCCATGTCGCAGGGCACGCTGCTGTCGCTGCCGTACGCGATCGACGAGCTCGTCAAGTCGGTCCAGTCGTGACGGCGGCACCCCTTTCCCCGCCTGCGGCGGTCCTGGTGTGAGCACCGGCACCGCATCCGCCCCCGCATCCGCCCCCGCATCCGCCCCCGCCATCCTGCGCACGGCGAGCGCGCGCGAGGCCGCCCGGTGGGTCGTGGCGCACTGCCGCGGCACGCCGTGGCTGACCGCCGCCACCGTCGTGACCACCGTGGCGGGGGCGGCGCTGCAGGTCCTGCCGGTGTTCCTGCTCGGCAAAGTGGTGGACGGCGTGGTCGCCGGCGCCGGGAGCGGCGAGGCGCGGGAGCTGCTGGTCACGGTCGGGGTGCTGCTGGCGGTCGCGCTGCTGCTCGGCACGGTGGCCGCGGCGGCCTCGACGTACCTGATCGGGCGGCTCGGCGCCGACCTGCTGGCGCGGCTGCGCGAGGGCGCCGTACGCGCGGTGCTCGGCCTGCCCAGCGCCAGGATCGAGCAGGTCGGGCACGGCGACGTGCTGTCGCGGGTGGGCGACGACGTGGCCGTGGTGTCCAAGGGCATCCGCACGGCCGTCCCCACGCTGTTCTCGGCCGCCGTGCTGGTCGTCATCGCCACGATCGGCATGTTCGGGCTCGACTGGCGGCTGGGGCTGGCGGGGGCGGGGGCGCTGCCCGCGTACGCGCTGGCGCTGCGCTGGTACCTGCCCCGCTCCGCGCCGCTCTACCGGCGCCAGCGCGAGGCCCAGGCCGACCGGGCACAGGCTTTCATCAGCGGCCTGAACGGGATCGAGACCGTGCGGGCCTACCGCCTCGAACCCCTCTTCCGGGAGCGGGTGGCCCGCGAGTCGTGGCGGGTGCGCGACCTCGGCATCGAGGTGTTCCGCTTCTTCGGCCGGTTCGTCGGCAGGGAGAACCGCGCCGAGTTCGTCGGGCTCGTCCTCATCATCGTCGTCGGGTTCGTGCTGCTGGAGACCGGCTCGGTCACCCTGGGCGAGGCGTCGGTGGCGCCGCTGCTGTTCCACCGGTTGTTCAACCCGCTCGGCTCCATCATGTTCACCTTCGACGAGGCGCAGAAGTCGGGCGCGAGCCTGACCCGCCTGGTCGGGGTGCTGGGCGAGGCCACGCAGGAACGGCTCGCGGGCAGCGTGCCCGCCGGGTCCGGCTCGTACCCGGTGACGGTGGAGGGGCTGACGTTCACCTATCCCGGCTCCGAGCGGCCCGTCCTGAAAGACGTGAACCTGACGATCCCGGCCGGCGGCTCGCTGGCGCTGGTCGGGGCCACGGGCGCGGGCAAGACGACGCTGGCGGCGCTGATCGCCGGAATCGGCACGCCACAGGCCGGCTCGGTGCGCGTCGGCGACACGCCGATCTCCGGCCTGGACGAGGCCGACGCGCGGGCACTGGTCAGCATCCTGACGCAGGAGACGCACGTGTTCTCCGGCACGCTCGCCGAGGACCTGCGGCTGGCCGCGCCCGGGGCGAGCGACGCCGAGCTGATGGACGCGCTGCGCACGGTGGGGGCCGAGCCGTGGGTGACGGCGCTGCCCGACGGGCTGGACACCCTGGTCGGCGAGGGCGGCGAGCGGCTCGACGGCACCAAAGCCGCGCAGCTCGCGCTGGCCCGGCTGGTGCTGGGGCGGGCGCCGGTGGTGGTGCTGGACGAGTCGACCGCGGAGGCGGGCAGCCAGGGGGCGGCCGAGCTGGAGCGGGCGGTGCTGGCGGCGTGCCGGGGGCGTACGGCGCTGTTCGTGGCGCACCGGCTGACGCAGGCGATGACGGCCGACCGCATCGCGGTGCTGGACGCGGGCCAGGTGGTCGAGGAGGGCACCCACGAGGAGCTGGTGGCGGCGGGTGGCCGGTACGCGCGGCTCTGGCGGGCCTGGCGCGAGGCTGGTTAGCCGATCATTGTTAGGTTAGGCTTACCTTACTAGTGTCTGAAGGGGCGGCTGAGGTCTTCATGCTGGGACCAAGCACTCGTGCGGTATCCCTCTCTCCCGAACGGCTGGCCGGCCTGCGCCGCCGCGCCGGGGACCATTCCGACGGGGTCCTGCTCGAAGCGTGCGCGATCGGGTTGGCCTTCTGGACGGACGGGCTGAGCCCCGACGGGCTCGACCTGTCGCCGGCCACGCTCTTCGCCGACGTGGTGGCATGGGCGGCGGGCGGCGGTCGCGCACCCGGCGGCTGGCGGGTGGACGGCTCTGGTCTGTCCGTCCCCGGGCACGTCGACCTCGCGGACGCGCAGCTCGCGCTGGACGACCTGGCCGACTTCCCCGACCGGCCCATCGGCACCATCGCCCCGTCGAGCGTCGAAGCCCGGCTCGCGCAACTCGCCCGATGGAACGACACCCACGCGGACCGGGACAGGCCGACCCTCGTGGAGCTGTTCCACGAGCAGGTACGCACCCGTCCCGACGCCGTCGCCATCGTGGACGAGCGCCGCACGCTCACCTACCGCGAGGCCGCCGAGCTGGCCCATCAGCTCGCCCACCACCTCCTCGAACACGGGCTCACCGCCGAGCAGACCGTCGGCGTCTCCCTGGACCGCTCGGCCGAGATGGTGATCGGCCTGCTGGCGGTCCTCATGGCGGGCGGCGCTTTCGTGCCGCTCGACCCGCACTGGCCGGCCGAACGGCGGGCGCTGGTCATCGCCGACGCCGGGCTCGTCGCGCAGCTCAACAGCACCGGCGAGCACGACCCCGCCGAGCCGGACGCCGTAGCCATCGACCTCGACGCCTGGGGCTACGGCTGCTACCCCACCACCCCGACGGGGATCGACCTGCCCGGGCCCGCGCTGGCGTACGTGATCTTCACCTCCGGCTCGACCGGGCGGCCCAAGGGCGCGATGATCCGGCACGAGGCGATCAGCGAGCGGCTCCTGTGGCAGTCGCGCGAGATCCTCGGCTTCGGGCCCGACGACGCCTCGCTGTTCAAGGCGCCGCTGTCGTTCGACATCTCCATCAACGAGATCTTCCTGCCGCTGGTGTGCGGCGGGCGGCTGGTGGTGCTGCGGCCCGGCGGCGAGCGCGACCCGCACCACCTGCTCAGCGTGATCGCCGAGCAGCGCGTGACGTTCACGTATCTGGTGTCGTCGATGCTGGACGTGCTGCTGGAGATGGCCGGCGACTCCGGCCGCCTCGACAGCCTGCGGCACGTGTGGTGCGGCGGCGAGGTGCTCACCCCCGAGCTGTACGAACGCTTCCGCACCCGCCTCGGCATCCCCCTCTACCACGGCTACGGCCCCGCCGAGGCGACGATCGGCGTCTCCCACGTCATCTACCGGGGCGCGGCCGAGCGCCTGTCCACCTCGATCGGCAAGGCCAACCCCAACACCTGCCTGTACGTGCTGGACGACGAGCTGCGGCCGGTCCCCGTCGGGGTGGGCGGCGAGCTGTACGTCGGCGGCTTCCTGCTCGGGCGCGGCTACGTCAACGCGCCGGGACTGACCGCCTCCCGGTTCGTGGCCGACCCGTTCGCCTCCGACGGCTCCCGCCTCTACCGGACCGGCGACCTCGCCAGGTTCGCCCCCGACGGGTCGCTCGACTTCCTCGGCCGGGCCGACAACCAGGTCAAGATCCGCGGGATGCGGCTGGAGCTGGAGGACGTCGAGGTCGCGCTGGCCGAGCATCCCGGGGTGCGGCACACGTGCGTCGTCGCCAGGAAGCACGCCTCCGGCGGCACGTACCTCGTGGGGTACGTCATCCCGGCGGCCGGGCACGAGGACCTGCGGCCCGACGACGTCACGGCGTGGGCCGCCGAGCACCTGGTCGAGTACATGGTGCCGGCGCACGTCGTCGTCATGACCGCGTTCCCGCTCACCCCCAACGGAAAACTCGACCGCCGTGCCCTGCCCGAGCCCGAGCTGCGCGCCTCCCGCGTCGTGGCGCCCGCCACCGACGCGGAGCGCGCGGTGTGCGCGGCCGTCGCCGGGCTGCTGGGCCTGGACGAGGTCGGCGTGGACCGCAACTTCTTCCGGCTCGGCGGCGACAGCATTCTGGCGATCTCGCTGATCAGCGCCCTGCGCGAACGCGGCCTGCACGTCACCGCCGCCCAGGTCTTCGCCGGCCCCACTCTGGGCGCCCTGGCAGCGGTCGCCACCCGCGAGGGGGCGACCGCGGTGGACTCCGCCGACGTCGCCACGGGCCCGGTCACGAGCTCCCCGATCGTGCGCTGGCTCGGCGAGACGACCGACGCGATCGACGGCTTCGCCCAGTCAGTGGTCCTCAACACCCCGGAGGCTCTGACCCCGGACGCTCTGGACACCCTGCTCACCACCCTCCTCGACCATCACCCCATGTTGCGCGCCCACCTGACCCGCGGCCCCGCCTGGGGCTTCGACGTCCCCGGCTCCATGACTCTCCAGAAGGTGTGGGAGGAGAACGACCGCGGGCTTGAGGAGTGTGTGGAGCGGGCCGTGGGCTCGCTCGATCCCGATCGAGGCGTCATGTTGCGCGCCGTTTGGCGGCGGGCGGAGCGGCAGCTGGTTCTCGCTGCTCACCACGTGGTGATCGACGGGGTGTCGTGGCGGATTCTCATGGAGGATCTCGCCACCGCATGGCGGCAGCTGTCCTCAGGTGAGCCGATCGTGCTTCCGCAGGTCGGGACCTCGTTCCGGCGGTGGACGCAGGTGCTGGAGTCGGCGGCGTTCGACGGCGATCGGGCGTACTTCGCCCGGCCGCTGCCCGGTGAGGATCTGCCTCTGGGCAGGCGGCAGCCGGAGGCGGCCGATACCGTGGCGCGGGAGCGGGCGCACGTCGTCACGGCAAGCCCTGAGGTGACCGCCGCGGTGCTGGGTGAGGTGCCCGCGCGGTTCCATGCGAAGGTCAACGACGTGCTGCTGACCGCGCTGGCCGTCGCACTCGCGCGGCGGCGGCGGGAGCTGGGGCAGGAGCAGACGTTCGCGCACGTCGAGCTGGAGGGGCACGGGCGCGAGGGGCGGTTCCTCGCCGGAGCGGCCGGGTTCGAGCCGGAGCTGTCGCGGACGGTCGGGTGGTTCACCACGTTGTTCCCGGTGACCGTGGACCCGGGCGCGAGCGGCGACTTCACCGACCCCGCGTACCTGGCGGCGGCGTTGAAGAAGGTGAAGGAGGACCTGGCCGGGGTGCCGGGCAACGGCATCGCCTACGGGGTGCTGCGCCACCTGCACGGCGTCGCGTTCGACGCGCCCGCGCCGCAGGTGCTCTTCAACTACCTCGGCAGGTACGAGGCGGGCACGCGGTCGGACTGGCAGCTCGCGGTCGCGACCGGGCAGCTGGGCGAGCGGCGCGACCCGGGGATGCGGCTGCCGCGCGCCCTGGAGTTCAACGCCATCGCCGAGCCTGGGCCGACGGGCGCGTACGAACTGGTCACCACCGTCTCCTGGCCCGACGGCGTGTTCACCGGCGAGGACATCGAGGCCCTCGCCGGCTACTTCCGCCAGGCGCTGGAGGGCCTCGCCGCGCTCGACGGCGGCGGCCACTCCCCCAGCGACTTCCTGCCGCTCGCCCTCACCCAGGCCGACGTGGACGCCCTGGACGGCCCGAACCTGCGCGACGTCCTCCCGCTGACCCCGCTCCAGGAGGGCCTGTACTTCCACTCCGTCTTCGACGACGACTCGGCGGGCAGCTACGTCGAGCAGCAGGTGCTCACCCTGGACGGCCCGGTGGACGCCGTCCGGCTCGCCACGGCGGCCACCCGGCTGCTGGCGCTCTACCCCAACCTGGCGGCGCGGTTCGTGGCGCTCGCCGACGGCCGCGTGGTGTCGGTGCTGGAGGACGGCGTGCGCGCGCCGTTCAGCACGCTCGACCGGCCCGGCATCACGGACGAGGAGCTGCGCGACCTCGCCGAGCGGGACCGCCGCGCCGGGTTCGACCTGGCCGTGGGCCCGCTGATGCGGTACACGCTCATCCGCCGGGGCCCCGATCGGCACGTCCTGGTGCAGACCGTCCATCACATCGTGGCCGACGGCTGGTCGGTGCCGGTGATGCTGCGGGCGCTGCTGGCCGAGTACCACGCGCCCGGCAGCGGGTACGCGCAGGACGGCTTCGCCGCGTACGTACGGGAGCTGGCCGGGCGGGACGACGCCGAGAGCGAGCGGGCGTGGCGGGAGCAGCTCGCCGGGCTGCCCGGTCCTTCGCTGGTCGCCGAGGGGCACACCGCGTCGGAACACTTCGCGGACGTCAGCGAGGCTCTCGATGTCGATGACGCCGCCAGGGCCGTGGGGGTGCCGCTGAGCGTGGCCGTGCACAGCGCGTGGGCTGCCACTCTGGGCGGGATCCTGCAGAGCACGGACGTGGTGTTCGGCTCCACGGTGTCAGGACGGGAGGCCGACTTCCCTGGCATCCAGGACATGGTGGGGCTGCTCATCAACACGATCCCCGTACGCGCCCGGTGGGACGGCATCACCACGGCCGGCGAGCTGCTCGCCTCCGTGCACGAGCACCAGAGCGCCGTACGGGATCACCAGCACGTCTCGCTGTCCGCGATCGGGCGGCTGGCGGGTGGCGGGCCGCTGTTCGACACGCTGGTGGTGTTCGACGTCGCCACCGACGTGGCCGGCCTGCGGCGGCCCGGGGACGAGGTGGTCATCACCGAGGTTCTGAACGAGGGCGCGCCGCACTACCCGCTGACCCTGGTGGTGGAGCGGGAGCCCGGCGGCGGGCCGCGCTTCACGCTCATCTACGACCGCGCGCTGCTGCGGGAACGCGGTGCCAAGACCATCCTCGGCACCTTCGGCCGCACGCTCACCGCGCTCCTCGTCCGCCCGGACACCCCGGTCGGCCGCATCTCCCCAGCGGCCGGCCGCCACGACGGCGGGCCGCTCGCCGATGCGCGGCCCCTCCAGGACGGCGGGTGGCCCGGGGCCTCGCGAAGGACGCTGGGCGGGTTGTTCGATGCGGCCGCGGCGCGGTATCCGGATGCGGTCGCCGTCACCCGGTGCGGGATCGACGGGGATGCGCGGTCGATGACGTACCGGGAGGTGCGGGCGGCCAAGGAGCGGGTGGCGTCGGCGTTGCGGGCGGCCGGGGTGGGGCCGGGTGAGCGGGTCGCGGTGGCGGTGCCGCGCTCGCTGGAGCAGGTGGTCGCGCTCATCGCGGTCGTCTCGGCGGGCGGCGCGTACGTGCCGCTGGACCCGGCGTACCCGGACGAGCGGCTGGCGTACCTGCTGGCCGACTCCGCGCCCCAGGTGGTGCTGGTGGACCGGGAGCAGCGGGACCGCATGGAGCGGCTGACCGGCGGGCGGGCGCGGGTGCTCGTGCAGGACGACGACCTGCCGCTGGACGGCACCAGGCCGGCCGTCGGGCCGCACGACCCCGCGTACGTGATCTACACCTCGGGCTCCACCGGCCGCCCGAAGGGGGTCATGGTGCCGCACTCCGCGGTCCTGTCGCTGCTCGCCGGGACGTGGCCGGACCTGCGGTTCGGTCCGGACGACGTGTGGGTGCAGTTCCACTCCGCGTCCTTCGACTTCGCGGTGTGGGAGCTGTGGGGCGCGCTGGCGCACGGCGGCGAGCTGCTCGTCCCCGAGTACGCGCTGACCCGCTCCCCCACCGACTTCCACCGCGTGGTGCGCGAGCGCGGGGTGACCGTCCTGAACCAGACGCCGTCGGCGTTCTACCAGCTCGCCGAGGCCGACCGGCACGCGGCGGAGCCGGCGGGGTCGCTGCGGGTCGTCGTCTTCGGCGGCGAGGCGCTGGACCTCGGGCGGTTGCGCGGCTGGGTCGAGCGGTACGGCACGCGCTCGCCCGAGCTGGTCAACATGTACGGCATCACCGAGACCACCGTGCACGTCACCCACCGGGTGCTGACCGACGAGGACTTCGCGGCAGGCTCCGTCTCCCCCATCGGGCGGGCGATCCCCGGGCTGGTCACGTACCTGCTGGACGACCGGCTGCGGCCGGTGCCGCCCGGCCGGGTCGGCGCCATCTA
The DNA here is from genome assembly GCF_040676845.1 of Nonomuraea sp. NPDC049504. NCBI lineage: Bacteria > Bacillati > Actinomycetota > Actinomycetes > Streptosporangiales > Streptosporangiaceae > Nonomuraea > Nonomuraea sp. NPDC049504. The sequence continues at coordinate 54,400 of NZ_JBFAPT010000031.1, forward strand.
CGTGGCCGGTGCGCAGGTGTCGCTCGGCTATCTGGGGCGGCCGGGGCTGACGGCGTCCCGGTTCGTGGCGGATCCGTTCGCCGGTGACGGGTCGCGCATGTACCACACGGGCGACCTGGCGCGGCGGACGCTGGACGGCGAGCTGGAGTTCGTCGGGCGGGCCGACGATCAGGTGCAGCTCAAGGGGTTCAGGATCGAGCTCGGGGAGGTGGAGTCGGCGATCCGCGACCTGGACGGGGTGGTGGACGTGGCCGTCACCGTGGCCCCGTCGGGCGACCACCTGGTGGCGCACGTGGTGGGCCGGGTGCCGGACGGCTGGGCCGAGCTGCTGTCGGCGCGGCTGCCGGCGTACATGGTGCCTGGTCAGGTGGCCCCTGTCGACGCGCTGCCGCTCACCGTCAACGGCAAGCTCGACCGCGCCCTGCTGACCGCCCGCACCCCACAACCCTCTGCCACCACCGGGCGAGGTGGTGAGCAGGCGCTGGTACAGGTGTTCGCCGAGACGCTGCCCGGTGTCGAGGTGGACGCGGACACCGACTTCTTCCGTGCCGGGGGCGACAGCATCGTGGCCATCGCGCTGGTCAACCGGGCCAGGGCGCTCGGGCTGCCGATCACGCCGCGCGAGGTGTTCCTGCACAAGACGCCGCGCGCGCTCGCCGAGCACGTGGGGACGTCCGCGGCACCCGCGCCGATCGCCCGCGCAGACGGCCCGCTCGCGCCGACCCCGATCATGTTGCGGCAGCGTGGGCTGGGCGCCTCGCTCGCCAGGTTCGCCCAGGCCAGGACGCTGGTGGCGCCCGAGGGCAGCGGGTTCGCCGATGCCGAGCGGGCCGCGAACGCGGTCGTCGCCGCCCACCCGGCCCTGCGGCTCCGCCTGAGCACCGAGCACGGCGTGTGGACGCTGCGGACCGAGCCGCCCAGGCCGGTCACGGTCGTCCAGGCCGGTGAGGCCGACGCGGCCGGTGAGGCCGACGCGGCGGCGAACGAGGCGGCCGACCGGCTCGATCCCGAGGCCGGGGAGATGATCGCGTTCACGTGGCTGGAGGCGGGCAGGACGCTGGTCGTCACCGCGCATCACCTCGCCGTGGACGCGGTCTCCTGGCTGGTGCTGCTCGATGACCTGGCCACCGCGATGCGGGGTGCCGCGCTCGCGCCGGAGACCACGCCCTTCGCGGACTATGCCGATGCCCTGGCCGCGACGGCGACCCATCACACCGGCACGCTCGACCGGTGGCTCACCGCTCTGGCCGCGCCCCCGCTGCTGCCTGTCCCGCCGGCACGACGGCGGGAGGTGACGGTGGAGGTGGCTCCCGAGGTCAGTGCGGTGGTGACGCGGGAGGCGCCTGCCGCGTTCGGCGTCGGCGTGACCGAGTTGCTGTGCGGGGCGTTGCGGGCCGCCTTGACCCGGGTTCAGGACGTGCCGGGCGACCTGGCCATCGACCTGGAGCGGCATGGACGGGTCCCCGTGCTGCCGCACCACGACTACACGCGGACGGTCGGCTGGTTCACCTCCATCGCGCCCGTCCGGCTCAGCCCGCACACCGACCCGATACAGGCGGCGCGTGAGGTGTCCGAGCGGCAGCCGGACGAGCGGGCGCACCTCGCGTACGGGCAGCTCCGCCACCTCAACCCGCAGACCGCGCCGCTGCTGACCACGAGCCCGCAGGTGCTGTTCAACTACCTCGGCCAGGGCAGCGAGTCGCAGGCGGTGACGATCACGGGAGGGGACGTCGGCGGCCCGTACGCGGTCGAGGTGGACGCCTGGCTGGACGCGGCGACCGGGAGGTTGCGGGCCACGTTCGCGCTGGCCGGCGACGTCCCTGACGAGCTGCCCGAGCGCTGGCGGGAGGCCGTGGCGGAGGTCGCGCGCAAGGCCGGGACGGCGGAGCGGACCGCGCCGGTGACGCCGCTGCAGAAGGGCCTGTTCTACCAGGCGCAGCTGGCGGGCCCGGCCGGTGACTACGTGGCGCAGAGCTGCTTCACCTTCGACCGCCGCCTGGACCCGGCGGCGCTGGCCGGCGCGATGGCGTACGTGATCGCCCGGCATCCCGGCGTGGGCGCGGGGTTCACGACCGACGCGGACGGCGACCCCGTCCAGGTGCTCGCGGCGGGCCGCCGGGTCGCCGTCCGCACGCTGGACGTGGCGTCGGACGCCGAGGTCGAGGCCCTGCGCACACAGGACCGGGCGACCGGCTTCGACCTGGATGCGCCGCCGCTGATCAGGATGACCGTGCTCCGCCTGCCGGGCGGCGGGGACGTGCTGCTGCTGAGCTACCACCTGCTGCTGTGGGACGGCTGGTCGCGCGAGATCGTGCTGCGCGACCTGTTCACCGCCTACGAAGCGGCGCTGGCCGGGGAGCCGCTCGACCCGGAGCCGGCGACGCCGAGCTTCGAGGAGCACGCCCGCGCGCTCGACGCCAGGGACCCCGCCCCGGCCCGGCGCTTCTGGGCCGGGCAGCTCGCCGGGCTGTCCGGCCCGACGCTGCTGGCGGGCCCGTCTCCGGCGCTGCGGGACGAGCTCCCGCGCGCGCTCGTCCGTACGCTGCCGGCCGAGCAGTCGGAGCGGCTGCGCGAGGCGGCGAAAAAGCACGGCGTCACCCTGAACACGGTGCTGACCGGCGCGTTCGGCCTGCTGCTCGGCGCGCACACCGGCCGCTCCGACGCGGTCTTCGGCGTCACCGTCTCGGGCCGCGACGGCGAAGGGCCGGGCGGCCGGGCGCTGGACGACATGGTGGGCGTGCTGCTCAACACCGTCCCGATGTGGACGCGGCCCCGCCCGGCCGACACCGTAGGCGACTATCTGGCCGGCGTGCAGGCGGCCAGGGTCGCCGCGATGGAGCACGAGCACCTGGGGCTGGGCGACATCCAGCGCGACACCGGCCACGACGCCCTGTTCGACACCCTCTTCGTGCTGCAGAACTTCCTCGACCTGGACGCGCTCGCCGAGATCAACGCCAGGCACGGCATCGTCGAGGTGCTGGCCGACGACTCGACGCACTACCCGTTCACCTGGGTCGTGACGCCGGGTGAACGGCTGACGGTGAAGCTGGAGTACCGCGACGGCGACACCGGCCGCGCCGAACGCCTCCTGGACGACTACCTGCGCCTGCTGGACGACCTGACCCGGGCGAGCGGCCCGGTCGGCGCGCTGCCGGGGCCGGGCGCGGTGCCGGGCGCGGTGCCGGTGGCGGTGCCGGTGGCGGGGCCGCGCAGCGACGTCGGCACCGACACGGTGGTGGACAGGTTCGACCGGGCGGCCGAACGCTCACCGCACAGGACGGCGCTCGTCGCGGGCGGCGCGAGCATGACGTTCGAGCAGCTCAGGGAGCGCAGCACGGCGGTGGCAGGGGTGCTCGCCCAGCGGGGCATCGGCCCGGAGCGGACGGTCGGGCTGGCGATCCCGCGCTCGCTCGACTCGATCGTGGCGCTGTTCGCTGTGCTGCGGGTGGGGGCCGCGTACGTGCCGCTGGAGCTGGACCACCCGGACGAGCGGATCGCCGCGATCGTGGCGGACGCACGCCCCGACGTGATCCTCACCGTGAGCTCCGTCGCGCCCAGGCTGATCGGCGAGCTGATCGAGCTGGACCGGCCGCTGCCCGAGGCGGAGCCGTACGTGACGTTCGCCCCGGACGACCCCGACCGGCTGCGGCATCCCGCGTACGTCATCTACACCTCGGGCTCGACCGGCCGGCCGAAGGGCGTGGTGACCGAGTACGCCGGGCTGACGAACATGCTCATCAACCACCAGCGCCGCATCTTCGAGCCGGTGCTGGCCGAGCACGGGCACCGGGTGTTCAGGGTCGCGCACACGGTGTCGTTCGCGTTCGACATGTCGTGGGAGGAACTGCTGTGGCTGGCCGACGGCCACGAGGTGCACATCTGTGACGAGGAGCTGCGCAGGGACGCGCCGCGGCTGGTCGCGTACTGCCTGGAGCACGGCATCGACGTCGTCAACGTCACCCCCACCTACGCCCAGCAGCTGCTGGCCGAAGGGCTGCTGGACGACCCGGCGCGGCGGCCGCCGCTCGTGCTGCTGGGCGGCGAGGCGGTGACGCCCGGCCTGTGGCGGCGGCTCGCGGAGACGGAGGGCACGTGCGGCTACAACCTGTACGGGCCCACCGAGTACACGATCAACACGCTCGGCGCCGGCACGTTCGAGTGCGCCGACCCGGTGGTGGGCGTGCCGATCGACAACACCGACGTGTACGTGCTGGATCCGTGGCTGCGCCCGGTCCCCGACGGGGTGCCGGGCGAGCTGTACGTCTCCGGTGTCGGTATCGCCCGCGGCTACCTGGGGCAGAGCGGGCAGACCGCGCACCGGTTCGTCGCCTGCCCGTTCGGCGAGCCGGGCGAGCGCATGTACCGCACGGGTGACCTGGTGCTGCGGCGGCCGGACGGGAACCTCGCCTACCTGGGACGTACCGACCAGCAGGTCAAGATCCGCGGCCACCGGGTGGAGCCGGGCGAGGTGGAGGCGGCGTTCGCGGCGCATCCCGCCGTGCGGTTCGCCGCCGCGGTGGCGCAGCCCGACCCGGGAGTGGACGGCGCGTACCGGCTGGCCGCCTACCTCGTGCTCGACGGCGCCGACCTCGCGGCCGTCGCGGCCGAGGTGTGCGCCGCGCTGCCCGACCACCTGCGGCCCACGCACTACGCTCAGGTCGCCGCGATCCCGCTGACCGTGAACGGCAAGGCCGACACCAAGGCGCTGCCGGAGGCCAAGCCGCTCGGCGCGCTGACGTCGGCGGGCGAGCGCGGGCCGGCGACCGAGACGGAGGCGGTGGTGTGCGAGCTGTTCGCCGAGACGCTCGACCTGGACGACGACGAGGTGAGCGCGGTGAGCGACTTCCTCGCCATGGGCGGGCACTCGATGCTGGCGCTGCGGCTGGCCGGGCTGCTGCGCCGCGAGTTCGGCCCGATCGTCACCGTACGCGACCTGTTCACCCTGCGAACCCCGGAAGCGCTGGCCCGACACCTCGATGAGCAGTCCTGACGTGAACGACCAGCGCCCGGTCCGTACGGGCTCCGACGTGCTGCGCGCCGCGCTGCGCCGCAACGCCGGCGCGATGGCCGCCGGCACCCTGCTCATGGGGATGTACCAGGCGGCCGAGACCGCCTTTCCCATCGCGCTCGGCCTGATCGTCGAGCACACGCTGCAGGAGCGCGGCCTCGACTCGCTGGCGCTGTCGATCGCCGCGCTGGCGGTGATCATCACGACGGTGTCGCTGTCGTGGCGGTTCGGCATGCGCATCCTGCAGAAGGCCAACACGACCGAGGCGCACCGGTGGCGGGTCAGGGTCGCCTCCTGCGCGCTCCAGCCGGTCGCCAGGGACACCGACCTCAAGTCCGGCGAGGTGCTGACCATCGCCACCGAGGACGCCGACCAGACCGCCGACATCATCGAGGTGGTGCCGCTGCTGATCAGCTCGCTGGTCGCGGTGGTGGTCGCCTCGGTCGCGCTCGGCCTGGCCAGCCTGCCGCTCGGCCTGCTGGTGGTCGTCGGCACGGTCGCGATCCTGTCGGCGCTCAGCGTGCTGTCCCGCCGCATCGGCTCGGGCACCCGGGAGCAGCAGGCCAGGGTGGCGCGGGCGGGCGCGAAGGTCGCCGACCTGATCAGCGGCCTGCGCCCGCTGCACGGGTTCGGGGGCGGGCACGCGGCGTTCCTGTCGTACAGGCAGGTCAGCGCGCGGGCGCGCGACCAGGCGGTCACGGTCGCGAGGGCCAATGGCGCGTACGCCGGCACCGCGCTCGCGCTCAACACGCTCCTCGCCGCCGCCGTCACGCTGACGGCCGGCTGGCTGGCGCTCGCCGGCGACATCACCATCGGGGAGCTGGTGATGGCGGTGGGGCTGGCGCAGTTCATCATGGAGCCGCTCAAGCTGTTCTCCGAGATGCCGAAGTACGTGATGGTCGCGCGGGCCTCGGCCGACCGGATGGCGCTGGTGCTGGCCGCGCCGCCGGTGCTGACGCCGGGCTCCGGCCTGCCGCCCGGCGCCGGCGAGCTGGAGGTGGACGGCGTCCGTCACGGGGCGCTCGACGGGCTGAAGTTCCACGTGCCGGCGGGCGCGTTCGTGGCGATCGCCGCCTACGACCAGCGCGCGGCGGCCGACCTCGTCGCGATCCTGGCGGCGCGGGTGCCGCCCCACTCCTACGAGGGCGTCGTGCGGATCGGCGGCCGGGACACGCGGGAGCTGTCGATCGACGGGATCCGCGAGCACCTGCTGGTGAACCCGTACGACGCGGAGATCTTCGCGGGCACCCTGCGCAGCAACATCGACCCGGCGGGCACGGGACACGACCTGGCGGCGGCGGTCGAGGCGTCGATGCTGACCGACGTCGTCGCCCTGCACCCCGAGGGGCTCGACCATCCCGTACGCGACCGCGGCGCGAACCTGTCGGGCGGCCAGCGCCAGCGCCTGTCGCTGGCCCGCGCGCTCGCCGCCGACCCCGCCGTCCTCGTGCTGCACGACCCGACCACGGCCGTGGACGCGGTCACCGAGCAGCTCATCGCCCGCAACCTGGCCACGCTGCGCCACGGCCGCACCACGATCGTGATCACCGGCAGCCCGGCCCTGCTGGACGCCGCCGACCGCGTCCTCGTGCTGGACGGCGGCAGCGTCGCCGCCGAGGGCGCCCACCGTGACCTGCTGACCCGCGACGAGACCTACCGCCTGGCCGTCGCCAGGTGACCGGCATAGAGAGGATCGACGATGACCAACCCCTTCGACGACGCGGACGGCCGTTTCCTGGTCCTGGTCAACCCCGAGAACCAGCACTCGCTGTGGCCGTCGTTCGCCGCGGTGCCCGCCGGGTGGACGGTCGTGCTGCCCGAGACGACCCGCGCGGCCTGCCTGGAGTACATCGAGACCCACTGGACCGACCTGCGGCCCCGATCGCTCGCCGAGACCGTGGACGGCTGAGCCGTTTGCGGGCCGCCGCGCGGGGCAGGCACGGCGCATGCCTGTTGTCGACCAGACCTCGATGCTGTTGCTCAAGGGCTACGCCTGGCTCCCCGGCCTCCGCAGGCGGGCGGCAGGTGACGTGGTGCACACGCGGCTGCTCGGCCGCCGGGCCACCGGGTTGTGCGGGCCCGACGCCGCCCGCTTCTTCTACGACGAGCGCAACGTGGAGCGGCGCACGGCGCTTCCCGGGCCGATCAAGAGCACGCTGTTCGGCCACGGCTCGGTGCACGGCCTCGACGGGGCCGCCCACCGGGTGCGCAAGGCGATGTTCACGTCGCTGTTCAGCGCGCCCGCCGTGGCCGCGCTCGTCGCGCACGTCACCACGGAGTGGGATCTCGCCGTCGCCTCGTGGGAGGGGCGGCGGGTGGTGCTGTTCGACGAGACGGCCGAGGTGATCACCAGGGCGGTGTGCGACTGGGCCGGGGTGGCCGTGGACGACGGCGACCTGCCCGAGCTGGCCGCCGACCTGGTGACGATGGTGGACGGGCTGGGCTCGTCCGGGCCGCGCCACTGGCGGGCGCGGCAGGCCAGGCGGCGGCGCGAGGCGTGGCTGGAGCGGTTCGTCCGGGACCTGCGTGACGGCAGCGAGGACGCGCCGCCCGACTCGGCGGCCGAGGTGGTGGCCGTGCACCGCGACGCAGGTGGCCGGCCGCTCCACCCGCGCGTGGCGGCGGTGGAGCTGCTCAACGTGCTGCGGCCGACCGTGGCGGTGTCGTGGTTCGTCGCGTACGCGGCGCACGCGCTGCACCGCTGGCCCGAGCACCGGGCGCGGCTGGCGAGCGGCGACGCGGAGTTCGCCGAGGCGTTCGCGCATGAGCTGCGGCGGTTCTACCCGTTCGCGCCGCTGCTGGGCGGGCGGGCGGCGCGCGAGCTCGACTGGCGGGGCGAGCACATCCCGGCGGGGTCGCTGGTGCTGCTCGACGTGTACGGCCAGCACCACGATCCCCGGTTCTGGCGGGATCCGTACACGTTCGACCCCAGGCGATTCCTCGGTACCGAGCCCGGCCCGTACGACCTGATCCCCCAGGGCGGCGGCGACCCGGCGAGCGGGCACCGCTGTCCCGGTGAGACGCTCACCGTGGCGCTGCTGCGCACGCTCACTCCGCGCCTGGCCCGGCTGGACTACGACGTGCCGCGCCAGGATCTGAGCATCTCGCTGCGGCGCTTGCCGGCCCGGCTGTCCAGCGGTTTCGTGCTCGTCCCCGCGCTCACCCCCATGCACCGGCCCGCGGCGCCCGTACGGCAGGCCGAGGGCGACCCCGCCTGAGCGCTTGCGGCCCCGTCCCCGGCGGGCGGAGCATGGGTGCCCATGATCAGACAACCGCAGATCCTCGCCTGCTCCGGCGTCCTGTTCCCGCCCGCCGGCTACCGCCACCCCGGCGCCCAGATCTGGCAGGCGATGCGGCTCGCGGACGTCCGCAGGCCGCGCGTCTGCCTCGTCGCCACCGCGACCGGCGACTCGCGCGAGCACATCCAGGGCTGGTACGAGCGGGCCGCCGCGTTCGGCGACGCCGAGCTGTCGCACCTCACGCTGTTCACGCAGCCGAACGTGCCCGACGTGCGCGCCCACCTGCTCGCCCAGGACGTGATCTTCGTGGCCGGCGGCAGCGTGGTCAACCTGCTGGCGGTCTGGCGCGCGCACCGGCTGGAGCCGATCCTGCGGGAGTGCTGGGAGTCGGGGGTGGTGCTGGCCGGGCAGAGCGCGGGCAGCCTGTGCTGGCATCTCGGCGGGGTGACCGACTCCTTCGGTGACCGGCTCGACGTGGTGGCCGACGGGCTGGGGTTCCTGCCGTTCTCCAACGGCGTGCACGACGACCTCGGCGACCAGCCCAGGCGGACGAGCTTCCGCCGGGCCGTGGGGGCGGGCGAGCTGCCCGCCGGGTACGCCACCGAGGACGGCGTCGCCCTGCACTACGTGGGCACCCGCTTCCATGAGGCGCTGGCCGTGCTGCCCGATCGCAAGGCCTGGCTGGTCGAGCCGGATCAGGACGGGAAGCACCGGGAGACGATGGTGCCCGCCCGGCTCTGGGTGCCCTGAGGACTTTCTCGTCAGACGCTTCCGTAGCGGCGTACTCGCATTTTATGCTTTTCCTATCCAGATACTAGGAATATGGAGACGCATCGATGAGCCTCGAGTTCCTCTGGTACATCCCCAACCAGAACGACCCAGGACACCGCGGCGACGACGTCGTGGCCGGCCACAACAGCCTGGAGACCCTCACCGGCCACGCCCTGGCCCTGGAGGAACACGGCTGGGCGGGCGCGCTCATCGGCACCGGCTGGGGGCGGCCCGACACCTTCACCGTCGCCGCCGCGCTCGCCGCCCGCACGACGACGTTCCAGCCGCTCATCGCCGCACGGCCCGGCTACTGGCATCCCGCCAAGTTCGCCTCCGCCGCCGCCACCCTGGACCACCTGACCGGCGGGCGCGTGCTCGTCAACGTCGTCTCGGGCAAGGACGACCTGGCCGCGTACGGCGACAGCGAGGGCGACCAGGCGCACCGCTACGCGCGTACCAAGGAGTTCCTGCGGATCGTGCGGCGGCTCTGGACCGAGGAGGACGTCACCTTCCACGGCGAGCACTTCCAGGTCACCGGCTCGACCGTGGAGCCGCGCCCCGTCGCCAAGGACGGGCGCCGTCACCCGAGGCTCTACTTCGGCGGCGCGTCCGAGGCCGCCGAGCGGGTGGCGGCCACGGACGCCGACGTCCAGCTCTTCTGGGGCGAGCCGCTCGACGGGGTCGCCGAGCGCATCGACCGGCTCAAGACCCTCAGCGCCCGGCTCGGCCGCGAGCTGCCGCCGCTGGAGTTCGGGCTGCGGATCACCACATTCGTCCGCGACACCACCGAACAGGCGTGGACCGACGCCGAGGCCAAGGTCGCCAGGATGTCGCAGGACGGCACCTTCCGCGACCCCAACCGGCACCCCGCCGTCGGCCAGCAGCGCCTGCTCGACCTGACCGCGCGGGGCGACGTGCTCGACGACAACCTCTACACCGCGCCGGGCAGGTACGGCGGCGGCGGAGCCGGCACCACGTGGCTGGTCGGCTCGCCCCAGGACGTCGCCAAGTCGCTGCGCCGCTACCAGGAGCTCGGCATCACCCACTTCGTGCTGTCCGACACCCCGTACCTGCCGGAGATCGAACGCCAGGGCACCCGGCTCCTCCCCCTGCTCCGCGACTGATGCTCTCACGCTCGGCTACGGTCGGGGCATCATGACCGATCTCCTTGGCATCAACCATCTGACGCTGTCCACGACCGACCTCGACCGGCTCGTGACGTACTACACCGATCTGCTCGGAGCGACGCTCGCGTTCGAGCGGGCCGCCACCGCCGCCGATCCGCGGGTCGCGGTCCTCGACGTGGGCGGGGCCGACCATCTCATGATCGTCGAGACCGCCGCCGCGCCCGCCCCCTCCCTCGATCCGCTGAACCGGGCGGGCTGGGGGCTGCGCGTGTCCACCTACGAGCGACTGGCCGGCCTCCGCGAACGGATCCTGACGGCCGGGCAGCCCGTCGGGGAGATCGAGACCCTGCCGACGCAGTGGACGATGACGGCCCGCGACCCCGACGGCCGCCCCGTCGACATCCGGGCCCATCGCCCTCGCTGACGATCACCGGCAGGCGAGGCGGACCGGGCCCGCCACCACGGCCTGGTCGCCGGTCGTGTTGCCCATGCCGGTGTCGGTGATCTGCACCATCGCCAGCCCCGTGCCGATCACGACGGGGGTCGGCGCGGCGACCCACTTGCCGCGCCGCATGCGCTGGTCGAGGGTGAACTCCGCGACCGTACGGGCATCCTGGTCGAAACCGTCCTTCACCGTGTACCAGACGCGCTGCCCCGCGAACCCGGTCTGCGGGATGGAGACCCCCACAAAGCACTGATGCCGACCGTCCAGCCCGGTGGTGAAGCGCCACTGGAAGACGTTGCGCGGGTGCGTCTGCGCCGCCGGGTCGTACGTCAGCTCAGAGAACAGGAACCCGTCACTGCACCCCGCCCCGGTGTAGCCCGGGGCGCGGGCGTCCTTCCACCCGTCCCGGCCCGGCAGACCGTCGATGCGGACGCTCCTCCTGGCGTCACGCGGGCAGGAAGGCCCGGCGACCGCCAGAAAGGCCGGCTTGACCGTCCGGGCCTTGTCACTCGCCGGCGACGAACTCTCCGACGCCCGGCCCCCCGGCGACCGCCCCTCGGCCGCCTGGCCCTCAGACGCCCGCCCCTCGGACGCCTGGCCCTCGGACGCCTGGCCCTCGGACGCCTGGCCCTCGGCCGCCCGCTCCTCGGACGCCTGGCCCTCGGGCGCTCGCCCCTCGGATGCACGGCTCTCGGATGCACGGCTCTCGGATGCACGGCCGGCCTCGGCGGCCGGCGCCACGTCCCTGCCCGCTGCCGCCGACACGGCCGTGGACGCCTGGTGCTGATAGACCAGCAACGCCCCTGGCACGGCCAACTGCGCCACGATAGCCACCACCACCCACGGCCGGATTCTGCGCTTCCTGGCAGGAGGCGGCTCAGCGGCCGAGCGCGCTCCGGCGTCCGCCGGCGGCACTGGCATGCCTTCAGCGACGGCCGGCCCGGAGGCCGGGTTTCCCACGGCGGGCAGCGGCTGCGGGGGGCGGTGGTGCGGGGTGGGGCGGGGGTAGTGGACGGTTTCGTAGGCGCGGTCGGTGTCGCCGACCTGGAGGAGGGCGTTGAGGACGTGCCATTTTCTCGTCCACTCGGCGCGGTCGCCGCCGCATGCCGTCACGTACGCGAGCGTCGTCTTCAAGGTGGGCAGTGCGTCGCCTGATGCGGCGGCGGACAGCTCGGCCACGGGGTGGCCGGTCCGGCGGCGCATGGAGCGCAGGCTCGTTCCGCCCGCCGACGCCCGCAGCTCGCGCAGGCCCCGTGCGAACTCCTGCAGCGGGTCGGGCGCCACCGGCCGTGCGTGCCGTCCCCGCGGGCCGCCGCGCGGCGTCCTGATGGTGTCGTTCCTCGTCATCGTGCCCCCAACGATCGTGTCGGTCCCTGTGGTCACGGGCAGGAGAGCCGGACCGGGCCGGCCGCCATGGCCTGGTTGCCGGTGGTGTTGCCGTGGCCGTCATCGGCGATCTCGACCATCACCAGGCCGCCGGTGATGACCAGGGGCGCCGGCGCAGGCACCCACTGGCCCTGCCGTACGCGCTGGTCGAGCGTGAACTCCCCCACCGTGCGCGCCTCCTCGTCGAAGCCGTCTCGCACCGTGTACCAGACCCGCTGCCCGGCCAGCCCCGACTTCGGCACGTAGACGGACAGCGTGCAGTGGCGCGGCCCCGGCAGGCCGGTGGTGAAGCGCCATTGGAAGACGTTCCGGCGCGCCGGCTCGGCCGGCTCGCCGCCGTGCCGCTCATCGCCGCGCAGCTCCGAGAACAGGAAGCCGTCCCCGCAGCCGGCGCCCCGCCAGCCGGAGGATGCGGCGTCCTTCCAGCCGTCGCGGCCGGGCAACGCCTCGATGCGAACGCTCCTCGTGGTGTCACGCGGGCAGCTCGGCCCGGCAACGGCGGTGAAGCCAGGCACACTTCGCCGCCCCGGCTCCACCATCTGCCCTGCGCCCCCACCCGCCTGTCCGACCGCGCCCGCCTGTCCGACCCCAGCTGCCGGTCCGACCCCGGCTGCCGGTCCGACCCCGCCCGATTGCCCGATCTCGTTCGTCTGCTGAGCCGGCTGGCCGACCTCGCCCGTCTGCCGACCCTCCTGCGCCGCCTCACCAGTCGCCGACAGGAAACGGAACAGCACGTCCTGACGGAACGCACCGGCCGTGGCCAGCACGGTCACGCCCAGCGCCACGAGCAGCGCCGACAGCTTGACGAACCGCTGGTACGGCCGCTGGTACGGCCGCTGGTACGGCCGCTGACAGGGCCGCCGGTAGGACTCCCGCCACAGCTCGGACCCGCCCCCGGCGGAAGCACCACCCTCCTGAGGCCGGTCGGTGCCCGCCGCGGAAACCCCGACCTCAGGCTCGCCGATACCGGCTGCGGAAGCCTCGCCTCCAGGTCGATCGGTGCCGGCTGCTGGAGCCTCGGTTTCCTGGGGTGTGGCGTTGTCCTGGTTGGCGCGTAGGTCGTGCCATCTGTCGCTCCAGGCGTCCTGGTCGCCGCCGCACGCCCCCACGTACGCCAGCGTCAGGGCCAGGCTCGGCAGGCGGTCGCCTGCGGCGGCGGCGGAGAGTGCCGACGACGAGTAGCCCGCCCTGCGCTCCATGGCGCGGTAGCTCGGGTTTCCCGCCGCCGCCCGCAGGTCGCGCAGCCCCTGGGCGAACTCCTGGAGCGGCCCGGGCGGGACCGGCCGTTCCCGCCTGCCCCGCGCGGTGGTGGTGCCTTGGTGCATCATCGTGCCCCCTGACCTATGTGAATCGCGGCCCCCGGCGATGTGACTTCGGGCCCTATTCGCGGTCACGCGGCCCGTGGACGTCCCCTTCGGCGTCGGAAAATGACGATGACCACATGCCGGCGGGTGGCCCTCACGTTCCGAGGACCACCCGCCGCGCGAAATCACCCGGCTATCGACGCCTGATCTTGCCGAGCACGTCCACGACGGGCTCGTTGCAGGTGTTGACGTAGCGGACGATCACCTTGTACGTGACGCCCCTCTTCAGAAAGCCGGTCGAGTAGCGGACGCGGTCCTCGAGGACGGTGTTGCCGGCGACCCGCGGCTGCGGGCGCAGCACCTCGGCGCCCCTGTTCGACAGGAACACGTAGTTGACCGTGCTGAACTTCTTCAGCTTGTCGCCGGACGGAGCCAGGAACGTGTTGGGCCCGACGACGAGCGTCCTGCCCAGGTTGACGCCGCCGACGAACGCCCGCGGCGCGAACCGGCCGCTGCGGACGGTCGTGCCGAAGAGACGGACGTTGCCGGGCGCCCGGCACGACTGCCGCTGCAGCTCCGGCTTGAAGTAGCGGTCGGGCTGCCCGAACGAGCCGTAACCCTTACGGTCCCGTCCCGGCTGCCGCTTGACCAGCCAGTCCACGAAGTTGATGCCGGCCTCGCGGAGGACCCGCTCGACCTGCTCCGGGATACGCTTGCCCGCGGCGGTCGTGCTGGGCAGCTGCTGGGCCAGGCCCGCGTCGGTGGACTGCCCGCTCTGGCCGCTCTGCCCGGTCGAGGTGCTGGGCGCGGACTGGCCGCTGTTGCCGTTGTTGCCGTTGTTGCCGTTGTTGTTCTTGTTCTTGTCGCGGTTGAGGAGCTCGTCGATCGCCCGGTTGCCGAGCTGCCGGCCGAGGTCCTTGCCCAGGTCCTTCAGGAAGTCGCCGAGCGAGCCTGAGGAACTGCTCGCGGGCGGCGCCGGCTGCGGCGCGGTGAGCCCGAAGTCGAACGAGCTGCCTGAGCCGCCGGGGCTGCCGAACCCGAACGGGTCCGCCGTCTGGGCGTGCGCCGTGCCGCCGGCCAGGCCGCTGCCGACCAGCACGCCGCCGACCGCCAGGCCGGCCGCCGCGATACGAAGCTTCGAAGGTGCTTTCACGGTGGTTTCCCCTCTCATGGTGACGCCGGTACGCGGCGGGAGCGGGCTTTCGGGGAGCCGCCCCGGGCCGCCGGGTGGCGTCCGGAAGTTTCCTGCCACTCCTGCTTAAGGGGCCCGGTGATGACCATCCAGGGGCGGATGATGTCCATTGCCCGCATCCATTGGCCATCGCCGGGGTTGTCCTTGTCCGCCCTGCTCAGCCGGCCCGCGGGGGCCGGGCACCGCCCACCTCAGCCCGCCTGCGGAGGGCCGGAACGCCGCGCGTGAGACCGGAACGCCGCGCATGAGAAAGGGCCGTGCCCGGGCTCCGGTGAGGAGGCCCGGGCACGACCCCGGTCATGAGTGCGGCAGGAGTGCGGTCATGAGCGCGGAGGGCTCAGCACTTGTTGCGGAGCATGGCCGCGTCCTCCGAGAAGCGGAGCTTGTTGCCGCCCTGGCCGCGCTTGGCGGCGATGGCTCCGAACGTCTCCAGCCGCTTGGCGGCGGCCTCGTAGTCGGCCTCGGTCAGCGGTTGCTTCTCCGCCAGGGCCGCCTGGGTCGCCGCGTTCACCTCGTCGGCGATGTCGTTGATGTTGCCGGGCCGCATGTACGCCACGTCGATCAGCGCGGCCTGCACGGCCCGGGGCAGCTTGTCGAAGCTCTCGATGCCGCGCCGGGTGACCATGTCCTTGGCCTCCTCGTACGTGACCTCGAACAGCATCGTCACCTGCTCGTCCGTCAGCTCGGTCACCCCGGCCTTGAGGTCGTCGAACGCCTTGCCCGACTTGATGTCGGCCTGCTTCGACTGCGGGCTGGTCTCGCTGAGGATGCGGTTGATGATCGTACGGGCGTCGCCGCGGCTCATGTTGAAGCCGATGCCGATGGTGACGATGTTGCGGCTCTTGCCGCTCCTGGTCCGCTCACCGGCGTCGTACGCCTTCGTCCTGACCCCGCCTTCCCGCTTGATCAGCATCTGCCGGACGCTGCCCTTGTACGTCACGGTGAAGGGGCAGCGGGTCGGGTCGTCGGCCGTCTGGGTGGTGGCGGTGTCCTCGACCTCGTCCGACTCGACCTCGGCGATGGTCTGCCCGGCCTTCTCCGAGGCGCCCGTCTCCTCCGCGTCGTCGATCTCGTCGGAGACCTCGGCGTCGTCGGACCCGGAGTCGGCGCCGGTGCCGGAGTCGGCATCGGCATCGGCGTCGGCGTCGGCGTCGGCGTCGGAGTCGGAGTCGGTGCCGGCATCGGCGTCGGTCTCCGTCGTCTCCTCGGCGTCGTCGCCTTCGTCCGCGACGCTGACCTCGTCGGAGTCAGCGGAGTCGGCGGACGCGCCGGAGTCGGTGTCGTCGGCGGTGGCCAGGAGGGAGTCCTTGGTGACGGCCGCCTCCTCCACCATCGTCAGGTCGGGGTCGTCGTCGCCGAGCTGAGCCGTCGCGACGCCGACGGTGAGCCCGGTACCGCCGAGCGCGATGACTCCGGCCAGAGCGGCGTACGTCAGGCGTCGCCGTGAACGCATATTCATCGAGTGCCTCCGTGAGGGACTTGAGGTCCGTTGGACCTTCCTGAAGGCATGCCTATGGCCCCCCACATTGACCAGCCAGACCGTTATGTCCGCCCCCGTCCACTGGCCACCGCCCGGGAGCCTCCGACCGGATGTCCACCTTCGCGCCGACCAGCCAGGACATCACCGGCCACCTAGTTGCGATTTGATGGCAGTTGCGAAATAAGTGCAGAATGGGGGCCCATGAGGAGACTGCTCGTCCTGGTGGCGGCCCTGACCCTGACCGCCTGCTCTCAGCCCGCGCCGAAAGCGCAGGAGCAGCCCCCGGCGCCGGGCTTCCCCGTCACGGTGGACAACTGCGGCCGCAAGCTGACCTTCGACCGCCCGCCCTCCAAGGTGGTCACCGGCTACCACCCGAGCCTGGAGACGCTGCTGGCGCTCGGCCTGGGCGACCGGATCGCGGGGCGGACGTACTTCGGCGAGAGCGCCTTCCTGCCAGGGCAGAAGGAGCAGTACGACAGGATCCCGCAGATCTCCGGCACGATCATGCTGCCGCAGAAGGAGGTCATGCTCTCCCAGGGCGCGGACTTCGTCCTCGACAACGCGATGGCGAGCTTCGACGCCGCCGGCGGCTACGCCACGGTGGAGGAGCTGGACGCGGCCGGCAGCCCCGTCTACATCCTGGGCGGCTGGTGCAGCCCGGAGGAGGTGCTGCGGTTCACCATCGACGACACCTTCACCGACCTGCGCAACCTCGGCAAGATCTTCGGCGTCCCCGACCGGGCCGAGAAGCTGGCCGGCGAGCTCCAGGCGCGGCTGGCGGAGGTGAAGCAGCGGGTCGCGGGCCGTACGCCGGTCAAGGTGCTCGCCACGGACGGCGGCAAGGGCCCGGTCAACGCGTACGGCGGCGCGGGCGTCACGAACCAGATGATCACCATGGCGGGCGGCGAGAACGTGCTGGCCGACGTCAAGGCCGACTACACCGAGGTCAGCGCCGAGCGGATCAGCGCGGCCCAGCCGGAGGCGCTGCTGGTCAGCGACTACGCCACGCTGCGCGGCGCGGACATGCCGACCTCGCCGGTCAAGGCCGAGGAGGCGTTCGCGATCGCCAGGAACAGCCCGGCCGCCAGGGACAAGCGCTATCTCGCGCTGCCGGTCGCCGCGCAGCACCCCGGCTACCGCAACCTCCTGGCCGTCGCCGACATCGCCAGGTTCCTGCACCCGGACGCGTTCGACCAGTGAACAGCAGCCGCTTCGCCGTGCTCGTGACCGTGCTCGCGGTCGCCGTCGTCGCCTCGACCTGGCTGGCGGTGAGCATCGGCGCGGTGCCGGTGGCGCTCGGGCAGGCGTGGGGCATCGTGGCCGACAAGCTCGCCCCCGGGCTGGTGCCGCGCACGTGGACGCCGGTGCAGGAGCAGATCGTGTGGGAGTTCCGGCTGCCGCGCGCGCTGCTGGCACTGCTCGTCGGCGCCGGGCTGGCGGTGGTGGGCGCGGTGCTCCAGGCGCTGGTGCGCAACCCGCTGGCCGACCCGTTCCTGCTCGGCATCTCGTCGGGCGCGTCGTTCGGCGCGGTGCTCGTGGCCATCGTGGGCGCCTCGGCGCTCGGCGGGCTGTCGATGTCGGCGGCCGCGTTCGCCGGCTCGCTGCTCGCGCTGGGCCTGGTCTACCTGCTGGCGCAGCGGGCGGGGCGGCTCACGCCGTCGCGGCTGGTGCTGGCCGGGGTGGCGCTGGCGTACCTGTTCCAGTCGGCCTACTCCTTCGTGCTGCAGCTCGCGCAGAGCGGGCGGGCGGCGCAGCAGGTGCTGTTCTGGCTGATGGGCAGTCTGGGCGGGGCCCGCTGGCACCTGCTGCCGGTGCCGGCCGTGGTGCTGGCGGCGGGGGTGACGTACCTGCTGATGCAGCACCGCCCGCTGAACGCGCTCGCCGCCGGCGAGGAGACGGCCGTCTCGCTCGGCGTGAACGTCGGCCGGTTCCGCCTGACGTTGTTCCTGCTGACCTCGCTGCTGGTCGGGGTGCTGGTCGCGACCAGCGGCGCGATCGCGTTCGTCGGCCTGATCGTGCCGCACGCCGCCCGGCTGCTGGTCGGCGCCGACCACCGCCGGGTGCTGCCCGTGACGGCGCTGCTCGGCGCGGTGTTCCTGCAACTCGTGGACGTGGCCGCGCGGACCGTCAACGCGCCGCAGGAGCTGGCGCTCAGCATCGTGACGGCGCTGTTCGGGGTGCCGTTCTTCCTGTGGCTGCTGCGCCGCAGGTCCGCGGACCGGGAGGTGAGCGTCACGTGAGGCTGGCGCTGAACGGGGTGTCCGTCGCGGTCGAGGGCACGCCGATCGTGCACGACGCCGCGCTGGAGGTGGGCGACGGCGAGTTCGTGGCACTGGTCGGGCCGAACGGGTGCGGCAAGTCCACGCTGCTGCGCTCGATCTACCGGGCGCTGCGGCCCTCGGCAGGGCTGATCGCCGTCAACGGCGACGACGTGCACCGGCTGCCGGCCCGCGAGGCCGCGCGCAGGACCGCCGTCGTGGCGCAGGAGACACCGGCCGACCTGGACTTCACGGTGGCGGAGATCGTCCGGATGGGGCGCACGCCGTACCGGGCGGATGCCTCTGTGGACGAGGAGCTGTGCGGGCGCGCACTCGACCGCGTCGGCCTGGGCGAGGCTTCCGGGCGGATCTTCGCGACGCTGTCAGGCGGCGAGAAGCAGCGCGTGCTGCTGGCGCGGGCGCTCGCGCAGGACACGCGGCTGCTCCTGCTGGACGAGCCCACCGCCCACCTCGACATCCGTCACCAGCTCGACCTCCTGCATCTGGTACGCGAGCTGGGCCTCGCCACCCTGGCCGTGCTGCACGACCTCAACCAGGCCGCCGCCTTCTGCGACCGCCTGTATGTGATGAACGCCGGC
The DNA here is from genome assembly GCF_040676845.1 of Nonomuraea sp. NPDC049504. NCBI lineage: Bacteria > Bacillati > Actinomycetota > Actinomycetes > Streptosporangiales > Streptosporangiaceae > Nonomuraea > Nonomuraea sp. NPDC049504. Next base: position 73,209 of record NZ_JBFAPT010000031.1, read on the forward strand.
CGCATCGTCGCCGGCGGCCCGCCCGGCGAGGTGCTCACCCCCGACCTGATCGCGCAGGTGTACGGCGTGCGCGCCGTCCGCCGCACCCAGCTCGTCTTCGAACGGTCACAGGCGGACGAGGTCGCCGACCTCCTCGGGCAGGCCAGGTGACGTCATGACGTGCCCCATGCCGGGCACGACGTGCAGGACCGCGCCGGGGATGGCCGCCGCCAGCGCCTCGGCGTGCGCGAGCGGGTAGAGCGGGTCCCGGTCGCCGTGCACGATCGAGGTCGGGGCGGTGATCGACGACAAGGGGGCCTTCAGGGTGGGATCGTCCCGCCAGACGGCCCGGTTGTGGTTGGCCGCCGCGCCGGGATCGGTGGCCCGCGACAGCGCCAGCTCCAGCATCGCCCGGGCGGCCTGCTCGTCGAACGGCCTGACCGGCCCGTTGAACATCCGGAACAGCGCCACGTCCGACTCCACGCCCGGCGGCAGCCCGGCCGCCATGTGCGCGAGGAACTCCGGGGACGGCGGCGGCAGATCGTCCGGGTCGGCCGGCTCGCCCGCCGGCGCCCGCTCCCGCACCGGCGCCGGGTCGTGCCCCATCGGCGAGCTGGACATGATGGTGAGCGACCTGACCCGGTCCGGCGCGTGCACGCCCAGCCACTGCGCGATCATGCCGCCCAGGGACGTGCCGGCCACGTGCGCCGCGTCGAGCCCGTAGCCGTCCAGCACGGCCAGGCAGTCGCGTGCCAGGTCGCCGATCGTGTACGGATGCGCGTCGAAGTCGACGAGGCCGGACCTGCCGGTGTCGCGATGGTCGTACCTGATGACCTGCGCGCCCCGCTCGACCAGCCGGTGGACGAGCGCATCGGGGCAGCTGACGCCCTGCGCGGCGGACCCCATGACCATCACGACCGCGGGATCGTCAGGTTTCCCGATGCGCTCCGTCCATATCCGTACCGGCCCGGAGTCCACGTACCGCTCATGCGCTCGCGTCACGAGGGCACGCTAGCGACTCCGGGCCGCCGTCCTCCAACCCTTATCGGGCCGGGGCGCTCACTTGGCGAGGTTGTACTGGATGGTGTACTGCCGTGCGCCGCAGCAGCCGGGGTGGGGCGGGTTGGGCGTGCGGATCCACAGCTGGCCGAAGCTTCCCCTGCGTACCTTGAGGGTTTTCATCACCGAGTACGCCTTCTTGCCGCCGTCGCAGATCTTGCCGTACCGCCCTCGCTGAGCCTCCCAGTTCGCGCTCGTCACGAAGAGGTCGGGGAAGATGCAGGCGCCCTTCGGGAAGCCGGCCTCGCGGATCACGATGCTGCGCAGCTGCGCGGACGTGGACGACTTGTAGGCCCAGGTCGCGGTCACCTTGATCGGGTAGTTCCGGCCCCTGTGATCCTTGATGCTGACCGTGGTGATTACGGACTGGATCGCCTTGATGCGCTTGACGTAGCTGATCTTCTGGTCGGGCGCGGCGTGCGCGGCGGGTGACACCAGCAGGCCGCCACCGAGGCCGGCGACGAGAGCCACTCCGATCGTGGAAACGCGGAGTCGCGTGAGAGGTCGCACCTGTTCTCCTTTGTCGTGCAAGGCGGTTCTGGACGGATGTCCGGTATCACTTGGCCGCGATGTTGTACTGGATCACGTACGTCCGCGCGCCACAGCAGCCGGGGTGGGGCGGGTTCGGGGTGCGGATCCAGAGCTGCCCGAGGTTACGGGCCTGGCGCACCTTGAGGGTCCTCATGACGGTGTACGCCTTGTGCCCGCCGTCGCAGAGGATGCCGTGCTTGTTGCGCAGCGCCTTCCAGCTCGACGTCGTCAGGGCGAGGTCCGGGTAGATGCAGGTGCCCTTGGGGAAGCCGTTCTCGCGCAGCACGATGGTCCGCATCTGCGCGGTCTTCGAGTTGATGTAGCGGAAGGTGACGGACACCTTGATCGGGTAGTTCCGGCCCTTGTGGTCCTTGATGCTGACCGTGGTGGCCACGGTCTGGATCGGCTTGACGCGCTTGACGTAGACCATCCTGTGGTCGGGCGGCGCGGCATGCGCGGCGGGCGCCACCAGCAGACCGGCTCCGAGCGTGGCGGTGAGACCCGCGCCCATCGTGGCAACGCGCAGTCGCGTGAGAGGTCGCACTGATTCTCCTTCACCGTGCATGACGCTTTCCGGCCGGACGATTACCCGGCCTGACGCAGCACGGTAAAGGGCCTCGGTATACCTGCGGGATATGGCCGGAATACGCGCCCAGGACGGCCGTGCCCGGTCGCCGCCGGCTCCTGCCCCGGCGCGATCCCGGCGTACGCCGCCGTGCCCATCACCTCGTGACGAAGGCGCCGGCGCGGGCGGCCAGCACGGCGGTCCTGGCGGCGTCGGCGGGCAGGGCGGGGTCGGGCGGCGTACGCAGGAGCACCAGGTGGTGGTAGACCGGCGCGGTCGCCGCGACCAGCAGCCGGCGCGCGTCCGTGCCCTCCGGCAGCTCGCCGCGCCCGACGGCCCGGCGGACGATGGCCTCGCAGCGGGTGTAGCGGTCCTCCCAGAGCCGCCGCACCCCGCGCGCCGCCTCCTCCGACCGGAACGAGGCGGCGAACAGGGCCATGACGAGCGGCGGCTGCGCGGTCATCGAGTCCTGGCTCTCCTGGTTGAGCGCGGTCAGGTCGCCCTCAAGCGAGCCGGTGTCCGGCGGCTGCCAGTCGTCGTCGCCCGCCGCCGCGAAGACGTCGGCGAGCAGGCCGCCGACGTCGCGCCAGCGCCGGTAGACGGTGGCGCGGTGGACGCCGGCGCGGGCCGCGACGCCGTCGATGGTCAGCTCGTCGTAGCCGCGTTCGGCCAGCTCGGCGCGTACGGCGTCGATGACCTGCGTACGTATGCGGCTCGTGCGGCCACCCGGGCGGCGGCGAGGGGTGTCGGGTTGCTGATCCGGCGGGGCCATGACAGCATCTTAATGTAGCAACTGTCGCATTAAGAGCTCCCGTTTGCGAGGAACACCCATGAATTCCCTGGTGCCTGCCGATCCCGACGTGCTGCACCCCATGCCGGGGCAGCCGCGGGTGGTGCAGCTCAGGCCGCTGGTCACGTCGCCGCTGATCGAGGTGGGGGCTTACTCGTACTATGACGATCCGGACGACCCGACCGCGTTCGAGACCCGCAACGTGCTCTACCACTACGGGCCGGAAAAGCTGATCATCGGGAAGTTCTGCGCGCTGGGCACGGGGACGCGGTTCATCATGAACGGCGCCAACCACCGCATGGACGGCCCCTCCACCTTTCCCTTCCCCACCCTCGGCGGCTCGTGGGCCGACCACTTCGACCTGCTCACCGGCCTGCCCGGCCGGGGTGACACGGTGGTGGGCAACGACGTGTGGTTCGGGCATGGGGCGACGGTGCTGCCCGGCGTACGGATCGGGCACGGCGCGATCATCGGCGCCGGCTCCGTGGTCACCTCCGACGTCCCCGACTACGGCATCGTCGGCGGCAACCCGGCGCGGCTCATCCGCACCCGCTACGACGCCGGCGACGTCGCCCGGCTGCTGGCCGTCGCGTGGTGGGACTGGCCGGCCGAGCACATCACCCGGCACGTCCGCACGATCATGTCCGGCACGGTCGCCGACCTCGAGGCCACCGCACCCTCCCCGAGCGCGTCATGACGCACATCGCGATGGTGAACGTCCCGATCGTCAGCCACGTCCTGCCCGGCTTGGAGGTCATCCGTGAGCTGGTGGCCCGTGGGCACCGGGTGACGTACGCCACCGACCGGGCCCGCGCCGACCTGGTCAAGGGGGCAGGGGCGGAGCTGGTGCCGTGCACGTCGGTGCTGCCGTTCGCCGGGAACTCCTGGCCCGACGACCCCATCGCCGCCGCGAGCCTCTTCCTCGACGACGCCGTCCAGACGCTTCCGCAGCTGCGCGCGGCGTACTCCCGGGATCCCGCCGATCTCTACCTGTACGACGTCGGCGCGTACGCCGCCCGCGCGCTCGCCGAGGCGCAGGGCCGTCCCCTGCTGCAGCTCTCGCCGACCTTCGTCGCCTGGCAGGGCTACGAGGAGGACGTCGCCGCGCACCTGCGCCGGCTGCCGGGCGCCGACGCCTACCAGGAGCGGTTCGGGCGGTGGCTGGCCGAGTGCGGGGCGACCACCACCGACGTGGACGCCTTCTCCGGCCTCCCCCACCGCGTGCTGGCCCTGATCCCGCGGGCCATGCAACCGAACGCCGAACGGGTGGACGGCGACCGGGTGACGTTCGTCGGCCCCTGCTACGGACCCGCCCAGGACCGCTGGACCCGTCCGGTCGATGCCGAACGGGTCCTGCTCATCTCCCTCGGCACCGCCTACAACCACCGCCCCGAGTTCTACCGCTCCTGCCTGGCCGCCTTCGGCGACCTGCCCGGCTGGCACGTGGTCCTGCAGATCGGCCGCCACACCGAGGTGAGCGAGCTGGGCCCCATCCCCGCGAACGTCGAAGTGCACTCCTGGGTGCCGCAGCGGGCGATCCTCGCGGAGGCGGACGCCTTCGTCACGCACGCCGGGATGGGCGGGAGCAGCGAGGGCCTGGCGGCCGGCGTGCCGATGATCGCGGTGCCGCAGGGCGCCGAACAGTTCATGAACGCCGACCGCCTGGTGGAGCTGGGCGTCGCCCGCCGCCTCGACACCGAAGCCGCCACCCCCGACGCGTTGCGCGCCGCCCTCCAGACCCTCGTCACGGACGCGGACGTGGCCCACCGCCTTCGCGTGCTCAAGGCCGAAGCGCGTGCGGAAGGAGGCACCCAGCGCGCAGCCGACCTGATCGAGGGCCTGCTCGGCTAGCGGCGGGTCGGTCCACGGGCGCCACGCGGATCAGGTGACTCGCATCCTCCACCACCGTTCCTGAGGCACGCACGAGGCCACGGTCACAGTGGTGACGTGGGCGAAGGTCAGGCGGGCCGGGTGAGGGAGGTGCAGTGGGCGATGGTCGCGTCGTCCGGTGGGACCGCTTGACGCTCCTCCGCCTCCCGGACCCGGCGGATGACCTCGGCAGGGCCTTTCCGCGCCAGCTCTGTCATGAGCTCGGGCCAGTCCGCGAGCCCGAACCTGTCCACGATGCGGGAGGCGCCGTTGCTGAGCAGGGCGGCGGAGGCCGGGCCGGGGACGGTGCCGGTGACCGCTTCGCGGGCCGCGCCGGGGTCGTCCTTCGCCACCCAGAAGCCGCCCGGCCGGTTCCGGTGCGAGCGCAGCTCACCCAGGATGCGACGGTACTCGTCCGAGCCCGGGTCCGCGGCCTTCAGCGCGGGCTCGTACCTGCCGCTGATCACCACCTCCCTGCGGTCGGTGACCACGACCGGCGCGCCCTCCTCTGAACGGTCGATCACGATGGTGGCGTCGCCCAGGACCAGGTAATCGGCGCGATCACCGGACAGCCGCAGCACGGCCACCGCCGCCGACGGGCTGATGGGGTCGGTGACGGCGCAGGTGTCGCGGTGGTCGTCGGTGACGTGCGTGATGGCCTCGGCGAGCAGGTCGGCCAGGTCGCGGTCTTGCGGCAGCAGGCCGAGCAGGGTGCCGCCCAGGTGGCTGGCGTACCAGGCCACACCATGCCGACAGGTCACCTCGCCACCGGGGATGCCGGCCCCGTCCACCAGCACCGCCGCCTCCGGCAGAACCCCGACGAAATCCTCGTTGATACGGCCGGCCCGCTTCCCGACACTGGCCATCGCCACCCGCATACGCCGCCCCTCTCCGCGGATCAGGGCGACGACCCTACCCGACCACAAGCCCTTCCTGCGCTCACGACCTGAGGGCCGGCGTGGACGACTAGTCCGTGGGCTCGGCGTCGGCCCGGGGCTCCTCGGCGTCGTCAGCCGCCGCCTCCTGCCGCTCCTCTTCGAGCTTCTGCTCGGGATCGGGCGGAGGTTCGACCGGCTCGGCCGGGATGGGACGGCGGGTCTCCCTGACCTCCACACCGGCCCGCTGGGCGATCGTGTCACTCTCCCCGTTCACCTGGCCGACAGCCGGGGGCATGGGGGCGGCTTCATCCTGTTGGCTCATGCTTGAGCCCCTGCCCGGGATCCACGCGAGCAGTCCGCACCCCCTCAAGACAAAACGGACATAAGCATAGAATTAGGGCAACGTGGGTAGAAGGCAAGAGGGATCGATTGCCCACCCCGCAAGGAGCGCCCCGGCTGTGGGGAAGCAGCCGGGGCGCTCCCTGCCTCGGCCCCAAAGTCAGAGCGGGGGCGGGTCGAACTCCACGTCCACACGTTCATTCCGGGTCGCGCGGTCAGCGTCGGGGTGATCGATGCCGAGAGCGTCGGCATACGACCGGAAAGTCTCATCGCGCAGGACCTGACGCTCCTCCGCCGTGGCCGTCCGCAAACGGTCGAGGCGCAGGTTCGCCGCGCAGGCCAGCGTAGTCGGATGCGCCGGGCCGAGAACGCGGAGCAACCGTGCCTCGGTGTCCGCGCCGAGCTGCAGCGCCCTCTCCGTGTCGCCGGACCCGGCCAGGTCGGAGGCCAGATTGACGGCGACCGCCAGTGCGTACGGGTGGTCACGGCCGAGCCGCGCATCGAGCCCGGCCAGGGCTCGTCGGTCCAGGTTCATGGCCGCCGCGTGATCGTCCGAATCCCGATGCCGGAGGGCCAGGTTCCCCATGGAGGCGTAATGGAACGGATGATCCGCCCCAAGCGTCTCGGCGTAACCGGCCACCACCTCTTCCGCCAAGGCGTTCTGGAATCTGCGCGAGTTCGAGAGGGCGATGAGCGCGGCGAGAGTCCCGGGATGGCGGGGTCCGTACCTGTGCAGGTGCGCGGCATGCACCCTTATGGCGAGGTTCTCCGCATCGCCGAGCTCTCCCACCTGCCGTAAACCGACGGCGAACTCCCGGCCGGCCCGCAACGTTCGCGGATGGTCGAAGCCGAGCGCGTCGGTGCTGTACTGAAAGACTTCCTCGGCCGCGTCGCGGGCCTCCAGCGGGCGGCCGTGCAACCGGAGGCAGCACGCCATCACCTCCCAGGCCTTCATCCGCAGCCCTACATGCCCGTCCCATCGGGACGCAGCGGTGAACGTCTCCTCACTGAGCCTCAGCGCGTGCTCGTAGGCACCTGTCAGACAGACGCTCAGTGCCGTGTCGCACCGGAGGAGCACCGTCAGCGGGTGGTCGTTCCCGTACGTTCCACGGGCTTGTTCCAGAGCTTTCCCGGCCATCGACCTGGCTTCCCCGAAATCCCCGCGAGCGCGCAACGCCGCAGCGACGCCGCGGACGGCCAGTGGCATGAGGGGGTGTCGCTCGCCTTCCTGATCTCCCGACGATGTGAGCGTCTCGAGGTCGAGCTCGTACGCGCTCGGCCGCTCTCCAACCCCTCGCATGGCGTTGGTCAGCAGGAGGCGTGCCTGGATCACGTGCGGGTCCGCCGGGCCGGACACGACGCTCCACTTCCCGACAAGTCGCTCAGCCAGCGATCGAGCATCTGCGTAGTCCCCGGCTGCGGAGAGGTAGTTCGCGCAACGAAGAGCCAGATCCCGCACATCGGCATCCGTGCTCTCCTCCACGGATAGCGCCTCGAGATGGCCGGCGACGCTCGCGTACTTCTTCCACGTGGCGGGATCATAAGGATCTTCCCGGACATAGGACGCCATCAGCAGGCGCACCTGCTCGCAGATGCGCTCCTGCTCCTCCTCCGGGACCCGGTCTCGTGTCATGGACCGGACGAAGGGATGCATGTGGAGCGTCCAGGAATCGGGCTCGGACCTGATGAGCGTGTAACGATGGAGCGCGCGCACCGCCTGGCTCAGCCTGATCGGGTTGTCGCGCAGGTTCTCCAGCAGGGCGACTGGCCGGACGGCAGGCGCGGAGAAGAGATCACGCGGCACGGGTGCGGGCCCGAAGAACGCCAGCACGCGCAGGAGTTCGACCGCGTCAGGATCGTCCCGCCGGAGTTCGTCCACGGACAACGTCCACACGACACCCACCGCCGCCGGGATAGAGACGTTCCGGCCATGGAGCGCGACCGACTCGTCACGCAGCAACGTCAGGTATTCCCTCGCCCGCATACCGGTCGTGGCCATAAGGGACGCCGCCTGCCGCAACGCGAGGGGAAGATCCCCGAGTTCCTCTGCGAGTTCGTCGGCCTCCTCCGCGTCAAGACGTGCACCCACCGCTCGGGTGAGGAACTCGACGCTCGCCATCCGGTCCAAGGTGACGCACTCCATGGGTTCGAACCGTGGCCCCCAGTCGCTGCGCCGCGACGTCACCAGCACGTGGCCCGGCCCTTCCGGGACAAGGCCCTCCAGATCTTCCGGGTCGCCGACGTTGTCGTAGACCACCAGCCAACGCTGGTATGGGGTGCCGTCGCGGAGCGCGCCGAGAACGGCGTCCGCGGCACCTGCCACGCCCACGACCTCCGCAGGCGGCAGCCCGAGCCCCGGCGCCAGAGCAGCAATGGTCGCCGGCATGAGCTCAGGCTTGTCGGCGGGCACCCACCAGACGACGTCATAGTCGTCACGGTGGCGGTAGCAGTACTCGATCGCTATCGCGGTCTTGCCTGCGCCGCCCCAGCCATGCACTACCTGCGCGGACGCACCTCCCGCGAAGCGCTCTCCGATCAGCGCGAGGAGAGTCTCGCGACCGGAGAAGTGCGTGCTGGGCTCCGGTATCCGGAGAGATCTGATGGGCAACTCGTGGAGACGCCGCATGGGTACTAGCCCCGCTGTCGGATCCCGCTCCGACGTGCGGGCGCCCACCTCTTCCTGCAGGGCTGCCACGAACGGGTACCTGGTCCTGAACCCTGCGCCGAAGGTGGCCGCGACCCGGTTGAGTTGGTGGCGTGCCGGTTCGTCCTGCTCCGTGGCCAGCGCGGCCAGCAGTGGCACCCTGACGTCCAACGACCGCTCCTCGTCGGCGGCGGCCGCGCGCAGCCGGGTCACGATCTCCGGCTCGTCCGTGCCGTCGCCGATCTGAGCGACCGCGCGGGCCGCGTCGAGGCGTTCCTGCGGGGTGAGCGCCGCGTGCTCGATGGCCTCGACCAGGCTCGCCTCCCAGCCGGGCTCGCGGCGGTATGCGAGCATGACGAGCGCGTACAGGCGGTGGCGGGGCAGGCTATGCGGGCTGCCGGCGACGTGGCGGTACCATTCGCCGGCCCGGTCTCCTGAGGTGTCGCCGTCGGGGAAGACGAGCGCGTCGCCGGCGGCGCGGGCGCGTTCGGCGTCGGTGGCCTCGCCGTAGCCGATGAGCAGGACCAGGATGCGGTGGCGCAGGCCGGCGTCGCCGGTGGCGCCGAGCACGTGGCGCAGCAGCCGTACGCCGGTCGTGCGGGCGACCCCGCACAGCGCCTCGGCGACGTCCGCCCGCACCCAGTCCGGGTTGTCCTGGTCGGTGACGAATGCCGCCAGCCGGTCCATGACGTCGGAGTCGGTAGTGAGGTCGGCGAGGACGCGTACCGCCTCTGCGGTGGTCTGGTCCTCCTGCCTGAGCCGCTGGAAGAGCTCGCCGGTCACACGGCGGCGCAGCTCCGGGCGTACGCCGATGCCGTCGGCGACGACCGCGCCCGCGATGTTGACGTCGGCGCCGCCGCGCTCGAGCAGCAGCTCTACGAGCGAGTCCGCGGTGGCCGTCCCGGGCCGGCGTTCGGCCAGGCGGGCGAGCACGAACAGGGCCAGCGACCGGCTGTCGGGGCCGCGCGCGTCGGCCAGCCACGTCTCGAGGTCGAAGGAGCCGGCGCGGGGACCGGCCGCGAGGTATTCGGCGAAGCTCGGGTGGATGAAGGCGAGAGCGCCGTCGCGGAGCGTGACCAGGCTGGTGGCGGTGAGCACCGGGGGCAGCGCCGCCTTCCAGCCGGGCACGGCGTAGAACATGCCCGTCGGCGCCCGCTCCAGGATGCACTCCACAGCGCACTCGACCAGCGGCGGCGTGCCGGGAGACAGGTGATGGTCGGCGACGTGCTCGAGGATCGTCCTGAGACTCTCGCGCAGCCAGGTCCAGGCCCGCTCCCCCTCCTGGTCCGCCGTGAACACGGTGCCCGAGACCGCCTCGTCCAGCCGGCGAGCCCCGAACAGGTGCTGGACGTACGTGTCGTACAGCCCGGCGCGGCCGGTCGGCAGCGCCGTCTCCTGGCTCCACTCCAGCAGCAGGGCGGTGATCGTGGCGATGAGCGGCGTCCTGACCAGGGTCGTCAGCTTGGAGGCCGCCACGCTGGTGAGGAACGTCTCGACAGTGATCGGCCGTTCGATGCCCGGCACGTGGCGCGAGCCTCGGTAGGCGGCCCACCGTTCCGCGAAGGTGCGCAGGCCCTGCTCGCTGAAGCGCTGCAGCGCGTACCCGTCGATGGGAGCGCCGAGCAGGCCGACCTCGCTGCCGAGCAACGGCCGCGTCGTGATCATGAAGCGGTAGTGGTCGGGCGACTGCGCGATCCACTGGCCGAGGCGTTCGAGTACGGCGCGCCGCTCGCGGGTGACGAGGATCTGATCGAGCCCGTCGATCAGCACCAGCCACGACCGTGCCCCGGGTGGCGGCGTCCTGAACCAACGCGCGTCGAGCCCGCCGCCGCACTCCGCGGCCATCGCGTCCGGGAGGGTCGAGCGGCCCTGCAGGTCCGCGGGCAGGGAGATCGGTATGGAGGGTCCGTACGGGGCGCGCTCCGGCCTGGCGGAACGCCGGGCGGCCAACCACCACGCGGCCTGCTCCTGGAGCACCCTGGCCACCGCCGTGGACTTCCCGACGCCCGGGTCGGCGACGACGAGCGCGTGACGTCCGGCAGCGAGCATCTCGGCCAGCGTCATCGCACCCGCCCTGGCCACGGGAGGGGCCGTCGGCAGGTGGTCGGCACGCTGCTCGACGTAGATCTCCAGCAGGGGCGGTGCGCTGCCGAGCGCGTAGTCGTAGTGGTGGCGCGAGGCCGCCTCCTGGCGCTGGCGTTCGAGCAGGCCGCGCAGCGCCTCGGGCAGCGGCTTGAGCCGCCGGCGCCACCATACGTAACGGCCTCCGACGATGCCGCCCGTCGCGGTGCCGGCCACCGCCGCACCCACGAGCGAGGCGGCCTGCCACTCCCCCGGCACCCATCCCACGGCCCGCGCCGCCACCAGCCCCGCGGCGAGCGCGCCCGCCGCGGCCACCGCCCACAGCCAGGCCCGCGAATCGCCCTCCTCAGGCGCCCCCACCTCGTCCCGCTGCCGATCGCCGACCATGGCCTGCAGCAACGCCATGACGACGACCAGTGCCAGCCCCGCGAGCAGCAGGTTGGGCGCCCAGCCCCTGAATGCCTCCAGGCCGAACGGCAGCTTCTCGCCAGTGACGATGTTGCCCACCAACCCGGTGAACGCGGCGACCAGTGCGTTGACGCCGGACACGGCGAGCAGAACCCCGGACGGCCTCCCTCGCTCCCGCATCCCGGACCTTCCACTCAGCCCAGCGCCAGATCAATGGTCGCAGATTCGCGGGGTGACGTGGCCTGGACGATCAGTGCCGGCCGCGGTGGAACTCGTGGCCCTCGTCGTCGGCGAAGGTGGCCGCCCCCGCAGGTGTCTCCGGCCACTGCGGGTCGGCCTTCAGGAGGGTCAGGCGGGTGCCGCCGCCTGAGGGCTGGATCTCGATCCAGCGGTTCTCGCCATCGGCCCTGTCCCTGGTGACCGTGAACCCCATCTCCCTGCTGGTCACGCACGTACCGCGAGCGCGACGGGACGGTCACGCCGGCGGAGCCGCGGGATCGGTGAACCCCGGCACGGCCTCCAGCAGGGCGCGCAGCAGCCGCCTGGCGTCGTCGCCGGAGAGCCGGTCAGGGGTGTTGACGAGCTGCGCGGCCAGCCCGTCCACGAACGTGTGCAGCACCGCCGCCCACAGCTCGACCTGCGGGTCGGGGTGTGGGCGGAGCGCCGCGCCGGGGTCGCGGTCGGGCCGGCCGCGCAGCTGCGCGATGCACTGGCGGTGCAGGGCCCGCTGGTCGTTCCAGGTCTGGGAGCCGTCCTTCGGCGGGTGGTCGCGTTCCCACTCGATGACGGCCTGCCACAGCGCGTATTCCTCGCGCCGCTCGTCGTCGAGCGGGAGCAGCTCCTCCGTCAGCGAGATGATGCCCTCGACCACGGAGCCGACCGTGCGGGGGCGCATGAGGCGGGGCAGGACGCGGGCGCGCAGGGCGTCGGAGGTGGCGCGCGCGACGTAGGACTGCAGCTCGTGCTGGTTGGCGAAGTAGTGGCGCAGGGACCCGGTGGACCAGCCGGCCTCGGCGGCGACGCCGCGGACGGTCACGCCGGCCAGGCCCTCGCGCAGGATCACCCGGATGGCCGCCGCGCCGATCTCCGTCCGCCGCTGCTCATGATCGACGAGTCTGGGCACTCGCCCATGCTAACACGCCCGTGTTACCTTAACTGACACGGGTGTGCTGCCAAGGGGGGACCATGTCCATCGAGATCATCGGTACGGTGCTCGGGCTCGCCCTGCTCGACACGCTCAGCCCGAGCGTCATCGGGGTGACCCTGTACGTGCTGCTGGCCGGCCCGAGGAGGACGGCGGCGCTGCTCGGCACCTACTTAGGCGCGGTCGCGGCCGCGTACTTCGCGCTGGGGGCGCTGCTCATGCTCGGCCTCGGCGCGGTCGTGCCGGTCATCGACGGCACCGCACTGGCCTGGGGCGAGATCGTGCTGGGCGTGACGCTCCTCGTGGCCAGTTACCGCATCCCGCGGCAGGGCGCCGCGCCCGAGGCCCGGTCGTTCACCGTGAGGGCGATGCTGATGCTGGGGCTCGGCACGTGGTTGTTCGAGTTCGCCACCGCCGTGCCGTACTTCGCCGCCATCGGCATCATGACCTCCGCCGGGCTCGCCGCGGCTCAGTGGATGGCGCTGCTCGGCGCGTACGTGCTCATCATGGTCCTGCCCGGCCTGCTGCTCTGGCTGGCCTGGCTCGCTCTGGGCGAGCGGACGCGCGGGCGGTTCGAGACGTGGCGGGCGAAGCCGGCGTCCGGCTCGCGCGCCACGCTGAGCTGGGTCGTCTGGATCGCCGGGTTCCTCATCGTGGCGGACGCGGCGGCCACGCTGTTCTCCGGGACGGTCACCGTTCCGTGGCGGTGAAGGGCACCGAATCACCGCGTACGGCCTGGATGTCCAGCTCCACCTTCACCGTCGCGCCGATCAGCTGCACCCCGGCCCGCACGATCTGGTTGTAGGTCATCGCGAAGTCCTCGCGCCGCAGCTCGGTCTCGGCGTGGAACGACGCCCGCAGCCCGTCCCACGGGTCCCGCCCGGTGCCGAGGTAGGTCAGGTCGAGATCGACCGGCCGCTGCGTGCCGGCCAGGCTGAGCATGCCGTGCACGATCCACCGGTCGGTGTCGGCCGCGGTCAGCCCGGAGCCGCGATAGGAGATCATCGGGTACGTCGCCACGCCCAGGAAGTCGGCCGAGCGCAGGTGGTCGTCCCTGGCGGTGTTGCCCGTGTCGATCGAGGCGGCCGCGATGTCGGCGGCGACCGACGACGCCTCCGGGGTCGTCCCGATCTCGATCCGCCCGGCGAACTGCCTGAACCTCCCGTGCACCCGGCTGAAGCCGAGATGCTGGGCCGAGGCCCCGATCCTGCAGTGGGCGGGATCGAGCGTCCAGACGCCGGGCGGCGGCAGATCACGCCCGCCCTGCCTGGTCAGCACCACGTCACCCAGGTCGGCCAGGCCCGAGCCGGTCACGATGGCGGTCTGCGCGGCCGGGTCGAAGCCGGCCGCCGTGACGACCGCCGTGTAGGCGCCGGGCGCGAGCGGATCGGTCGCGACGGCGCCGTGCGCGTCCGCCTCGGCCCGTGCCGCTTGCCGGCCCGCCGGGTCGGTCAGGGTGACGATCGCGTGCTGCACGGCCCAGCCGTCCCTGGTGCGGATCCGGGCATGTACGCCCCGCCGTTGGACGGGCCGTGCGGGGGGAGCCTGCTGCTCCCAGGTGGTGTCCATGGTGTTCCCGCTCTCCCCGCTCGCCGACGGCGAGCGGTCATTCGCCCCGCCCGGGCCCGCCGGGCGAGTGCTCATTCCTCGTGCTCAGTCCTCGTGCTCATTCCTCGTGCTCATTCCTCGTGGGCCAGCCACAGGTCGCGGCCCTCCTCGTCGGCGCCGTTCACGGTGACGGTGTCGGCGACGGGCGGGTAGCCGGTGGCGATGACGGTGTACTGGCCGCCGGTCAGGTCGGCGAAGGCGTACGCTCCGTCGTCCCCGGTGATCGTGGTGCCGACCACGTTCCCCGCCGCGTCGAGCAGCGTCACCCGGGCGTCGGTCAGCGGGAGCCCGTCACGCACCCGTACGGTGCCGCGGATCCGGGTGCCCGGCCGCAGCTCGACGTCGCAGCGGGTCCTGCCGGTGGCGGTGACCTCGGTGGGGACGGCGGCGGGGCGGTGCGAGCCGGCGCTGACGGCCAGCGTGTAGGCGCCGGGGGCGACGCCGGAGAAGGCGTACGCGCCGTCCGCGTCGGTCGTGCTCGTGGCGACCACCTCGCCGCGCGCGTCGGTCAGCGCCAGCACCGCGCCGGGAACCGGCTTGCCCTCCTGGTCGCGTACGGTGCCGGCGAGCCGGCTCGACCCGGCCAGCCGCACGTTGAAGTCGAGCGGCCGCGAGCCCACCGCCAGCGTCGCCACCTGCGGGTCGCGGTGGGCGACGGAGGCGATCAGCACGTACGTGCCCGCGCCCGGCGCCCAGATGCTGTAGGCGCCGTCGGCCAGGGTCATGGCCCTGCCGAGCTGGGTGCCGCGCATGTCGATGAGGGTGAGCGTGGCCTGCCCGATGGGGGCGCCGTCGTCGCCGCTGACGAAGCCGCGGATCTCGACCCCGCCGAACGCCTGGGCGTAGGCGGGCTCGCGTGCCTCGGCGAAGGCGGAGGGAACGGCGTGCGGCAGGGACGGGTGCGGCGCCGTCGCGTGCGGGTCCGCCGCCTGCGGCGCCGACAACCCAAGGGCCGGCGTCCCAGAGGCCGTCATCCCAGAGGCCGGCGCGTCAGGGGCAAGCGTCCCAGAAGCCGGCGTCCCAGAGGCTTGCGTCCCAGAGGCTTGCGGCTCAGGGGCGGGCGCGGCGGCTCTGGCGTGGCGCGGCAGGAAGAACGCGATCAGGAACGACACCAGCGCCGCCCCTCCCCCGATGGCCAGCACGACGCGGAACCCGTCGTCGGACGGCAGCTCGGCGGGCCCGAACCGGGTCGTCATCCCCGCCAGGATGGCCCCGGTCACGGCGCTGGAGACGGAGGTGCCGATGGCCCGCATGAGCGTGTTGAGGCTGTTGGCGGCGGCCGTCTCGGTGACCGGCACGGCCCCCATGACGAGGGCGGGCATGGACGCGTACGAGAACCCGATGCCGGCCCCGATGACGACGGAGACCAGCACGAGGTGCCACACCTCGGACATCAGCACGATGTTGAGCCCGTAGCCGCCCGCCACGATGATCGCCCCGATCATCAGCGTCAGCTTGGGGCCGCGGGCGGCCGACACGCGGGCCGCGATCGGCGCGAGCAGTCGAAGTTCTCGGCGAGCAGCGCGGCGGCGGGCAGGCCGAGCGCGCCGCCGACGCCGAGCGAGGCGCTCATGGACGCGATGGCCGAGCCGAGCCGCTCGGGCGGCAGCTCGTCGCGCATGATGCTGATGCCGAGCGGGATGACGCCGGCGGCGAGGCCCTGCAGCGCCCGTCCGATGATCATGGGGGTCAGCGAGTCGCTGAGCCCGCAGATGACCGAGCCGGCGACCAGCATGGACATGCTGATCAGCAGCACGCGCCGCTTGCCGTACATGTCGCCGAGCCGTCCCATCACCGGCGTCGCGGCGGCGCTGGCGAGCAGCGTCGCGGTGACCGCCCAGGCGGCGTCGGCGGCCGACGCCCCGAGCAGCGTGGGCAGCTCGGGCACCAGCGGGATCACCAGCGTCTGCATCAGCGACACCGCGATCCCGCTGAAGGCGAGCACCACGACGAACGTGGACGCCCGCGACGGGCCGGCCGCGTGGGCGGCGCGGGCGGACGGGTTGGTCATGCGGGGGCCTCCGGTGGGACGGCAGCGCGGGGCAACAGGTTTAATTCAAGCGCTTGAGTTAAAATTACCAGTACGGAAGTTTCCGACTTGTTGCGCCTCCGGGTTTGGCGATGCCCGGCGCCGGCTGAGATCATGGCGGCGGACGTCGGCGCAGGGCAGGCAAGCAGTTCCGGTGCGGTGATGAAGATGACGAGGACCATCCGGGCCGAGCGCGTCGGCGTGACCCGCGAGCAGATCCTGACGGCGGCCGAGCGGCTGTTCGCCGAAGACGGGGTGTGCGCGGCCTCCAACCGGCGCATCAGCGAGGCGGCAGGGCAGGGCAACACGGCCGCCGTGGGCTACCACTTCGGCGCGAAGGCCGATCTCGTCCGCGCGATCGCCCGCAGGCACGCCGAGCCGATCGAGGCCCGCCGGGCCCGCATGGTGGCCGCCGCCGAGGGGTCGGACGACGTACGCGCCTGGGTCTCGTGCATGGTGCGCCCGGTCACCGAACACCTCGCCGAGCTTGGCTCCCCCACCTGGTACGCCCGCTTCCTCTCCCAGGTCGGCACCGACCCCGCGCTGTGCGTGATCCTCCAGGAGGAGAACCGCACGTCACCGTCGCTGCGCCTGGCCGTCGACGGCTTCCACCAGTGCCTGCCCGAGCTGCCCGCCGCCGTGCGGGCCGAGCGCGGCGAGATGATGCGCCAGCTCATCCTGCACACCTGCGCCGACCGCGAACGCGCGCTCGCACTGGGCGCCGCCACACCGCGGGCGAGCTGGCACGACGCGGCGACCGGCCTCATCGACGCCCTCGTGGGCCTCTGGCTGGCCCCGACGTCATGAGACCCGGCGTGCCGCGTTTGCGCGCACCTATTCTGGATGTCTAATATCCAGATATGCGGATGAGCGAGGGCGTCGAGTGGGCCATGCACAGCTGCATCAACCTGTCCTGGCTCGACCCGGACGAGGCCATGACCGCGGCGCGGCTGGCGGCGTTCTACGAGCTGCCGCCCGCGTACCTGAACAAGCAGCTTCAGGCGCTGGCCAGGGCGGGCATCCTCAGCTCGACGCCGGGGCCGCGGGGCGGGTTCAGGCTGGCCCGCCCGCTCGAGCGGATCACCTTGCTCGACGTGGTGACGGCGATCGAAGGGCCGGGCGAGGCGTTCCGGTGCGAGCAGGTGCTGCGCAAGGGCCCGGTCGGGCGGGAGGACGTCGACTATCGCAAGGCGTGCTTCGTCTCGCAGGCCATGCGGCAGGCCGAGTCGGCCTACCGCAAGGAGCTGGCCGCCCAGACGCTGGCCGACATCAGGGCGAAGGTGGAGCGCCACATCCCCGACACGCCTGAGGTCACGCGGGCGTGGTTCGCGCGGCGTCGGTCCTGAGCGGCCTTCGCCGTTCGTCAAATTCTGGATATCTAATAACCAGGTTATCGGTAAAGGAGACACATCATGCGTATGGACGTCAGTCGATCGGCCGCCGCGGGATACAAGGGCATGTACGCGGTGGAGGCCTACATCGGCTCCGGACCGGTGCCCCGCAGCACGCTGGAGCTGCTGCGGCTGCGGGTCAGCCAGATCAACGGCTGCGCCTTCTGCATCGACATGCACGTCAAGGAGGGGATCGAGGCGGGCGTGCCGGAGCGGAAGCTGCACGCGGTGGCCGCCTGGCGGGACACGCCGTACTTCTCCGACGAGGAGCGGGCCGCGCTGGCGCTCGCCGAGGCCGCGACCCGGATCGCCGACAACCCCGAGGGGGTGCCGGACGACGTGTGGGACGCGGCGGCCGACCTCTACGACGAGGAGTCGCTGGCCGTGCTGGTGATGGCGATCGCCGCGATCAACACGTGGAACCGCCTCAACGTCACCGTCCGCAAGGGCCCCGCCGAGTGAACCACGTGTTCACAGGTGCTCGCCGAAGAAGGCGGTGAGCCTGGCGACGGCGGGCGTGACGTACACGTCCCGGTCGTAGAGGTCGATGTGGGTGGCGCCGTCGATGACGTGCAGCTCCTTGGGCTCGGCGGCCCGCTCCATGGCCTCGCGGCTGATGTACGCGCTCTCCGCCTCCGACCCGACGATCATCAGCACCGGCCGGGGCGAGATCAGGTGGGCCATGGCGAAGGAGTCGTACTGGGCGATCCTGTCGATGCTGCGCAGCACCCACCCCTGGACGGCGCGGGGATGGTGGCCGCGCGGCGTGCGGTAGTACTCCCAGGTCTCGCGGAACTGCCGGGTCTCGGTGGCGAAGCGCTGCTCGGCGTCGTCGGGGATCCACGGCACCATCCAGGGGGCCTCGCCGCGCGCCTCCGCCGTACGCGCGGCGCCGGCCTGCTGGAGCAGGGCCGGCAGCACCGCGGGGTCCTGGGTCCTGCCGAGCCCTTCGCGGAAGGCGTGGCCCAGGTCCGCGGCGCTGACGGTGGCCACGGCGCGGATGCGGTGGTCGGTCTGGGCGGCGTAGGCGACGTAGCCGCCGGAGGCGCAGATGCCGAGCGCGCCGATGCGGCCGGGGTCGATGTCGTCGCGGGTGGTGAGGTGGGTGACGGCGGACTTGACGTCCTCGGCGCGCTGGAAGGGGTCCTCCAGGCCGCGCGGCTCGCCCTCGCTCTCGCCCTGGTACGCCGCGTCGAACACGAGCGCGGCGAACCCGGCATCGGCCAGGCGCCGGGCGTACAGGCTGGGGCTCTGCTCCTTCACCCCGCCTCCGGGGTGCCCGATGACGACGGCGGGCAGCGGGCCGCCGGTGTGGCCGTCGGGGGTGAACAGGATCCCGGCGAGGGCGAGCCCGTCGCTGGGGAAGGTGACGTTCGTCTGCATCGCACTTCTTTTCGGTATGGGGTGGTTCGTCACGAGGCTCGCAGAGCTCGTACGGGAGCGGGAGAGGCGAGTCGTGTCCCAGGTCAGCGCTGTCCTGGGACAGAACCGGCCCCCTCATGACGGCCCTGCCTGCGGCAGACTGGTCCCATGACACACCCCACCGAGCTCGGCGCCTTCCTGCGCGCCAGGCGCATGGAGCTGAGCCCGGCCGAGGTCGGCCTGCCCGCCGGCGGCAGGCGGCGGGTCAAGGGGCTGCGCCGCGAGGAGGTGGCGCTGCTCGCGTCGATCAGCACCGACTTCTACACCCGCATCGAGCAGGGCCGCCGCCAGGCGTCGGCGTCCGTGCTCGACGGCATCGCCCGCGTGCTGCGGCTCAGCGACGACGAGCGGTCCTACCTCTACGAGCTGTCGGGCAAGGAGGCCGCGGCCCCGGGCCGGCGGGCCGCGCAGCGGGTCCAGCCGCAGCTGCGGCGGCTGCTCGACGACCTGGCCACCACCCCGGCCGTGGTCCTGGGCAGGCGCACCGACGTGCTGGCCTGGAACGCGATGGCCGCCGCGCTGTTCACCGACTTCGCGCGGCTCCCTGAGGAGAAGCGGAACTTCGTGCGGCTGGTGTTCCTCGATCCCACCTTCCACCGGCTCTACCCCGAGTGGGAGCACGTCGCCAGGGCCTGCGTGGCGCAGCTGCGCATGGAGGCCGCCCGCGACCCGGCCGACCCGCGGCTGGCCGCGCTGGTGGGCGAGCTGTCCGTCCGCGACGACGACTTCCGCCGGTGGTGGGGCGGCCATCACGTCGAGGTGCGCGACGTCGGCAGGAAGGTCATCGACCACCCGATCGCCGGGCGGCTGGCGCTCGACTGGTCGGCCCTGGCCTGCACCACCGACCCCGACCAGCAGCTCATCACGCTGACGGCCGAGCCGGGCACGCCGTCACACGACGGCCTGCGCCTGCTCGCCTCGTGGCAGGCCGGTGAGCCGAGCCGCGTGGGTGGTACCGGCCAGACCTAGTCTGCACGGGGCCAGCCGGCGTGCCCTTTCTGCGGGTTCCGAGGCGTTCCTTCAGGTGAACGCCCATGAACCGAGGAGAGGTCACCGAGATGTGCACGATGGCGCTGCCGCACGAGCTGTGCCGGCTTGGCGCGGACGCCGGTCATGCCCTGCGCACGCCCGTCGCCGCGCTGCGGGTGGAGCTGGAGGAGGCCCGCCTGCACCGCGACGAGCTCGACGTGGACGCGCTGCTGTGCCGCGCCATGGACGCCGTCGCCCGGCTGGAGCGGGTCGTCGAGCAGCTGCGCCTGCTCGACGACCCCTCCTACGCCGTCGAGCACGGCCACCGGTTCGGTGAGCGGCTGCGCGGCTTCCACCCCAGGTGAATGACCTGGGCTTTGCCCGCCGCCCTGCATACTGACCGTATGAGGCGGCCTGACCAGCTGCGCGAGTTCCTGCGATCCAGGAGGTCACGCGTCTCGCCACGGGACGTGGGGCTGCCCGCGCGTCCAGGACGCCGGGTGGCGGGCCTGCGCCGCGAGGAGCTGGCGATGGCCGCCGGGGTCAGCGTCGACTACTACACCCGCATGGAGCAGGGCCGGGTGGGCAACGTCTCCGACCAGGTGATGGAGGCGGTGGCCGCCGTGCTGCGGCTGACCGCGGAGGAGTTCAGGCACCTGCGCGAGCTGCTGCGGGACGAGCCTGGCACACCGGAGCGGCCCGGCAAGGCGCCGATCAAGCCGAGGGCGGCGCTGCGCATGATGCTGGACACGCTCGGCCCCGTGCCCGCGCTGCTGATGACCGGCGTGATGGACGTCGTGGCGGTCAACCGCATGACGGCCGTGCTGCTGGCCGACTTCGAGGCGATGCCGCGCTGCGAGCGCAACATGATTCGCTGGGTGTTCCTCGATCCGCGCGCTCCCGAGGTGCTGCCGGAGCGGGAGGCGATCCTGAGCGAGGCCGCCGCCTGGCTGCGCGGCGCGCTGGGCAGGGCGGGCGACGACTCGCGGCCACAGGAGCTGGTGGACGAGCTGACGGCGCGCTCGCCGGAGTTCGTCCGGCACTGGGCCGAGCACCAGGTGACCTACTGCACGTACGGCGACAAGCGCTTCCACCATCCGGCGGTCGGCGGCTTCACGCTGCACTGGGAGACGTTCGCGCCGACGGCCGACCCCGACCTCTATCTCGTCGTCTACACCCCGCCCACCGGCTCGGCGTCGGCGGAGCGGCTGGCGGCGCTGGCGGCGCTGCGGTAGTCGCGCGGCGCCAGGCCGGTCAGGCGCTTGAAGGCGTTGCTGAGCGCGCTGACCGAGGCGTAGCCGACCTCGCGGGCGATGGCCTCCATGGTCGCCTCGCCGTCGCGCAGCCGGCCCGCGGCCAGCTCGATGCGCCAGCCGGTCAGATATTCCAGCGGCCCCTTGCCGACGACCTGCTTGAACCGGGCGGCCAGCGTCGAGCGGGACACCGCGCACACGCCGGCCAGGTCGGCGACCGTCCAGGCGTGGGCGGGGCTGGCGTGCATGGCGCGCAGGGCCGGCGCCACCACGGGGTCGGCGAGGCCGGCCAGCCAGCCCGAGGTCTGGCCCGGCGCAGTGGCGACGTGCAGGCGCAGCAGGTGGATGAGCATGACGAGCGCGAGGTGCTCGGTGACCAGGGTGGCGGCGGGCTGGGAGGCGCGCAGCTCGGCGGCGATCAGCTCGAGCGCCCAGCGCACGGTGGTGGCCTCGGTGGTGCTGGCGGGCACGTGGATCACCGGCGGCAGCACGTCGAACAGCAGCTCACCGGCCCGCTCGCCGAAGTGGAACCGGCCGCTCATCAGCTCGACGTCGTCGCCGTCGCCGACGCGGGCCGGGCCGCCCGCCGCCGCCCTGAACACCGGCCCGGCCGGGGCGGGGGTCACGCCGGGGCCGCTCGCCAGGGTGAAGGCGCGCGGCTGGACGAGCAGGAAGCAGTCGCCCTCGCGCAGCTCGATCGGCTCGGGCACGCCGTCCACGGTGAGCAGGCAGTGGCCGCGGCGCACGGCGTTGAACTTGACCCCGTCTGGAGGGTCGAACGCGAGCGCCCACCGGCCGCCGGCCACCAGCCCGACGGACAGGCGGCTGGTGGTGCCGACGAGCGTGAGCACGTCTTCGAGCGGATCGGCTTGCCGGACTGTCACGCAACTATCCTGGACGATTGAGGCTTCTGCGTCCAATCGCGGCTTTCTAGGGTGACGGGCATGACACGTATCAGCACCCCTTTCACCGCCAGGACCACCGCCGCCGAGGTGCTCGCCGGCGTCGATCTGACCGGCCGCCGGATCATCGTGACCGGCGGGGCCTCCGGCATCGGCCTGGAGACCGTACGCGCGCTGCGGGGTGCCGGGGCCGACGTCACCGTCGCCACCCGCAACCCGGCCGCCGGCGAGCGGCGGCTGGACCTGAGCGACCTCGGCTCCGTCCGCGCCTTCGCCGCCTCGTGGACGGGGCCCCTGCACGCGATCGTCGCGAACGCCGGCATCATGGCGCTGCCCACCCGCCAGGTCACCGCCGGCGGCTGGGAGCTGCAGCTCGCCACGAACTTCCTCGGCCACTTCGCCCTGGTCACCGCCCTGCACGCCAACCTGCGGCAGGCCGGCGACGCGCGGGTGGTCATGGTCAGCTCGGGCGCGCAACTGGGAGCGCCGTTCGACTTCGACGACCCGCACTTCGAGAAGCGCCCGTACGACCCGTGGACGGCCTACTCGCAGTCGAAGACGGCCGACGTGCTGCTCGCGGTCGGCGCGGCGCGGCGCTGGACGGACGACGGCATCATCGCCAACGCCCTCGAACCCGGCTACATCCACACCAACCTGCAGCGGCACGTGGACGCCGCGACGATGCGATCGATGGGCGCGATGGACGAGGCGGGCCGCCTGCTGACCCCCGACTACTTCAAGACTCCCGAGCAGGGGGCCGCCACGTCGGCGCTGCTGGCCGGGTCGCCGCTGGTGGCGGGCGTGACCGGCCGGTTCTTCTCCGACAACCAGGAGGCCGAGGTGGTGCAGGGCGGGCCAGGGGTGATGTCGGGCGTGGCGTCGTGGGCGGTGGACCCGGAGGCGGCCGACCGGCTCTGGGCGTACGCGCTGGACGCCATCTCGTCGTAGAAGTCTCAACAGGGAGTTCAACGATACCGTCGAAGGTATGACGAACTCCCCGTACGACGATCTCCTGCGGCTGCTGCCCGCCCGGCCGCGGCTGCTCGCCCTCGGCGAGCCGACCCACGGCGACGAGACCCTGCTCGGCCTGCGCAACGAGCTGGTCAGGCGGCTCGTCGAGCAGGAGGGCTACCGGTGCGTCGCCATCGAGAGCGACTGCGTGAAGGGGCTGGTGGTGGACGACCACGTCACCTCGGGCGCCGGGGACCTGTCCGCGGTGATGGCGGGTGGTTTCAGCCATGGGGCGGGGGCGGCGGCGGGCAACCGCGAGCTGGTGCGGTGGCTGCGGGCGTACAACAGGGGCCGTCCGCCCGCCGACCGTGTGCGCTTCGCGGGCTTCGACGCGCCCATGGAGATGACCCACGCGGCGAGCCCCCGGCAGGCGCTCACCGCCCTGCACGCCTACCTCGCCGCCCACGTGGACACCGGCGTCCTGCCGGAGACGCTCGACCGCCTGCTCGGCCCCGACGAGCGGTGGACGGACGAGCAGGCGGTCTTCGACCCGTCGCGGTCGATCGGCCGGTCGGACGCGGCGAACGAGCTGCGGTTGCTGGCCGACGACCTGGCCTGCCTGCTCGACGTCCACGCGCCGCAGCTTGTGACGGCGGGCGGGCGCGACGCGTGGGAACGAGCCCGCCTGTACGCCCGCACCGCCACCGGCCTGCTGCGCTACCACGCGCAGATGGCAGGCGCCGCGCCCGGCCGGGTCAACGCGATGATGGGCCTGCGCGACGCGATGATGGCCGCCAACCTGCTCGCCCTCGCCGACCGCGGCCCGACCCTCGTTCACGCCCACAACCGCCACCTGCAGCGGCAGAGCAGCACGGTCATGCTGGGCGAGCTGCGGGTGGACTGGTGGAGCGCCGGCGCGCAGGTCGCGCGCCGGCTCGGCGAGGCGTACGCGTTCGTCGCCACCGCAGTCGGCACCATCCACCACCAGGGCGTCGGCGCCCCACCCCCGGACACCGTCGAGGGCCTGCTCCACGCGATGCCTGGAGACCACTTCCTGATCGCCTGCCGGGAGCTGGACGGCACCGGTCTCGTCCCCCGCGACTCCGCGTGGTACGGCTACCTCCCGCTCACCCCGGAGGACCTGACCGGTAGCGACGCCCTGCTCTACGTCAGAGACCTGCCGCCAGGTCCCTGACTCAGGTGACGGTGCCGGGCTGCGCCGAGAGCAGAGTCTGGGCCCAGCCGATGGTGTCGACGGTGCCGTGACCGCTCAGGTCGTCGCCCTTGCCGTCGTAGGGGTCGCCGTCGTGGTAGCGGTACAGCGCGCCTGCCGGGCTGTGGCCGTAGTAGACGCCTCCGCCCGGCGACAGGAGAGCGTCGAAGTTCTGCCACGTGCTGTCACGGAGCTGGTGCCGGTCCCAGTCGTCCTTGCCCTTGATCTTGTACGACAGCAGCAACCCATTGGTCGTGGTCCCCAGGATCCAGTCGGGCCCCGTGGTCGTCAGCGTCTTGAGCGTGAACCCCGTACCGATGAGCGTGTTACCCGTGATGTTGCCTATGGCGGGTTTCGTGGCCGTGAGCGTGTAGCGGCGCAACGTCCCGGCCGCGATCCCGAAGAGATGACTCTTGCCGTCGTAGGCCAGCAGGTCATGCGTCCAGCCGGTGCCGAGCAGCACAGGCGTCTCGAAGATCAGCTCTTCGTTGTTCGTCCGGATGTCCACCCGATACAGCTCGCCGTCGTTGCCGGGCTTGGTCACCAGAAGCGTGTTGAAGTTCAACGTCGCGATCGCCTTCGGCGTGAAGCCGAGACTCGCCGCCGAGACCACCGCCCCATGCGTCCGCTCACCCGACTCCGCATCGATCGTGGTGTAGGTGAGCCGCCCGTCCGGCAGCGCCCCATAGATCTTCGCGGTCCCCTCAGGGCCGCTGACGTGCGGCCAGATGGCATCCGTGATGATCTTGGCGTCGCCGGCCTGGACCTGGTACCGGTCGGGATAGGCCGACACCTGCACCGCCTGGCAGACCTCGCCGATCGGCGCGGACTTCCAGCCGTTGCCGGGGTAGACGCGCAGCATCTTGTCGAGGAAGGCGTTGGTGGCCCAGGCCGGGTCGAGGCGCTGCGACCTGCTGCCCCAGCTGGCGCGCTGCTGGAACAGCCCCAGGCTGTCGTGGTCGACCTCCTCGCTGATGTTCTGGACGCTGGTCTCCACGATGATCGTGGCCACCGCGATCACCGCGGCCCGCCGGTCCAGCCCGCGGTCGTGCACGGCCTTGACGACCATGCGGGCGCAGGAGACCCGGTAGGCGGACATGTAGCCGCGCATCTTCTCGTTGAGCGTGCGGTTGAGCGAGGTAGCCAGGGACGCGTCCGTCGAGGTGGTGCCGCTCTTGTCACATGGGGCGGTCTGGTAGGCGGCGGTGATGTCCGACGTGGCGGGCGGCTGCGTCCGTAACTCCGCCTGCGGTTGAGGGTCGGCGAATGCGGGGGACGACGAGCCGATCACGATGGCCGTCGCGGCCGCCACCAGGGAGGTGAACACGTGGCGAAGTCTCACGACGAGGTCACCGTGCCGGGCTGCGCGGAGAGCAGGGTCTGGGCCCAGCCGGTGGCGTCGACGGTGTTGTGAGCGGTCAGGTCGTCGCCCTTGCCGTCGTAGGGGTCGCCGTCGTGGTAGCGGTACAGCGCGCCCGCCGGGCTGTGGCCGTAGTAGACGCCTGCGCCGGGCGACAGGAGGGCGTCGAAGTTCTGCCAGGTGCTGTCACGGAGCTGGTGCCGGTCCCAGTCGTCCTTGCCGTTGATCTTGTACGACAGCAGCAGCCCGTTCGTGGTGGTGCCCAGGATCCAGTCAGGACCCGTCGTCGTCAGCGTCTTGAGGGTGAACCCCGTACCGATGAGGGTGTTTCCGGTGATGTCGCCGATGGCCGGCTTGGCCGCCGTGAGCGTGTAGCGGCGCAACGTGCCGGCCGCGATCCCGAAGAGATGGCTCCTGCCGTCGTAGGCCAGCAGGTCATGCGTCCAGCCGGTGCCGAGCAGCACAGGCGTCTCGAAGATCAGCTCTTCGTTGTTCGTCCGGATGTCCACCCGATACAGCTCACCGTCGTTGCCGGGCTTGGTCACCAGAAGCGTGTTGAAGTTCAACGTCGCGATCGCCTTCGGCGTGAAGCCAAGGCTCGTGGCGGAGACCACCGCCCCATGCGTCCGCTTACCCGACTCCGCATCGATCGTCGTGTAGGTGAGCCGCCCGTCCGGCAGCGCCCCATAGATCTTCGCGGTCCCCTCAGGGGACGTGGCCGAGCAGTTGCGGCTGGTGACGTTGTTCCATTCGCGGCCGTTCGCCTGCCCGTAGGTGACGCCGTCGAAGGTCGGTCTGACCCGCTCGGAATTCTTGGTGCCCCAGGAGGCCCGTCCGTCGCCGTTGGCGTCGTAGCCGAGCTCGAAGTGCAGGTGCGGGTGGTTGTTGGCGGTCTCGCCGTCCTTGCCGACCTTGCCGATCACGGTTCCCCGCTGCACCCGGTCGCCGGCCGAGACGGCACGCGACTGCAGGTGAATGTAGGTCGTGTAGTAGCGGCCACCGTGATCGATCTGGATCATGTTGCCGGCGTTCTCGTGCCGGTACGACTGCTTGACCGTCCCGGCGGCGGGGGCGATCAGCGTCGCGCCCAGGGTGCCGTGCTGGTCGGGCTCCTTGACCATGTCCAGCGCGGGAGCGTGCTCCCAGGTGTTCAGCTGCCACTTCTGGCCGCAGGGGAAGGGGAGCTGGAGATCGGGCGCGGCCATCGTCTCGCGTGCGGACGTGGCCGTCGCCTGGCTCGCCGTGCCGGCGACGATGAGCATCGCGGCGACGACGGCGGATAAGCGGACGAAACGCATGAATGTCCTCCCAGTACGGATGCGTGGCATGCGGCGCCACGGTCACGACCGTAGGGAGGGGAGGTATGGCGGCGGTATGCCGTTGATCGGCTAGGAGTCGTTCAGGTAGGTCAGGACGGCCAGCACACGGCGGTTGGTGTCGTCGTCGTCGGTCAGGCCGAGCTTGCCGAACATCGACGTCGTGTACTTGCTGATCGCGCTCTCGCTGAGGAACAGCCGCCGTCCGATGGCCTGGTTGGACAGCCCTTCCGCCATCAGGGCGAGCACGTCGAGCTCGCGCCCGGTGAGGCCGCCGAGGCGGCGGGTGGACGCGCCGCTGGACAGCAGCTTGCCGATGACGGCGGGGTCCATCGCGGTGCCGCCGGCCGCGACGCGTTCCAGGGCGTCCACGAACTGGTCGGCGTCGAACACGCTCTCCTTGAGGAGGTAGCCGACCCCGCCGGAGCCGTCGGCGAGCAGCTCGCGCGCGTACAGCTGCTCGACGTGCTGGGAGAGGATCAGCACCGGCAGGCCGGGCACCTCGCGGCGGGCCGCGACGGCCGCTTTGAGCCCTTCGTCCGACTGTGACGGCGGCATGCGCACGTCCACGACGGACACGTCGGGCCGCCACGTCAGCAGCGCGTCGAGCGTCTCGGGGCCGGTGGTCGCGGTGGCCACCACCTCGTGCCCGAACGCCTCGATGAGGCGGACCATCCCCTCGCGCAGCAGGTAGAGGTCCTCGGCGACGACTATGCGCATGGGACCACCATCCTGGCACGGGTCGGGCCGCCCGCCGGGCTGGTGACCTCCAGGGCACCGTCGAAGACGGCCAGGCGGCGGCGCAGCCCGTCGAGCCCGCCGCCGGCGCGCGGGACCGCTCCGCCCCTGCCGTCGTCCTCGACCTCGACGACCAGGTCGGTGTCCGCGCGGGCGATGGAGATGCGGGCGCGGGTGGCGTGGGCGTGCTTGGCGGCGTTGGTGAGCAGTTCGGCGATGCCGAAGTAGACGGCCGACTCGATCGGCGGGTCCAGGCGCAGCCGCCCCTCCGCGCTGACGGACGCTTCGAGCGGGCTGTCCAGGGCGAGGGCGCGTACGGCGTCCACCAGCCCGCGCTCACTCAGCACCGGCGGGTTGATGCCCTGGACCAGCTCGCGCAGCTCGGTCAGCGACGAGGCGGCGCCGGCCCGCGCCTCGCGCAGCAGCGCCCTGGCCCGGTCAGGGTCGCTCTGCATGAGCTTCTCCACGGTCACCAGGGAGATCCCGAGCGCGACCAGGCGGGCCTGGGCCCCGTCGTGCAGGTCGCGCTCGATGCGGCGGATCTCGGCGGCCTGCGCCACCGTGGTGTCCGCGCGCTGGGCGGTCAGCTCCTCGACGCGGCCGGCCAGCGCCATGGCGGGAGAGGGACGCAGGAAGCGGGCGGCGACGGGCGGGGCGGCGCGCCAGGCGTACGGGGAGGTCGCGACGGCCACGACGGCGGCGAGCACGCCCGCGGCGCGCGGCAGCGGCGACGGCTGGAGGAGCCCGGCGACCGCCGCTGCCAGCGCGGCGGGCGGCACGGCGGCGGCCAGCCCGGCGGTGAAGGGGACGATCGCGACGAACCGCAGGTCACGCCAGGTCGCGGGGTCGCGCACCCAGGTCCGCCACCGCTGGTCACGCTCGGCGTCGCGGCGGTTGCGCTCGTAGGAGTGGCCGTTCCACCAGTAGCCGGTGGACAGGCGGGTCACCGGGGCCGCCTCGCGGTAGCCGCCGGGGATCTCCATGCCGGTCCATCGCGCGACCAGGTTCCTGAACCACCCGCATATCCTGCGCGACAGCGCGACCGTCAGGAACGCCGCCCAGAACGGGCCGACGCCCCACATGCCGCCGCCCCACCACAGGCCCAGCGCCACCGCCACCGCCCACAGGGCCGGGACGAGCAGGCTCACCCCGAGGACGGCGCACGCCCGCGCGAATCCCGCCCAGGCGCCGGTCAACCATCGCATGCCCGCTCTCCACTCCTTCGGTGCCGTCGTGCTTCCACTGTGCACCCGGCCGGAGGGACTTTCGCCCAGGTGGGCCCAGGAGTGGGTCTGGCCACACCCCTCTGTGCGGCCAGACATATCCCGGCGTCAGGGGCGGGTGGCGCGGGTGACGATGACGTCGATGATGTCGTCGGTGCTGATCCCTTTGTGGGCGAGATCACCCACGGTGACCAGCTCGGCGATGCCGTGGGCGCTGGCCAGCACGGCCGCGACCGCGGCCTTCTCGCGGGGACCGCCGGTGCCGTCGTCCACGCTGAGCGCGGTCATGATCTCGTCGATGCCCTGCTCGATCTCGGGGTGCCGCCTGGCGACGAAGACCGAGGAGAAGACCAGCCGGTATTCCTCGTGGTGGCGTACGGCGTAGTCGATGTAGCTGCGGTAGAAGGCGCGCAGCCGCTCCTCCTGGGTGCCCTGCGACAGCACGGCGGTGGCGATGTGCTGGGTGATGTCGGACATGACGCGGGCGGCGAGCGCCGCGAGCAGCGCGGTCTTGTCGGCGAAGTGGCGGTAGGGGGCCATGCGCGACAGGCCGGCCGTTTCGCCGACCGCGCGCAGCGTCACGGCGTCGAGCCCTTCCTCGCGCAGCAACGTCAGCGCGCTCTCTATCAGCCGGGACCTGGTGCCGTCGATCATGCCTTCACTCTCTCACGACCTCCCGTGTTGACAATGTCAGCAGTTGCGCTGACACTGTCAACATACCCCAATGTTGACAACGTCAGCAGGAGCGCTATGAAGATCATGGTGAACGGCGTGCCCCACGAGGTGGACGCCGGGCGAGACGATCCGGTGGTGGACGTCCTGCGTGACGGCCTGGGCCTCACCGGGACGAAGGCCGTGTGCCGTACGGGCGTCTGCGGCGCGTGCACGATCTCCGTGGACGGCACCCCGCAGGCGAGCTGCCTGCTGCCCTGCGCGGCGGTGGAGGGCAGGGCCCTGACCACCGCCGAAGGGCTCGACCACCCCGTGCAGCGTGCGTTCGCCGCCCACGACGGGCTGCAGTGCGGTTATTGCACGCCCGGCTTCGTGGTCGAGGCCGCCGCGTTCGTGGACGCCTGGCGGGCCGGGCACGGCGACGTGACGCCGTCCCGTGAGGAGATCGCCGCGGCCCTGGCCGGTCATCTGTGCCGCTGCGGCGCGTACGCGGGGATCTACGCGGCCGTCGCGGCCGCCTGCCGGGGCGAGCACGACACGGACACCCCCGCACCCGTCCGGGTCGAGGCGATGGAGAAGATCACCGGACGCGCCCGCTACACCACGGACGTCCGGCTGGACGGCCAGCTCGAAGGCGTGATCATCCGTTCGGCGCAGGCGCACGCGCGGGTCACCTCCGTGGAGGTGGACGGCGTCCCCGTGGTGGATCTGCTGCCCGATGACCGGATCGTGCGCTACGCCGGCCAGCCGATCGCCGCCGTCGCCGCCGCGACCCGCCGGGAGGCCCAGGCGATCGCCGAGGGCGCCAGGATCGGGTACGAGCCGTTCCCCGCCGCGCTCGACGACGGCCCCGACGCCCCGCCGGTCTACGACGAGCAGAGCAGGAAGAACGCCCAGAGCTCCAGCGAGGGCATGACGGTGCCCGGTGGCTGGGACGGCAACGTGCGCGGGCCGTTCAGCGGGGCGAGCAGGCGGGCGGGCAAGGCGGCCAGGCTGATCGACGAGGCCCGCAGGCGCGACGACCCGCTGCTGGTGACGGGCGCGTTCAGCACCGCCGTGCAGGTGCACACGCCGCTGGAGCCGCACGCCTGCGTGGCGCGGTGGGACGAGCGCGGCGACCTCCACCTGCACCTGTCCACGCAGACGCTGGCCATGGCCGCCGAGCAGGCCGCCAAGCGCTGGAAGCTGGACGAGAGCCGGGTGCACGTCGTCGCCGAGCACGTGGGCGGCGGGTTCGGCGCGAAGTCCGGGATCACGGTCGAGTCGGTCGCGGCGGTCGAGCTGGCGCGGGCGTACGGCGCTCCCGTACGCGTGGTGTTCAGCCGCGCCGAGGAGCTGACGGACGCCGGCAGCCGGCCGGGCAGCAGGACGAACATCGCCCTGCTCGCCGACACCAAGGGCGAGCTGGCCGCGCTCGCGATCGACGTGCGGGGCCGGGGCGGCGTCTCCATCGGATCGACCTCAGCGTCCCTGGCCCGCCTGGTGTACGGCAAGGCGCCCCGCCGGCTGCGCGACTACGACGTGGTCACCAACGAGCCGCCCGGCACGCCCTTCCGCGGTCCCGGCGCCCCGCCGATGCTGTGGGCGCTGGAGCAGGCCGTGGACGAGATGGCGCACCGGCTCGGCGAGGACCCGATCGTGTTGCGCCGCCGCTGGGACGGCAACCCCAAACGGCGCGCCCTCTACGAGCGGGTCCTGGAGCTGCCCGTCTGGCGGGACAGGCCGCACAGCGGGTCGCAGACGGGACGCTTCCGCCGCGGCGTCGGCGTGGCCGTGGCCAACTGGATCTACCTCGTCGCCACGGCGACCCAGGTCGAGCTGGAGGTCCAGGGCGACGTGGTCGTGGCGCGCACCGCCACCCAGGACATCGGCACCGGCGTGCGCAGCGTCATCGCCGGCGTCCTGCGCGATGAGCTGGGCCTGCCCGCCGAACGCATCCGCGTCGAGATCGGCAGCTCAGCCAGCGTGCCGGGACCGCCCGCGCTGGGCAGCCGCAGCACCACCTCGGTGGCGCCGGCCGCCCGCGACGCCGCCCGCCGCCTGCGGGCCCAGGGCCTGACCCACGGCGCCAAGGTCGTCGGCAGGCGGCGGGGCGACCGGGGCGGGTACGTGACGCCGTTCTCGATCGACGGCATGTCGATCGGGCGCGGGTTCAGCGGCGCGGTGCACGTCACCGAGGTCGAGGTGGACACCAGGCTCGGCACGGTCAGGCCGCTGAGCGTCTGGGGCGGCCTCACGGCCGGCCGCATCTACGCCGAGCGCCCGGCCCGCAACCAGTGCGAGGGCGGCATCATCCAGGGCATCGGCTACGCCCTGTACGAGGAACGCCACACCGACCCCGTCACCGGCACCGTCCTCACCGCGAACCTGGAGGACTACCGCATCCCCGGCATCGGCGACACGCCGGAGATGACCATCCACTTCCACCAGGAGGGCTGGGACCACGTCAACGGCGGCGGCGTCGGGCTCGGCGAGGTCTCGACGGTCGGAGTGGCGGCCTCGGTGGCCAACGCCGTCCACAACGCGACCGGCTGGCGCCCCCACGACCTCCCCATCCGCCCCGACCGCCTCCTCAAGGGCCTCACCTCATGACCGCCGCATCCCGTAAGACGCCCCTCGGCGGCGGCTGCGCACCTCGCCCGGTGACCACCCGCTCCGGGCATCGCCGGTATGCGCGGGCTCAGGAGGCTCCGCCACTCGGGGAGCTTCGGTGATCGCCGCCGAGCCACGCCGCTCGCGGGCCGCCGCCTCTCCCCCTCAGGCCGTTTCGCATCTCGAAGGGATCCGACCTTGACCGTCTCCACCGATCTTCTTGAGGCCGCGCGGCACGGAGTGCCGCGGGCGGGTGGCACCGATGTGATGAGCCGGCCGGTGGCCGGGCCGTTCGTAGATCTGGCCGAGCTGCGTGACGTGCCCGGCATGTCGGGCATCACCTGGCAGCCGGACGGCTCCGCCCGCCTCGGTGCGCTGACCACCGTCGCCGAGGTGGCCCGCGACGAGCGGCTGCGGGCCGCGTACCCGGCGCTGGCCCTGACCGCGAGAGGGCTGGCCACGCCGCAGATCAGGGCCGTCGCCACCGTCGGCGGGAACCTGCTCCAGCGCAACCGCTGCTGGTACTACCGCAACCCGGCCTTCACCTGCCACCAGGACGGCGGCGACTCCTGCCCGGCCCGCGCCGGCCAGAGCCTGTACGCCGCCGTCATCGACACCGGCCCCTGCCTGGCACCCCACCCGTCCTCGCTGGCCATGGCGCTGCTGGCGTACGACGCGGCCGTCGAGGTGCACGGCAGGAGCCCGTTCCCGGCCGCCGACCTGTACGGCGACGGCTCCGACCCGGCCCGCGACCACCTCCTCGGCCCCGGCGAGCTGCTCACCTCGGTGCACCTGCCGCCGCCGGTGGCCGGGGAGCGAGCCGCGTACCGGAGGGCCATCGCCCGCTCCGAGGCCGAATGGCCGCTGGTGGAGGCGACCGCCCGCCTGGTGATGGACGGCCCACGGGTCACCGCCGCCGCGGTGGCGGTCGGCGGCGTCGCCCGGGTCCCGCTCCGGCTCGCCGAGGTGGAGACCGCCCTCCTCTCGGGCGAGTCCTTCGAGACCGCCGCCGCCCTGGCCGCCGCCCGCTGCACCCCGACCCCGCACAACGCCTACAAGGTCACCCTCCTCACCGCCACCATCCTGGAGGTCCTGGAACAGGCAGCGGCCGACGACTGACCGGTCAGGCGCACTTGCCGTCGAGCCAGGCGCGGTAGTCCTTGGTGTAGTTCGTCATCACGCTCTTCGGCGCCTGGGCCAGCACCTCCGCCCAGCGGGAGGTGTTGCCGTTCCAGGCGGCCGGGGGTTCCTGCCAGGCCACGCTGTCGGTCCAGCGGGCCTGGGAGCCCTTGAGGAGGGTCGGGTGGCGCTTGGCGAGTTCGGCCTGGATCCAGGAGTCCTGCGAGTAGACGAGGATGCGCATCGACGCCTGGCGTTCCTTGATCGGGTCGGAGACCTCCTTCCAGGCCGCCGCCCCGTACGTCCCGAAAGGACGGGCCGGGCCTCGGGCTTGATCTCCAGCAGCGCGATCATGCCGCGCGAGCGCACGTGGTCCAGCCACTGCCGCAGCGTGTGCACCTGCTGCCCCTTGTAGGGCCCGCGGGCGATGCTGCGGTCGCGCAGGTTGTCGCTGCCCGCCGTCCACCACAGGTCGGTGATGTTGCGCCGGACGCCGGTCAGGCCGTTTGGTGGTGGTGGTGGGTGGTGGTGGTGGGAGGTGTTGTGCCACTTGACATCCTCCCCCTCGTGGTGAAGGAGGGGGATTCCCACGGTCGCCCGTGAGGGTTCCTGTTTCACAGCCGGTCGCCCGTTCGAGAGGACTCTCGTTGAGGTCTTACACCCGCTCCACAAGCGTTTCAGCTCTCCGCCAGCCCGGCGGCGAGCACGTTCCTGGCCGCGTTGACGTCCCGGTCATGGACCGCGCCGCAGGCACACATCCATTCCCGGACGTTCAGCGGCATCTTCTTCCGCAGGGCCCCGCACTGCGAGCACAGCTTGGAGGAGGGGAACCAGCGGTCGACCGCCACCACAGTCCGCCCGTACCATCGTGCCTTGTACTCCAGCATGGAGCGCAGTTCCCGCCAGCTCGCATCCGAGATGGCGCGGGCCAGGCTGCGGTTGCGGACCATGGTGCGGACGGTCAGGTCTTCCACGGCGATCACTTGGTTCTCGAGAACAAGCCGTGTCGTGACCTTGTGCAGGTGATCCCTTCTGCGGTCGGCGATCCGGGCGTACACCCTGGCGACCTTCACTCTGGCCTTGGCGCGGTTGTTCGACCCCTTCTCCTTACGGGCCAGGGCCCGCTGCGCCTTGGCCAGCCTGCGCCGATCGGCGCGCTCATGCTGGGGGTTGTCGATCTTCTCGCCGGTCGAGAGTGCCGCCAGCGCGGTGATGCCGGCGTCCACCCCGACGCTCCGCCCGGCAGGCGGCAGCGGGATGAGCTTCTCCTCGACCAGGAGGGACACGAACCAGCGTCCCGCGCTGTCACGGGAGACGGTGACCGTGGACGGCTGCGCACCCTCCGGCAGCGGACGCGACCACACGATGGCGAGCGGCGTGTCCATCTTGGCCAGCGTCAACTCCCCGTCACGCCAGCGGAACGCCGAGCGGGTGTACTCCGCCGACGCCCGGGACTTCTTGCGGGACTTGAACGTGGGGTACTTGGCGCGCTTGGCGAAGAAGTTCGCGAACGCCGCCTGAAGATGCCGCAACGCCTGCTGAAGAGGAACCGACGACACCTCGAACAAGAAGTCGAACTTGCCGCTGCGCTTCCACTCCGTCAAGCGCGCGGAGGACTCCACGTAGGAGACACGGCGGCCTTCCAGCCGGTAGGCACGGGTGCGCTCCTCGAGCGCCTTGTTGTAGACGAGACGGACACAGCCGAACGTCCGGGCAAGCTCGCCGGCCTGCTCGGGAGTCGGATAGAAGCGGTACTTGTAGGCCCGCTTCACGATCTGCGCCACGCCCCACATGCTCCCACGATCGGCTAAGGGCCGCGTGTGTGTTCGATACACCGGTTCACCTGACGGCGAACCGGCTGCCCCTGTCCTGCTCCACAGGAGTCCGATTCCTCTCCCGCCTGAAGGCGAGGTTTTCCACGGAGGCATCTGATGACATGGCTGCCCGACCGGCTCACCGACGGCCGGGCACGCGTCCTCGGGGCCACGATCCACGAGATCACGGGCCGGTGGTGGATCTCCTTCCAGGTGGATATCGACCGCGCTGCGCCGCCTGCGCCGCGCCAACAAGGCACTGGCCCGCACGCAGAAGCGATCGGCAAACCGCGGCAAGGCCGTCCGCCGCGTCGGCCGCCTCCACCTGAAGGTCGCCGATCAGCAGGCCGATTTCCTGCACAAGACCACGACGAGGCTCGCGGGATCCAAGCGGGCCATCGCCGTGGAAACCCTGAACGTCACCGGAATGCTCATCAACCGGCGGCTGGCGCGAGCGATCTTGGACCTCGGGTTCGGCGAGTTCTTCCGCCAGCTCGCCAACAAGGGGCCTGGTACGGCTCATCGGCATGGGCGGCCGACCGCTGGTACCCGTTGTCGAAATTGTGCGGCAAGTGCGGCGTGGTCAACTCCAGCCTGACCTTGGCTGAGCGGGTATGGCCGTGCACGTGCGGCACCGTCCACGACCAGGACGTCAACGCGGCACGCAACCTGCTCGCCGCGATGACGTTGAAGCAACAGGCCGCATAAGCCTGTGTCGCCGGGCACTTCCCCGGAGACGTTGAACGCCTGTGGAGGCGACGTAAGACCAGGCTCCGGCTTGGCGGATACCAGCGAATCAGGAATGAGGATCGCTAAGATTCTCCGAACGGTAGCTGCCGTGGCCGAAGACCTCGGGGCAGGCGGCGGCCCGGGCGGCCGGCCGTGCGTACGCGGCCGGCGCCGCGAGCGACGTGCCGAGCGCGGT
Organism: Nonomuraea sp. NPDC049504; assembly: GCF_040676845.1. Classification (NCBI taxonomy): domain Bacteria; kingdom Bacillati; phylum Actinomycetota; class Actinomycetes; order Streptosporangiales; family Streptosporangiaceae; genus Nonomuraea; species Nonomuraea sp. NPDC049504. Next base: position 108,994 of record NZ_JBFAPT010000031.1, read on the forward strand.
CAGCGCGGTCACCAGCGCCGCCTTCCTCGTGATCGTCATGCTTGCTGACTCCCTAGGGTCGGGGGATGATCGGCACGGGCAGGCTACGCGGCGCGAGCCCAGATGATCAACGGGTCAGCGGGAGAGGGCGTCGGCGACCAGGTCGAGGTAGGCGTGCCCGGCCGCCACGCTGTTGGGCGGTCCGAGGACGGCGAAGTCGTCGAGCAGGCGGCGCAGGGCGGCCAGCTGCTGCTCCCAGGTGGCGTCGGGGGCGTACGGGCCGGCCGTGCCGGGCGAGCGGCGGGCGACGCCCTTACCCGCCACGGGGACGAGCCCGAGCTTCAGCGCGCGTTCCTCGTCGGGGCCCTTGGGGGTGGGCGGCTCCGGCTCGCCGGACGCGAGCTGCTCGCTGAGGGTGAGCGGGCTGCGTTCGATGCCGTGCCGGTCGAACAGGACGTCGCAGTCGGACGGCCAGCTCGCCAGCGAGACGGGGTGGACGTACCAGTCGGCCCAGAGCGGCAGCCCGTCCGTCACGTACTGAGAGCTGAGGCCGCGCGTGCCGCGCGGGCCGTTGTGGCGGGCGTCGATGGTGATGACCGGCTCGACGGGCGCGGGCGGCGCGTAGCCGTCGAGGCGGGCGTCGGACACGACGACGAGCAGATCGACGTCGCTCCAGTCGTCGGCGCGGCCGGTGCCGAACGAGCCTGCCAGCGCGGCCCCCGCCACGGCCGGGTCGTCGCGGAGCTCGGCGGTCACGGCGTCGAGCCAGCGGGAGCGGAGTGCGGCGAGCCTGGGGGCCGGGCGGGCGGCGGGCGTCACGCGGCGTCCGTGGCCAGCACGCCGTTGAGCAGGGCTTTCAGGTAGCGGGTGGCGACGGCGGGATCGTCGGGATAGGGGCTGTTCTTGACCGCGTACGCGACGCCGCACAGCAGCACCAGCAGGTCGGGCGCGTCGATGCCGGGCCGCAGGACGCCTTCTGAGACCGCGCGGGCGAGCAGGTCACGGATCATGCCGACCAGCTCGTCCCTGAGCTCGCGGGTGCGTTCGGTGGTCGGCGCGGGGCCGAGCGCCTCGGCGGCGAAGGCCTCGTCCTCGACGTACGCGGTGAGCGCGTGGTCGAGGAACGTGTGCAGGGCGGCGCGGACGTCGGGCGCGGTGACGCCCCGGCGGACCTCGGCGATCATCGCCTCGAACCGCTCCTCGGCGAGCGCGGCCAGCAGCGCCTCGGGGGTCGGGAAGTGGCGATAGACGGTGCCCACCCCGACGTCGGCCTCCCGGGCGACGGCGTTGAGCTGCAGCGTCGCGCCCGCGTCGACCATGGCTCTGGCCGTCTGCAGGATCTGGCGGCGGTTGCGGGCGGCGTCCTTTCTCAGCGGTGTGGCGGGCATGTCCCCCACCCTACAACCGGATAGCCGCTCGATTCGGATGATCGATCCGAGACTCAGGAGGTCGCGGACAGCGCGCGCAGCAGCACGTCGGTGAGATCGTCGAGGTAGGTGAGCCCGGTCTCGGCGGCGCGGACGGCGAGCCGCCAGTAGACGGGGGCGGCGATCAGGTCGAGTGCCAGGTCGATGTCGGTGTCGCGGGGCAGCTCGCCGCGCTGGATGGCGCGCCGGAAGATCTCCGCCGTACGCTCCCGCTTCGGCTCGCCGACCAGGAGACCCACGACCTCGCCCAGCTCGGGGTTGCGGGCCGTCTCGGCCACCAGGTCGGGCAGGATGCGCGCGAAGCGCGGGTGGGTCAGCCACTGGGTGAGGGCGTCGAGCGAGGCGCGCAGGTCGCCGCGGAGGGTGCCGGTGTCGGGCACGCTGATCATGGCGATGCTGTACGCGCAGATCACCCCCATCGCCATCTCCTGTTTGGACGCCCAGCGGCGATAGAGCGCGCTCTTGCCGACGCCGGCTCGTTTGGCGACCGCCTCCATCGACAGGCGGGCGTAGCCGTTCTCGGCCAGCTCGTCCAGCACGGCTTCGGTGATGGCCTCGGTGACCTGGGGCTGCAGCACGGCTGCGCCGGTGGGAGTGCGGCGGCTCATGGCGTGCAGTCTAGCGATTGGACGAGACGGTACCGTCTCGTCTATGGTTCACGACGGGACGGTACCGTATCGTCCTAACGGAGGGAGAACGGTGCAAGCCACTGAGCTGATCGAGCACGGCGTCGAGCTGCTGCTGGCCAAGGACATGGCGGGGTTCGCCGGGCTGTGGGCCGAGGACGGGGTGATCGAGTTCCCGTTCGCGCCCGCCGGGTACCCGCCGAAGGTGGAGGGGCGTGCGGCGATCCGGGAGTACCTGCGCGGCTACCCGGACATCTACGACATCCGGGAGGTCGTCAGGAAGGTGATCCACCGGACCGAGGACCCGGAGGTGGTGGTCGTGGAGCTGGAGGTGGCCGGGATCGTGCCGCGCAGCGGGAAGCCGTACCGGATGGGTTATGTCGCGATCGTCACCGTGCGGGACGGCGAGATCCAGCACTACCGCGACTACTGGAACCCGTTGCAGGCCGCCGAGGCGCTGGGCGGGCTCGAGTCGTTCACGGGGGCGTTCGCGGGCGGTGCCGCATGAGCGAGGTGCTGGTGATCGGTGCGACCGGGACGACCGGCTCGCGGGTGACGGCCTTTCTGCGTGAGCGCGGGGTGCCGGTCCGGCCGGCGAGCCGTAAGGGCGATCAGCCGGGGTTCGTGCGCTTCGACTGGGCCGCACCGGAGACCCACGCCCCGGCGCTGGCCGGGGTGCGGGCCGCCTATGTGCTGCCGCCGATCGGGGTGACCGAGCCGGTGCCGCTGGTGGAGCCGTTCCTGCACGAGGCCGTACGCCAGGGGGTGCGCCGCGTGGTGCTGCTCGGCACGTCGGCCCGGCCGGAGCGGACTCCCGGGGCGGCGGCGCTGTACGACCTGGTCCGTACGGTGATGCCGGAGTGGACAGTGCTGCGCCCGTCGTGGTTCATGCAGAACTTCACCGGCGAGGCCGTCGCGCTGCGCCGCCGCGACGGCGAGCTGATCTCTGCGACGGGCGGCGGCCGGGTGGCGTTCGTGGACGCGGGCGACATCGCGGCGGTCGCCGGGCACGCCCTGACTAATCCGGTGCCGCACGACACCGACCACGTGCTGACCGGCCCGGAGGCGCTCACCTATGACGAGGTGGCCGCGCTGCTCACCGAGCTGGGCGCCGGCCCGCTGCGCCACCGCCCGGTCACACCGGACGAGCTCGCCGCGCACTTCGCCGCCCACGGGATGCCCAGGGAGTTCGCCGCCCTGCTCGCCGCCCTGGACGCCGAGATCGGCACCGGCACGGAGGACCGGGTGACGGACACGGTCGAACGCGTCACCGGCCGCCCGCCGCGCGCCTTCCGCGAGTGGGCGGCCAACGGGCTCCGCTGAACACGGGGGCGCGACCGGACAGCCGGTCCCCGAGCGGGCCCCGCTCGGGGACCCGAGGCCCCATCGAACCCGACAAGGCGGTATATTCCGTAAACCTACTAAATTGGTAAGCAATGGTGGAGTTTACGTTGAACAGGAAGTTCGCCGGCGTCGCGGTCGCACTGGCCCTCGCACTCGCCGCGTGCGGCTCCGGCCCGGAGGACGCCGCGCCCGGCGGCCCGGCCCAGCCGGCCACGATCGAGATCGGTTCCCTCTACGAGCCGCAGAACCTCGACAATACCGCCGGCGGCGGCCAGGGCATCACGGAGGCGTTCAACGGCAACGTCTACGAGGGCCTGTTCCGGCTGACCGACGCGGGCAAGGTGGAGCCGTTGCTGGCCGAGAGCCACACGGTCTCCGACGACGGCCTGACCTACACCTTCAAGCTGCGCAAGGGCGTGACGTTCCACTCGGGCAAGGCGCTGACCTCGGCCGACGTGAAGGCCAGCATCGAGCGCGTGACGGCCGAGGACTCCCAGTCGGCGCGCAAGGGCAACCTGGAGGTCATCAAGTCGGTCGAGGCTCCCGACGACGGCACGGTCGTGGTGACGCTGAAGCACCGCTCGATCTCGCTGGTCTACAACCTGAGCTACGTGTGGGTGGTCAACGCCGACGCCAAGGACAGGGCGACCACGGCCGACGGCACGGGGCCGTACAAGCTGGGGGCGTGGAAGCGCGGCTCGACGCTCAGCCTGGAGCCCTTCCCCGGCTACTGGGGCGCCAAGCCGGCCAACGGCGGCGTGGTCTTCCACTACTTCACCGACGCGTCCGCGCTCAACAACGCGCTGCTGACCGGCGCCGTGGACGTGGTGACCAGCCAGCAGAGCCCGGACGCGCTCTCGCAGTTCGACAACAACCCGGACTACAAGGTCAGCGAGGGCAAGTCGACCACGAAGCTGTTGCTCGCGTTCAACGACCGCAAGGCGCCGTTCGACAAGCCGCAGGTGCGCAAGGCCGTCGCGGCGGCCATCGACGACGCCAAGCTGCTGGAGTCGGTGTGGGCCGGGCACGGCACGCTGATCGGCTCGATGGTGCCGCCCACCGACCCGTGGTACGAGGACCTGACCTCACTCGACACCTACGACGTCGAGGCCGCCAAGCGTGAGCTGGCCGCGGCCGGTTACGCCAAGGGCTTCCGCTTCACCCTGGACACGCCCAACTACGACCCCCACCCGACGGCCGCCACGTTCATCAAGAGCGAGCTGGCCAAGGTCGGCGTCACCGTGGACATCAACGTCATCACCGCCGACGAGTGGTACACGAAGGTCTACAAGAACCACGACTTCGCCGCCACCCTCCAGGAGCACGTCAACGACCGCGACGTGGTCTGGTACGGCAACCCCGACTTCTACTGGGGTTACGACGACGAGCAGGTCACCAAGTGGATCGACGAGGCCGAGCGGGCGCCGAGCGAGGCTGAGCAGACGGAGCTGCTGAAGAAGGCCAACAGGAAGATCGCCGAGGACGCCGCCGGCGACTGGCTCTACCTGTACCCGCAGATCGTGGTGGCCGCCTCCGACCTGTCGGGCTACCCGGTCAACGGGCTCAACTCGCAGTTCTACGCGTACGGGATCAAGAAGGGCTGATGGGGCGCTACCTGCTGCGCCGTACCGTGTTCCTGCTGGCCTCGCTGCTGCTGGCGGCGTCGCTGCTGTTCGTGCTGCTGCGGTTGCTGCCGGGCGACCCGGCCAACGCGCTGCTGCCGATGGGCGCGACGCCCGAGCAGATCGCGGCGGCGCGCCACGAGACCGGCTCCGACCTGCCGCTGGCGCAGCAGTACGCGGCCTGGCTGGGCGACCTCGCCCGGCTCGACCTCGGCACCTCCTACATCAGCAAGCTGCCGGTGGGCGAGGAGATCTCGGCCCGGCTGGCGGTCACGGTGCCGCTGACGCTGCTGGCGTTCGCGCTGGCGGTGGTGGTGGCGCTGCCGGTCGGGTTCGTGGCCGCGCACAAAGCGGACCGCTGGTACGGCGCGCTGCTCAGCGGCTTCTCCCAGCTCGGCATCGCGGTGCCGGTGTTCTGGATCGGGATGCTGCTGGTGACGGTGTTCGCGCTGAAGCTGCGGCTGCTGCCGGCCGGCGGCTTCCCCCGCCAGGACTGGGCGGAGCCGGGCCGCGCGCTGACCTCGCTCGCGCTGCCGGTCGTCACGATCGCGCTGGTCATGTCGGCCTCGCTGATCCGGTATGTCCGCGCGGCCACGCTCGACGTGCTGACCGCCGACTACCTGCGCACCGCGCGGGCCATGGGCGAGTCGTTCGGCGGCGCGATGTGGCGGCATGGGCTGCGCAACGCGGCGGTGCCGGTCATCTCGGTCCTGGGCATCGAGCTGGCGACGACGTTCCTGGGCGCGGTGGTGGTGGAGAGCGTGTTCGCGCTGCCCGGGCTCGGCACGATGCTGGTCAAGGGCATCGCCGAGCACGACTATCCGGTGATCCAGGGCGTGCTGGCGGTCAGCACGCTCACGGTGCTGGTGATCGGCTTCGCCGCCGACGTGGTGCAGCGGGTGGTGGATCCGCGGCTGCGGACCAGGCTGGGGCGCTCATGAGGAAGTCGTTCCTGACGGGCTGCGTGCTCGTCGGCCTGGTGGTGGTCGTGGCGGCCGTGTCGCTGGTGTGGCTGCCGTACGATCCGGCCGACACCTCGGGCGGGCGGCTGGCCCCGCCGGGCGGCGATCACCTGCTCGGCACCGACAAGCTGGGCCGCGACCTGCTGACCCAGCTGATGATCGGCGCCCGCATCGCGCTGGCGGCCGGCGCCGGGTCGGTGCTGCTGGGCGGGCTGCTCGGCGTGGCGGCGGGCCTGGCGGCCGGGTTCGCGACCCGCTGGCTGGACGACGCGCTGGCCGCGGTGCTCGACGCCCTCATCGCCTTCCCGACGCTGCTGCTGGCCATGCTGGTGGTGGCGGTGCGCGAGGCGTCGCTCGGCTCGGCGATCCTGGCCATCGGTCTCGCCATGTCGGCGGTGGTGGCCCGGCTGACGCGGGTGCTGGTCAAGCGGGTGCTCTCCCAGGACTACATCACGGCCGCGCGCACCTCGGGCAGCTCGTGGCCGAGGGTGATCGCGGAGCACGTGCTGCCGAACATCTGGCCGACGCTCCTGGTGAACCTGGCCCTCCAGCTCGGCCTGGCGGTGCTGGCCGAGGCGTCGCTGTCGTACCTGGGGCTCGGCCCGCCTCCGCCGAACGCCTCGTGGGGCCGGCTGCTGCAGGAGGCGCAGGCCACGGTGCTGACGGCGCCGGTCGGCGCGATCGCGCCAGGCGTGCTGCTGGTGGTGCTGGTCATCGGCGCGAACCTGCTCGCCGACGGGCTGCGCGACCTGGGCGGAGGGAGGTCCCGATGAGCGAGCTGCTGGCGGTGGAGCAGCTGTCCGTACGCCGCTCCGACGGCCACGAGCTGATCCACGACCTGTCGTTCACCCTCGCGCCCGGCGAGCGGCTCGGCCTGATCGGCGAGTCCGGCTCGGGCAAGTCGCTGACCGCGCTGGCCGTGCTGGGCCTGCTGCCGCCCGGCCTCACCGCGCACGGCAGCGTGCTCCTGTCGGGCACGCAGGTCGTCGGCGCGCCCAGGCAGCGGTCCGACCGGCGGCTCGACCGGCTGCGCGGCCGGGCGGCGGCCGTCGTCTTCCAGGAGCCGCTCACCGCGCTCGACCCGCTGATGCGCGTCGGCAGGCAGGTGGCGGGGCCGATCCGGCGGCGCGGGCTGCGCGGCGCCGCGCTGCGCTCGGCGGTGCTGGCCGCGCTGGAGGAGGTGGCCCTGCCCGAGCGGGTCGCGCGGGCGTACCCGCACGAGATCTCCGGCGGGCAGCGCCAGCGGGCGGCGATCGCGATGGCGCTGGCCTGCGAGCCCGCGCTGCTGATCGCCGACGAGCCGACCACCGCGCTGGACGTCACCGTGCAGGCCGAGGTGCTGGCGCTGCTGGACCGGCTGATCTCGGCCAGGGACATGGCGCTGATGTTCATCGGGCACGACCTGGCGGTGGTCGCGGGCGTCGCGGACCGGCTGATCGTGCTCAAGGAGGGCTTCGCGGTGGAGTCGGGAAGGACACAGGACATCGTGCGCGAACCGGGCCACCCCTACACCCGGTCCCTGGTGGACAGCGCCAGGGAGCTGGAGGCCGAGCTGGATCGGATGGCACCGTGACGATCATGGAGGCGCGGGACGTCGGCTACGCCTACCGGGGCGGGGCGGCGGTGCTGTCCGGGGTGTCGGTCGAGGTGACGCGCGGGCGGAACCTGGCGATCGTCGGCGAGTCGGGCGCGGGCAAGACGACGCTGCTGCGGCTGCTGCTCGGCCTGGCCAGGCCCACGTCGGGGCAGGTGCTGTTCGACGGGCGGCCGGTGACGTCCACGCGGGACAGGGAGTTCCGGCGGGCCGTGCAGCCGGTGTTCCAGGACCCGTACTCGTCGCTGGACCCCCGCCAGCGCGTGCGCAGGATCGTCTCGGAGCCGCTGCGGGCGCTGCGCGCCTGCCCGCGCGACGAGATCGGCGACCGGGTGGCGGAGGCGCTGCGGGCCGTCGGCCTGCCGGCCGACGCGGCCGACCGGTACCCGCACGAGTTCTCCGGCGGGCAGCGGCAGCGCGTCGCGATCGCCAGGGCCATCGTGTGCGAGCCTCGGGTGCTGCTGGCCGACGAGCCGGTCAGCGCGCTGGACGTCTCGACCCGGGTGCGGGTGGTGGAGCTGCTGAGACAGCTCAGCGCCGACCGCGACCTGACGGTCGTGATGGTCTCGCACGACCTGGCCGTGGTGGCCGCACTGTGCCAGGAGATCGCGGTCATCGAGAAGGGCTCGATCGCCGAACGCGGCGCCGCCTCCGACGTGCTGGGCGCGCCGTCGCATCCGTACACGCGGCGGCTGGTCGAGAGCGTGCCGAGGCTGAGCAGGTACTGACGCCTCAGCGGTCGGGCGGCAGGCGCAGCGCGATGACCGCGATGTCGTCGAGCCCGGTCGTCGGCAGGCCGCTGAGCACCTGGTCGCAGAAGCGTTCCACGGGGCAGCGGGCGAGCGAGCCGGCCAGGAGGCGCAGCCGTTCGAGCCCGTCGTCGAGGTTCTCGCCGGGCCGCTCGATGAGGCCGTCGGTGTAGAAGAGCACCGTGGAGCCGGGCGGCAGCGGCTCGACGGTGGAGCGGCAGCCGCCCTCGTTGGGGATGCCGAGCAGCGGGTTGACGCAGCTCTCCAGGAAGCGGCCGGTGCCGTCCTCGGTGACCAGCAGCGGCGGCGGGTGGCCGGCGACCGCGTAGTTGAGCTGGTGGCGGCCGCCGTACTCCTCGATCCTGGCCAGCGCGCAGGTGGCCGTCACCTCGTACGAGAGCGAGCCCATGGCGATGTTGAGCCGGGTGAGGATCTCCCCCGGCGGCTCGCACCGGTCCATGGCGAGGGCCCGCAGCATGTTGCGGAGCTGGCTCATGGTGACGGCGGCGCCGAGGTCGTGGCCGGCGACGTCGCCGATGGCCATCACCGGGACGCCGTCGGGGAGGATGAACGAGTCGTACCAGTCACCGCCGATCTCGGCCGCGGCCGGACTGGCCCGGTAGCGGGCCTCGATGCGCAGGCCGGCCAGCCTCGGCGGCGCGGCGAGCAGGCTGTGCTGCAGGGCCAGCGCGATCTGGTGGGTGCGCTGGAAGCGGATGGCGCTGCTGAGCGCGTCATGCGCGTGGTCGAACATGCGGCTCAGCAGCGCGGCGTCCGTCCGGCTGATCGGCGGGCGGTCGCCGCAGGTCATCAGCGTCACGACGACCGGGACCACGCCGTCCACCACGACGGGCAGCACGAGCACGCTGTTGGCCTTGTTCGCCACCATCCACTGCTGCGACCAGGACGGCGCCAGGCCGGGCGGCGGGCAGCCGGGCGGGAACCTCCTCGCCAGCGGGCGCCGCCGCCGCGCCGCCTGCACGAGCGCGTTGTCCGGCGGCAGCCGCTCCTCGCTGTACGGCGGCAGCCGGTGCAGCCCGGGACGGGCGGCCGTGGCCACCCGCTCGACCACGAACGGCGCTCCGCCGTGCTGCTCGCCGGTGAGGTCGGTGACGAGGTGCACCCCGCAGCCGTCGGCGATCTCCGGCACGATGACGGCGGCGACCGCGCCGAGCATCTCCTCCAGGTTGGTCAGGTCGGCCGTGGCCGCGGCGGCGCGGTCGAGCAGCTGCTGGGCGCGCTGCTCCTGCCACTGCTGCTCGACGTCGGCGCAGGTGCCCACCCACTCGACGAGCCGGCCGTGCTCCTTGATGGGCACGCCCTTGATCTCGAAGTGCCGGTAGGAGCCGTCGGCGGTGCGCAGCCGGGAGGCGTGCTCCCACACATCCATCGTGGCGACGGCGTTCTCCCAGGACGCCACCGTGGCCTCGCGGTCGTCGGGGTGCACCATCTTCAGCCAGCCGCGCCCCTGGTAGTCCTCCCACGGCTGTCCCGTCACCCGCTCCCAGCTCGCGCTGTGCTCGATGACGTCCCCGGTGGGCCCGGCCACCCAGAAGATCTGGGCGCTGACCTGCATGAGGCTCTGGTAGCGGCGCAGGATGTGGCTGCGCTCGTTGGCGAGGGCCTGCACCTGCTGGGCGACCGTGATCTGGTCGGTGACCTCCATCGTGACCACCAGCACGCCGCGCTCGCCCACCCTGAACGACAGCCGCGACAGGCTGGAGGTGAAGAACCGGTCGTCCTCGTCGGTGCTGGCCGGCGCGGCGGTGAGCACAACGGGCTCGCCGGTGGCGTAGACCTGGTCGAACAGCTCTCGGTAGTGCTGCCGGTAGTCGTCGGCGAACAACTTGGGCAGCGGCGAGCCGATCGGGCGTTCGCCGAACTGCGCCCGGTAGGTGGCGTTGGTGTAGACGAGCTGATGATTCGCCCCTCGCGTCACCGCCACGCCGACGGGTGCCGGGTCCAGCACGTCGAACGACAGCCCGCTGGTTTCGCGATCACACTCATCCCCCATCGTGACCTCCCCCGATGGCCACATCTCCCCTCATGCCTACCCGTGCCGGGACCGCGCGGAACGCCCTTTTCGCCGGTCCGTCAGAGGGCGTTGAAGATCTCTTCCGCGCGGTCCCGCTTCGTGAGCAGCTCCCAGGCCACCCCGGCGATGACGTCCGGGTCGAGGGTGTGACCGCTCAGGCCGCCGAAGCGCTCAGGGGCGGCGGCGATCCGCCGGTGGATGTCGCCGCGCTCGACCACCCCGCCGATCGTCAGGCTGCCGGCGTAGACGCCCTGGCCGGCCAGTGCGGCGTTGAGCGTCAGCGCGTACGTGCGCAGCGCCGCGGCGGCCGGTGCCAGCGCGCCGAGCGGCGGCATGGGCAGGACGGCGCTGAGCCCGCCGGCGTACAGCAGCCCGCCCTCGCCCCTTTCCACCATGCCGGGCAGCACGTGGCCGGTGACGTCGATGGCCGCGTACGCGATGGCCATCGCCTGCCTGACGTCGTCGGAGGTGGCCTCGGTGATCGGCTCAGGCACCCGGCTGACGTCGGTGGCGCCGGGGCCGTAGTAGAGCAGGCCGATGGGGCCGAATCTGGCGGTGATCTCGTCCAGGGCCGCCAGGATGTGCTCGCGGTCGTACACGTCGGCGGCGAAGGCGGCGGCCTCGACGCCCGCTTCCGCGAGGGCGGCGACGTAGGCGGGGTGGCGGTCGGGTGAGCGGGAGATCAGGGCGACGGCGTAGCCCTCCCTGCCGAAGCGGTGGGCCATGGACATGCCGAGGCCGGGGCCGGCTCCGATGACGACGGCGGTCTTGCGCACGGTTCCTCCAGATGAAGTTGAGGCGTTCCTCAAGTTAGGCCGACCGTATCATGAAACTTGAGGGTTAGCTCACTTTCGTATGATGGGAGACATGGCAGCCGGACCCAAGCCGCTGCGGTCTGATGCCGCGCGCAACCGCGACAAGCTCCTGGTCGCGGCCACCGAGATCTTCGCCGACCGCGGCATCGACGCTCCTCTCGAACACATCGCCCGCCGCGCCGGCGTCAGCATCGGCACCCTCTACAACCACTTCCCGACCCGCGAGGCGCTGCTGGCGGAGGTCCTGCCGCAACAGCTCGCCGCGCTCGAACGCATCTCCGCCGACGCCATGGCCGAGCCCGACCCGTGGGACGGGTTCGTGGTGTTCCTGGAGGGGTTGTTCACCCTGCAGTCGCAGGACCAGATGCTCAACGACGCGCTGACCCAGGGCTTCACGCTGGCCACCGACGTGAGCCAGGCATGCCATCAGGGCTCTCTCGACGCCGAGCGGATCATCGCGCGGGCTCAGGAGGCCGGACGTTTGCGCGCCGACTTCACCATGTCCGACCTGGTCACCCTGATCTGGGCGATGTCGCAGGTCATCCGCGAGTCGATGGACAGCGCGCCGGGCACCTGGCGGCGCGTGCTGTCCTTCTTCCTCGACGGGCTGCGCGCCGAGGCCGCCCATCCGCTGCTGCCCGGAGCGCCCTCCGTTGTGACGGACAACCGTCCGTAGAACGACCGCTTGGCAACGTCAGCGTCACTTCCCCCGGTACGCTGGCCCTGTCAGAGCGGCTGGTGCGGGCACCGCTATGCTCACCCCGGCCGCCGCTGTGCGGACATCAAGCCGCGACGGTCTAGAGTCGGGTTCTGCGGGACCCCGACGCAGGGAGGCGTTTCCATGGCACGTGCTGACACCGGCCCCGACTTCATCGAGGCGCTCGCACGCGGCCTCGACGTCATCAGGGTGTTCCAGCCGGGCCGGCCGGTCATGTCGCTGACCGAGGTGGCCACCGCCGCCGGGCTCGCCAGGCCCACCGCCCGCCGCATCCTGCTCACCCTGCAGGAGCTCGGCTACGCCCGCAGCGAGCCGCGCGGCTACGCGCTGACGCCGCGCGTGCTGGAGCTGGGCGTCTCCTACGTGCGGTCGATGGGGCTGTGGGAGGTGGCAAGGCCGCACATGGAGCGGCTGGTGGAGCAGACGCGCGAGTCCTGCTCCATCGCCCAGCTCGACGGCTCCGACATCGTGTACGTCGCCCGCGTCGCCGTCCCCAAGATCGTCGCCCTGTCGGTGCAGATCGGCACCCGCTTTCCCGCGCTGCAGACCTCGCTCGGCAAGGTGCTGCTGGCCGCGCTGCCGCCCGAGGAGGTCGATCGGGTGCTGGCCGAGCCCAGCCGCTCCGGCGTCGAGCCGCGCTGGCGTCCCGGCGTGACCGAGCGGGACGCCGCGCTGCGCGAGGTCAGGGCCAAGGGGTGGGCGCTGACCGACGAGGAGCTGGCGCTCGGCATCCGCAGCGTGGCGGCGCCGCTGCGCGACGGGCTCGGCAACGTGATCGCCGCCATCAACGTCAACGCCCACGCCGCCGAGACCTCGGTCGAGCGCCTCGCCGAAGGGCACCTGCCGTTGCTCCTCAAGACGGCGGGCGCGATCAGCGCCGACTGGGCCGCCTACGAAGGCGTCCCCCACGCCACGATGACCTCCTGGGCGCCCGCCCGCCGGGCCGACCTGACCTGAGGGTGAGGCCGCCCCGGCGGGGGCGTCGGGGTGTGGACCGGTCCGGGCGGCCACCTGTCAGGGTGTGGTGAGGACGAGGCGGCCGGTGGTCGTCCCCGCGCTCTGGCGTTCCCACGCCGAGGCGACCTCCTCCAGCGGGATCGCCTCGTGGTCCACGTGCAGGCGGCCCGATGCCGCCAGCTCGGCGACCTTCGCCACGGCGGCGGCCCGCTGTTCCCTGGTCAGCTCGTTGTTGGTGTAGCCGAGCAGGCGCAGCGAGCGGCTGCGCAGCGTGGAGGAGTCGAGCGGGGAGGTCTCGCCGGCCGAGCCGCCCAGATTGACCAGGCGGCCGTGCGGGCGGAGCACGCGGAGAGCGGCAGCGGCCGGAGCGCCGAAGAGGGGGTCGAGGATCAGGTCGAGCGGGCCGTCGCAGGCGGCCGACAGGCGTTGCGCCAGCTCGGCCACGTCGTCGGTGTCGAGCGCGACGACGGCGTCCGCACCGGCCTTCCCGGCGCGTTCCCGCCCGGCGGCCGAGCGGGCGGCGGCCACGACCCGGC